>JALYVS010000508.1 GCA_030853115.1 Actinomycetota bacterium
CATTCCGTCAATCTAAGGGAGATGCCATCATCTTGGCAACCATTAACACGTTATCCACAGATCTCGGCGCGTCCGCCGGTGGATATGTGGAAACCTGGATCCGGGAACCTTAATTCAACGGCATTGGGCATGAGGTAAATACTCTAAGTAATCGATTTCGCCACAGCGAACACCGTTTTCCCGGTACACGCGTCTCGTGCCCTAAGGGCGGATAATACTGATGCGATGATCCGCTCGGGGTCGAGACCTGGCGATGGCCAGGTAATGGGGAGGGCGCTTCATGCTCAGCGACGGGATAAAGACTGCCCGGATTCAGGCCCGGTACTCGGAGCTCAATAGTTCCTGGTCGGCTGGTCCCTTCCACTCGAAGCGTGTCGTATCCGCGGTCAAGCAGGCCCTGACCCGGCTGAATCCCCGCTGGAGCGGTCAGCGGCCGGCCGGCCGGCATGCCGCGCCCAACCGCGTGTTCCTCACGCGTCACGTGCCTCGCTGACCTGCTCCGCTCGCGGCCGTGCAGTTCTCACCGGTCTTCACCGGGCCCAGCTTGTCTTGCCGCCGTGACGTGGGTAATAGTTGATCGACTGCTGCCGGAACCCGCCTGAGCCGCCTTAGCCTGGACCGGCGCCCAGACGGCACGGCAGCGACAGCAATGGAACGCAGCGGAGACCAGATGAGCCTGCCCCCCCGTCAGCAAGCGGTTCTCGAACAAATCGAGCGGGTGCTCCAGGCGGCGGACCCTCAGCTGAAATCGATGTTCGCGGCTTTTGCCCGGCTGGCGCCTGCCGGGACTATGCCCGCGGCCGAGGCCATCGTCCGCCGGTCAGCGCGGTGGCTGATGGTGATGGTCTCCGTCATCGTCCTGAGCGTGCTGAGCTTGGTCATGGTCATGGTGGTGGCCACCAGTAAGGCCTGCCCGGGACTCTCGTCGGATCAGGTCATCGCCAGCGGGACAGTCCGGTTCGCCGCCTGCAGCAAATCCACGGATGCCTGGAGTAAGGGCGGTCGCTGACCAGTCCCGGCTGCCCCGTCAGGCGGCACGCACCTGGCTCTACTCCGGCCTCCAGAGCTAGCGCATCAGTCGGCGGCGTACGCTTTTCGCTCGTCTTCCGGACATTTGCGTGACCACTCTGCTACTTTCAGTATCTGCCCCGCAGGACACCTGTCCAGATTCGTCGCAGCAGGTAGGAAAGTATCCCTTGGGGGGACAAGTGGTGCAAGTGCCGGTCTACAACTTCTCGCACGGTCTGCTGAATCCGGGTCTCGGCTACTTAATGTCCTGCTTGGGGTCGTTCCTCGGCCTCCGGTGTATCACGCGGGCCCGCGCTTATACCGGCCGGACACGCGCCATCTGGCTGCTGCTCGCGTCCGTGGCGCTTGGCGCCACCGGCATCTGGGTCATGCAGTTCATTGCCATGCTCGGCTTCACGATCCCCGGACGGCAAATCCTGTACAACGTGCCCGTCACCCTGATCAGCCTGCTGGTCGCGGTCGTCGTCGTCGCGGTCGGCCTGTTCATCGTCGGCTACGCCGGCGGCGGCCTGCTGCCGGTGCTGGCCGGCGGGGCGGTCATCGGCCTCGGCGTCGCGACCATGCACTACGTCGGGATGTCCGCGATGAGCATGCCAGACACCGTGCGGTACAACGTGGCTATGGTCGGGCTGTCAGTGCTGGTCGCGATCGTCGTGGGAACGGCGGCGCTGGTGGCCGGCCTGCACGTCCGGGGGGTGTGGTCCAGTCTCGGCGCATCGCTGGTGATGGGTGCCGCCGTTACCGGCATGCACTACACCGGGATGGCCGCGATGCACATCTATGCGGGGGGGAGCGGGATGACCGTGTCCGGGCGCACCTCGGACAACTTCCTGTTCCCGTTGCTCCTTAGCGTGAGCGTCCTGACGTTCGTGCTGGCGATGATCATCACCTTGTCGCCTAACGAGGAAGAAATTCTTGCCGACGCTCAGCTGAGCCGGCGTCTGGCCCCGTCGGCCGACGTCATCACCCTGCGGGCGTACAGCGCCACCGGACCGGGACCGGAAGCGTACCTGGACCAGGCCCTGGACCGTCTGCTAGACCAGCACCTGAACCAGCCCGTCGACCAGAGCGTCGAGCCGAGCTGAAACCCCTCACGACTAAGTGCCAGCGCTGCCCCGAAGCGCCATCAAGCCAGGTTATTTTCCATGATCACGAAGACTTATACCCCCAAAAAAGGGCTAAAAGTCTTCGTGATCATGAAGCCCACCATTGTCGGGCGCGAGAAAGGCTGCATGCGGGGTGGCCGTGCTCAACGAGCGGTCACCGATCCGCGACAGGTAGTAGTAGGCGCTCAGGGGTGCGATACACCCGTTGCCTAGTTACAGCTGGCGGAGGATAAGAGATTCGAACTCTTGAGGGCTTGCACCCAACACGCTTTCCAAGCGTGCGCCATAGGCCACTAGGCGAATCCTCCGCCGCAGAGCTTACCCGAATCCGCGGGCGCGCCGGTTACTCAGCTGCAGGATGGGACCGCTGAGCCGCCAGCTTCTGAAGCAGGGCGGTGGCTAACGCAGCATCAGGTCCCGCGGCTGGCTACACTAGCTCCCGACCCCCCGCACGGCGTTTATCCCGCCAACCCCCCCAGGGCCGGAAGGCAGCAAGGGTACGCGGGCTCTGACGGGTGTGCGGGGGGTCCCCATTACCCGGTGAGGATGAGCTGATGGCAGCAGCCGCGTCGGAAGGCGGCGGAACGACCCCGGCGAGCCTGACCCTGTCCGGACTAGCCCCGTCCGGGGTAACGCAGTCGGGGGCAGCGCAGTCTGGGCAAGCCCAGTCCGGGGTAGCCCCGTCCGGGGTAGCGCAGTCCGGGATAGCGCAGTCCGGGATAGCGCTGTACCGCAAGTACCGTCCGGCGACGTTCGCCGAGGTTAAGGGGCAGGACCATGTCACCGGTCCGCTCGCCCAGGCGCTGCGGACCGGGCGGATCAATCACGCTTACCTGTTCAGCGGGCCGCGCGGGTGCGGCAAGACGTCGAGCGCCCGGATTCTGGCCCGCTCGCTGAATTGCGTCAAGGGCCCGACCCCCGAACCCTGCGGAGTCTGCGATTCCTGCGTCGCGCTCGCACCCGCCGGGCCGGGCAGCATCGACGTGATCGAGATCGACGCGGCCTCGCACGGCGGGGTCGACGACGCCAGGGAACTGCGCGAGCGGGCGTTTTACACGCCGGTGTCCGGACGCTTCAAGATCTACATCATCGACGAGGCGCACATGGTGACCCAGCAGGGCTTCAACGCGCTGCTGAAGCTGGTCGAAGAGCCGCCATCGCACCTGAAGTTCATTTTTGCCACCACCGAGCCGGAGAAGGTCATCCCGACCATCCGGTCGCGCACGCACCACTACCCGTTCCGCCTGGTTCCGCCGTCGGTGCTGCGGGAGCTGATGCAGGGCATCGTGCGCGCTGAGGGCGTCACGGTCGAGGATGCCGTGCTGCCGCTGGTGGTGCGGGCCGGGGCAGGCTCAGTCCGTGACTCGCTCTCCATTTTGGACCAGCTGCTGGCCGGCAGCGACGAGTCGGGCCTGCGCTACGAACGCGCGGTGGCGCTGCTCGGCTTTACCGACGCCAGCCTGCTCGACGAGATCGCGGACGCGTTCGCCGCCTCCGACGGCGCGACGGCCTTCCGGGTGGTGAACCGGGTCATCGAGGGCGGCCATGAGCCGCGCCGGTTCGCGGCCGACATGCTGGACCGGTTCCGGGACCTGATCGTGCTGGCCGCGGTGCCCGACGCGGCGCAGATCGGGCTGCTGGACCTGGCACCGGACCGGGCGGAGCGGATGGCCGCGCAGGCGGAGCGGTTCGGCCAGGCCGGGCTGACCCGGGCGGCTGAGATCATCAGCACTGGCCTGGACCAGATGCGCGGCGCTACTTCGCCCCGGCTGCTGCTCGAGCTGATGTGCGCGCAGGTCCTGCTGCCGGCCGCCGCGACCGACGAGAAATCGCTGCTCACCCGGCTGGAACGGCTAGAGGCCGCAGGCCGGGGGACGCTGGCGCCGGTACCCCAGGCACCCCAGCGCGCGCCGCATCCCAGTAACGACGATCATGCCGAACGGGCCGGATTCTCCGCCCCAGGCGAACCGCATGCCCCCGAGTCCGCCCGCGGCCGCCCCGCAGCCGATCGGCCCGCTGCTGACCAGACAGCCGCTCCCCGCCAGGCGCCAGCCCGGCAGCCCCAGGCTCCGGCCCAGCAGGCTCCGGACCAGCAGCTCCAGGCTCCGGCCC
>JALYVS010000509.1 GCA_030853115.1 Actinomycetota bacterium
GTACGCCGACTACACGCTATGGCAGCGGGACCTGCTCGGCGGCCCCGCCGAAGAGGGCGGGGACGGGCAGACCGGGGGGGTGCTAGCGGGGCAGGTGGGGTACTGGCGGGAGGCGCTGGCGGGGCTGCCGGAGGAGCTGGTTCTGCCGTCGGACCGGCCGCGGCCGGGGGAGGCGTCGCAGCGGGGCGGGGAGGTCCGGTGGGAGCTGGCGGGCACCGGGTTGCACGGGGCGCTGGCCGGGCTGGCGCGGGAGCATCAGGCCACAGTGTTCATGGTGGTGCTGGCGGGGCTGGCCGCGTTGCTGTCCCGAATGGGTGCCGGAACCGATATCCCGGTGGGCGCGCCGGTGGCCGGGCGGACCGATGAGGCGGTCCATGACCTGGTCGGGTTTTTCGTGAACACGCTGGTGCTCCGCGCGGATGTGTCCGGTGACCCGGACTTCGGCGAGCTGCTCGACAGGGTCCGGGAGACAGTCCTGGCGGCTCAGGCCCGTCAGGATGTCCCGTTCGAGCGGCTGGTCGAGGTGCTGAACCCGGTCCGGTCCGCGGCGCGGCATCCGCTGTTCCAGGTAATGCTGGCCGATGAGGACGTCGGCGCGGGCCGCTGGCAGCTGCCCGGGCTGCGGGTCGTCTCTGAGCCGGTCCCGGCCGGGGCGGCGAGGTTCGACCTGACCCTGGCCTTCCATCAGGACCGCGACGCCGCCGGGGCCCCGGCCGGGATCAGCGGCACCTTGGAGTACGCCGCCGACCTGTTCGGCCGGGCCACCGTCGAGGCGCTCGCGGCCCGGCTGACCCGGCTGCTCCGCCACGCCGCCGCCGCTCCCGCCCGGCCCCTGAGCACCCTGCCCATCCTGACCACCGCCGAACGGCAGGAACTAGCGCACTGGGACGACACCGCCCGTGACACGTCAGCGGCCGGCCCGGAGGCGACGCTGCCAGGGCTGCTCCAGGCGCAGGCCGCCCGGACCCCGGACGCCCCAGCCGTCATCTACGGCCCCACCCAGGTCTCCTACGCCGAGCTCAACGCGCGTGCTAACCGCCTCGCCCGGTACCTGGTCACCCTGGGCGCGGGCCCCGAGCGGCTGGTCGCCATCGCCGTGCCCCGCTCCCCGGACATGATCGTGGCCGTACTCGCGGTGCTCAAGGCCGGCGCCGCGTACCTCCCCGTCGACCCGGCCTACCCGCCCGGCCGGATCGCCTACATGCTCGCCGACGCCTGCCCCGTCGCGGTGCTGACCACGGTGCTGGCCGGACAGGGCCTGCCGGACGGGACGCCGCAGGTGGCGCTGGACGACCCCGCCACCAGCGCCGCGATCTCCCGGCTGGCTGGTACGGACCTGGCCGGCGCGGAGCGGCCCGCCGGGCTGCGGCCGTCCAGCCCGGCCTACGTGATCTACACCTCCGGCTCTACCGGACGACCCAAGGGCGTCGTGATCGAGCATCACAGCGTCGCCGGCCTGGTGTCCTGGGCACGAGCCGAGTTCCCCGCGGCGGAGCTGGCCAGGGTGCTGGCGTCGACGTCGCTGAGTTTCGACGTATCGGTGTTCGAGGTCTTCGCGCCGCTGGCGGCGGGGGGCAGTATCGAGATCGTGCCGGACCTGCTGGCGCTGACGTCCGGGCCATGGCACGGGAGCATGATCAGCGCGGTGCCGACGGCGCTAGCGCAGGTCCTGGCCTCGCCGGGGACAGCGGCGCGGGCCCCGGTGGTGGCACTGTGCGGGGAGGCACTGACCGGGCCGGTAGTCGCGGCCGTCAAGGCGGCGGTGCCGGGTGCGCGGATCATCAACATCTACGGCCCGACTGAGGCCACGGTGTACGCCACCACCTACACCGTGGACGGGGCCGGGCAGGTGGCGGGCTCGCCGCCGATCGGGCGGCCGATCCGGGACCGGGGGGCGCTGGTGCTGGACGAGGCGCTAGGGCTGGTCCCGCCGGGGGTGGCCGGGGAGCTGTACCTGGCGGGCGGCCTGGCGCGAGGGTACCTGAACCGGCCTGGGCTGACCGCGGAGCGCTTCGTGGCGTGCCCGTTCGGGGCGCCGGGGGAGCGGATGTACCGGACCGGGGACCTGGCGCGGTGGACGACGGCGGGGGAGCTGGAATACCTGGGCCGGGTTGATGACCAGGTGAAGATCCGCGGGTTCCGGATCGAGCTCGGCGAGATCGAGGCCGTGCTCGCCGCCCAGCCGGGCGTGGCGCATGCCGCGGCGGCGGTACGGGAGGATCGGCCCGGGGACAAGCGGCTGGCCGGCTACGTGGTCCCGGCGGCCGGGGCGGTGCTGGACCCGTCCGGGCTGCGGGACGCCGCCGGGCGGGTCCTGCCCGGTTACATGGTGCCCGCCGCGGTCGTGGTCCTGGATACCCTGCCGCGGACCGCGAACAGCAAGCTGGACCGCCGTGCCCTGCCCGCCCCGGACTACGCCTCCGGCGCCGGGGCGTTCCAGGCCCCGGCCACCGCCCGGGAACAGGCCCTGTGCGAGCTGTTCGCGCAGGTCCTCGGCATCAGCCAGGCCGGCGTCGACGACAGCTTCTTCGACCTGGGCGGCCACTCCCTGCTCGCCGCCGTCCTGGTCGCCAGGCTGACCCAGCAGATGAGCATCAAGATCAGCCTGAAGACCTTCATGGGCAACCCGACCGTCCGGGCCATCGACAGATACCTCGACCAGTAGCCCAGGCGGGCGGGAGCTCCTCAGTCTCGTGCTCGTCCGCCCGCCTGCCCTCGCGACCCGGTGGGTGATCTGGTTAGAGCGCTTTCCAGTCCTGGTCGGGGTGGTGGACGGCGCTGGTGAGGATTCGCCGGAGGTCGCCGGCCCAGCCCTGCACGGTGCTCTCGTCGAATTCGTCCTGGTTGAACAGCACGCTACCGTTTAGCTCGCCGGACGGTTGCACGTCCAGGTTCCACACCATGCCGCTGGGGATGTCGTGGTGGACGGGTTCTTGCAGCAGGCGCTCGCTTATTTCGCGGGCGCCATCGGCGATGGGGTGGGTGAGATCGTCGTCGAACAGCGACACCGAGTTCGAGATGATCAGCTGCGACGTCCGCAGGTCCTCGCGTGATTTCAGGAAGTCGGGAAGCGCCTGCTCGACCACGTTGACCGGGAGCTCGTGCGCCATGGCGTCGATGAAGGTTTCCATCGTGCGCGCGACGACATCGCGGAAGGTCGTGCAGCCATCCAGATTGGTCCGGAACGGCACCACGTTGAGGAACAATCCCATGGTGTCCTGGAACTGCTCCTCGTCGCGGCCGGCGGTGAAGGCCCGGATCGCCAGGTCGGTGGACCCGGTGATCTTGTGGGCCAGGACGTAGAAGGCCGAGAGCAGGACCGTGAACAAGGTACTGCGGGTAGCCGTGGCGACAGCGGAGGCCTCCGCGATGACGTCGGCGTCAATGACGTGGACGTACAGCGAATATGGGCGGGAATAGCTTTCCGGGTGCCCGTGGTCGTTCGGGATGGTGAATTCACGGGCGCCGTGAAGGTTCTCCCGCCAGTAGGCCGGCGCGCCGTCCTCGGCCGGGTTGCAGGCATTGGCTCGCTGCCATTCGGCGTACTCGCGGTATTGCCGGACCGGTGGCAGTTTCGCCGGGATGCCGGTGTGCCGGGCCGTGTACAGGGCCCCGAGGTCGCGCAGGATCACCTGCAGTGACCAGGCATCTGTGACTGAGTGGTGGACGGTCAGGAACAGGACGCTGTCCCGGTCGTCGAACCGGCACAGCTGCGCCCGCAGCAGCGGCACGTCCCGGGCGCTGATGGTGCCGGCCTCAGCTTCGACGATCAGTTCCTGGGCGGTCATGTCCCGGGATGCGCCGGCGTCCGGGGGCAGGTCCCTGACCTCCAGCGGGACCGGGCACGGCGGCCGGACGATCTGGTAGGGCGGGTCCGCGTCCCGGACCACCAGGGTGCGGAGCAGCTCATGGCGCGTGACGACGTCGTCGAGTGCGCCCTGCAGGACCCCCAGATCGACCGGGCCGGTGACGCGGATCGCGGAGACCAGGATGAACCGGCGGCCGAACGCTCCGCCCTCGTCGCCCTGGTCCAGCGTGACGAACCATTCCTGCGTGAAGGACAGCGGGTACCGCTTCGATTCCTGGTCCAGCGTGCGCGGGGGGGTCATGGCGTCGTCCGGTCCTGGGCCATGAGGCTGAGGCGGCGGTCCAGGTCACCGACGGTGGAGGCCTTGAACAGGTCGGCCATCGATACCCGGATGCCGAGGGCGGTGCTGATCCGCCCGGCTAGCACC
>JALYVS010000107.1:0-13100 GCA_030853115.1 Actinomycetota bacterium
GAACCATGCCGCTCTCGGCCGGCGGCCGGCGGCCGATCGACACCGGCACCGCCCCGGATCTCCGCCCCCGGTGCGAATGGTCTCCTGACGGGCGCGGCGCGCCCGCGCCCGGCACCGCTGCCAGCGCGCGCTCGCCGTGACCCTGGACGCACTCGGGGTCGGGGCCGTCCAGCGGCAGCCCGGTGAAGAACTTCGCGGCCATGCACCCGCCGCGACACGAGTCATAGGCTGAGCAGGAGTGGCATGCGCCGCCGGTCTGCGGCCGGCGCAGGTCGGCGAACAGCTCCGAGTCCCGCCACACCGACACGAAACCGCCAGGACCGCGGACGTTGCCGGCCAGGAAGCTGTCGTGGATCGCGAACGGGCACGCGTACACGTCGCCGACCGGGTCGATCAGGCAGACCACGCGGCCCGCGCCGCACAGGTTGAGGCCGGGCAGCGCGTCTCCGTAGGCCGCCAGGTGGAAGAACGAGTCGCCGGTCAGCACCTGCTCGCCCCGGGCCACCAGCCAGTCGTAAAGCTGCCGCTGCTGAGCCGCGGTCGGGTGCAACTCGTCCCACACGTCGGCGCCGCGACCCGATGGCCGCAGCCGGGTCAGCCGCAGCTGGGCGCCGAACCGGTCGGCGATCGCCTTGAAGTCGTCTAGCTGACCAACGTTCTGCCTGGTCACGACGACCGAAATCTTGAAGCCCCGGAAACCCGCCGAAGCCAGGTTCGACATGGCCCGCAGCGCGGTGCGGTAGGAGCCCGAGCCGCGCACCGCGTCGTTGACGTCGGCGGTCGCGCCATCCAGGGAGATCTGCACGTCGACGTAGTCACTGGCCGCCAGCCGGCGAGCCACCTGCGGGGTGATCTTCACGCCGTTGGTGGAGAATTTCACGCCGACGTGATGGGCGGTGGCGTAATCCACCAGCTCCCAGAAGTCCGAACGGACCGTGGGCTCACCGCCGCCGATGTTGACGTAGAAGACCTGCATCCGTTCCAGCTCGTCGATCACCGCCCGGCATTCGGCCGTCGAAAGCTCGCGCGGGTCGCGGCGCCCCGAGCTGGACAGGCAGTGCACGCAGGACAAGTTGCAGGCGTACGTCAGCTCCCAGGTCAGGCAGATCGGCGCGTCCAGCCCGTAAGCGAACTGCTCGACCAGCGGCAGTGTGGTCACGGGCTGGGTCATGAGCTCACCCGCGCAGTGATCATGTGCGAACTCGCCAGGGTCTGCAGCGCGGCGGCGTAGGCCGGCAGCTCCGCCTCGGCCACGCCTGCGGTCCGGCAAGCCTGCCTGGCACTGGCGGCTTCACCCAGGGAGCTGACCACGGTCAGCAGGGCCGGGCTTTTCAAGAACGAAAGCCTGCGGGTACCGAAGTGATAGAGCAGCGCGCCGAACCGTTCCGGGCGTACCGACACCTGCGGATGCAATTGCCAGGGGCGGTCGAGGTCAAACCCGGCCCGCCCGCCGCTGGCGGGTGCCTCAGTAGACACCGCACATGCCGTCGATGGAGACCTCTTCCACGAGCAGGTCCGCCGTCGCCAGCTCAGGTCCGGCTGCCGGTTCCGCGGTGACATCGGTGCTGATGTCCGTGACCTCGGCGGTCCCGTCGCGTTTGCTCATACCGCTCTCCTAGCTGCGCAGATGGCCTGCTAATTTCACCAGCTCGATTTCCGTCACACGGTGACGAATATATTTCGCATGTTAACGTCACCTTGTGACATAAGCAAGGCTGGTCCGGGGGTTAACTCTCCCGGCTCTTTCCTGGGAGGCAGCGACCGTGCTGACCGGCAACACGGTGGACGAGGCGGCCGGCCGGCGCGGCCGGCCTCCGGGCACCAGCCGCCGCGAGCTCGAGCTGATCGCCCTGCGGCTGTTTACCGACCAGGGCTTCGACAGCACCACCATCGAGCAGATCGCCGCGGAGGCCGGCGTCAGCAAGCGGACGTTCTTCCGCTACTTCGGCTCGAAGGCCAGCGTCTTGTGGAGTGAGTTCGACCGTGAGGTCGACACCATCGCCGCCGCGCTGGCCGAGGTGCCGGCCGAGGTGCCGATGATGGACGCCATCCGCCGGGCTGTGGTCAGGGCCAACCACTACGGCCCGCAGGACGTCCCCGAGCTGCGGATGCGGATGAACCTGATCGGCTGCGTGCCAGCCCTGCAGTCCAGCACGGCCGTCCACTACGATGCGTGGGAGCGGGCCATCAGCGATTTCGCCGCGGTCAGGATCGGCCAGCCGGCCGACTCGCTGTATCCGCTCGCGGTCGGCCGGGCCACCCTGGCCGCCTGCCGCGCGGCCTACGACCGCTGGTCCGCCCGGGCTGACGCGGAGCTGCCCTGCTACCTTGACGCGGCGCTAGCCGCGCTGGCGGCTGGATTCGATCCCGCCGTCGTCCGGGCCAGTCCGCAGGCCCTCGAAGAGCAAGTCACCGGGCGGTCGTATCCGTAACCTCCAGGACCGAACGGGGTCAGCCTGCCAGCCGCCCCGCGCCGTGCGCCCAGCTTAGGACGCCCAGCCTAGGACGCCCAGGTAAGTACGGTCCGATTCCTGCCTCGCGCAGGAGGCCCGGCGCTGACCTTCCTCGACCCACCACGGGAGCAGGCCCGGGTCGGCGCCTGCCGCCCGGCAGTACCGGGCGGCGGTCCGGGCCCTGCTCTCCTCGGGGGTACCCCGGTAGAAGCCGGTAAGCAGGCCCGCCGCTTCGGCCAGCAGGTCCCTGCGCGGGCCGGCTATCTCCCGTAGCTCGGCCACGGCGGCGATTAGTTCCTCCGGCGTGGGTTCCCGCCGGGCCGCGTGCCACCGGGCCGTGCAGGTCAGCTTGGTCACCGTGAGCTGGTCACGCTCGTTCGGCTCGTCTTTATGTCCAGTAACCGATGTCATCATGATTTTAATATCAAACACTTGTACGACAATGTCAATCACGGATCGAGCGGGGAATCAGCTCCGGGCACCTGGTGAACGAGCGATCGCGGCGGCCGCGGCCCCGGGGCGGCCGCCTTCGCGGGGGGACGTGCGGTAGCTCTCAGCCACGGTGAACGCCAGGTCCAGGGACTGGCTGCGGTTGAGCCGCGGATCACAGGCGGTCTCGTACCGCTGGTACAAGTCGTCCTCGGCGATCTGGTGACTGCCGCCGACGCATTCGGTCACGTTGTCGCCGGTGAATTCGATATGGATGCCGCCTGGATGGGTGCCGAGCGCCCGGTGCACCTCGAAGAACCCGTGCACCTCCGCCAGGACGTCGTCGAAGCGCCGCGTTTTGTACCCGCTGGGAGCCTCGAAGGTGTTGCCGTGCATCGGATCGCAGACCCAGGCGACCGGGGTCCCGGTCCGGGTGACCGCCTGGACCAGCGGGGGAAGGAGATCGCGGACCCGGTCGGCGCCCATCCGGGTAATGAAAGTGAGCCGGCCGGGCACGCCGGCCGGGTTGAGGGCTTCGGCGAGCGCGAGGACCTCCCCGGGGGTCGTCGACGGGCCCAGCTTGACCCCGACCGGGTTGCCGATGTCCTGGGCGAAGCGGACGTGCGCACCGTCCAGGGCGCGGGTGCGCTCGCCGATCCACAAGAAGTGCGCCGATGCGCCGTAGCGCAGGCCGGTGCCAGGATCGGACCTGGTCAGGGCCTGCTCGTAGTCCAGGAGCAGAGCCTCGTGTGAGGTGTAAAGCTCCACCGAACGCAGCTCGGCCGGGTTGGCGCCGCAGGCGCGCATGAACGACAGGGCCCGGTCGATCTCCTCAGCCAGCCGCTCGTAGTTTTGCCCGGCCGGGCTGGCCCGGACGAAGTCCTGGTTCCAGCCGTGCGCCTGGTGCAGGCCGGCGTCGCCGCCGGCGGCGAAGGCGCGGCACAGGTTCAGCGTGGCCGCGGAGCAGTGGTAGGCGCGCAGCAGCCGGCCGGGATCGGGCGTCCTGGCCTGGCGGGTGAACTCGAAGCCGTTGACGGCATCGCCGCGGTAGGCGGGCAGTTCCACGCCCTGGCGCACCTCGGTCGGCCGGGACCGGGGCTTGGCGAACTGGCCGGCCATCCGCGCGATCTTGACGATGGGCACGCTGGCCCCGTAGGTGAGCACCAGCGCCATCTGCAGCAGGGTCTGCAGCTTGGCGCGGGCCGCTTCGGCGGTCGCGCTTTCGAACGTCTCGGCGCAGTCGCCGCCTTGCAGCACGAAGGCCTCGCCCCGGGTCACCGCGGCCAGCCGCTCGCGGAGCCGCTCGCACTCCCCGGCGAAGACCAGCGGCGGCAGCGTGGCCAGCTCGCCGGTTACCGCGTCCAGGTGTCCGCTGTCCGGCCACTCCGGCTGCTGGGCCGCGGGCAGGTCGTCGCGGGTCACGGGCGCCAGCCCGGAGCCGGCGGCGGTCATCGCCCGGCTCCCGGCGCGCAAAGGCAGGGCCAGCTCACGGTCTCACCGTACCGCCGCCGATCGCTCAGTCCGCCTGCCCGACGACCCGCAGGGCGAAGTCACCGTAGGCCCGGGCCACGTAGCTGTCGGTGTAGCGGCCGCCGGGCCTGAACCAGGACTTCGCGCTGTTGCCCATCTCCAGGACGGCGAAGGCGGCGATCTGCGGCGTCGGCGTCCGGAACCGGCCGGTCCGGCAGCCGTGCTCGATAATGCCGCGTACCCGGGCTCCGTACCGGTCCCGCTTGGCCACGATCGCGAGGCGGTAGCCAGGGTCCAGACTGCGAACTTCGACGTTGCAGACCGTCACCTCGGCCGGATAGCGCAGAAAGTCGAGGACCAGCGACTCGGTGGCCCGGCGCAGCTGCTCCGCCACGTCATCCACCCCGTCTAGGGCCCCGGCCAGGGCGGCGAGGGCGCGGTCCATCGCCTTGTCCATGATCGCGTACAGGATTTCCTGCTTAGACGTCACGTGGTTGTACAGGCTCGGGGCGCGCACCCCGAGCTCACTGGCGATGTCCTTCATCGAGGTGGCCCGGTAGCCGCGATCAGCGAAGAGCAGGCAAGCCGCGTCGAGCACGGTGCCGACGTTGGTTGCGGTTGACCTCTCCACGCGCAGCAGCTTACGGTACTAATGAACATTCATTAGTAGCTGATATTGGTAAGCTTGGCGCTGAGTGGGCACGGCCGCCAGGGCAGGCGAGGAGGCCAGTCATGACCGCAGCGATGAGCTGGGAACTTGATGCTGAGCACGAGGAATTCCGGGCCAGCGTGCGAAGCTTCGTGGATCGTCACGTCCGGCCGGTGGTGGACGAATCGGAAGAGGCCGGGCGTCCTCCCGCGGCGCTGTTGAAGGAGATGGGTAGTGCCGGCCTGCTCGGGCTGGCCGTGCCGGAAGCCTACGGCGGCGGCGCGGGCGACACGCTGGCGATCGTGGTGCTCGCCGAGGAACTGGCCCGGGCCAGCGGCGGCATCGCCGTCACCGCGCTGGTGACCGGTTACATGTCGACGCCGCACATCGCGAATTACGGTACCGAGGCGCAGCGCGCCCGTTACCTGCCAGGCCTGATCGCCGGCGAGAAGATCGCCTCGATCGCGGTCACCGAGCCGGGCACCGGATCCAACGTGGGCGGCATCACCACCCGGGCCACGCCCGTGCCCGGAGACGGGCCAGCGGGTCCGGGGGACGGGAGCCCCCCGTACGCGGAGCAGGCGGCTGGCGGGTTCCGCCTCAACGGCACCAAGATGTTCATCACCAACGCCGGGATCGCGGACGTGCTGGTGGTCGCCGCCCGCACCTCGCCCGACGGGCACCGCGGGATCACCACGTTCCTCGTGGAGGCCGATAACCCGGGCCTGTCGGTGGGCCGGCCGCTGCGCAAGATGGGCTGGCACGCGTCGGACACCCGCGAGGTCATCCTGTCTGATTGCCTGGTCGCGGGGGACGCGGTACTCGGTGAGCAGGACCGGGGCTTTCACCAGATCATGTCGGCGTTCCAGCTGGAACGGCTGACCCTGGCCGCGATGGGGGTGGGCCACGCGGAGGAGTGCCTGCACGCCGCGACCACCTACGCCCGGGACCGTGAGGTATTCGGCGGCCCGCTGATCCAGCTGCAGACGATCCGGCACCGGCTGGCCGCCATGTCGGTCGAGCTGGCGGCGGCCCGCCTGCTCACCTACCAGGCGGCGGCACGGCTGGACGCCAGTCATCCGGACGCGGCCATGTCGGTGGCTCAGGCCAAGTATCACGCGGCGATCGCGGCGAACCACATCGTCGACGAGTGCGTCCAGATCTTCGGCGGCAGCGGCTTCCTGGAGGAGACTCCGGTCGCCCGCCACTACCGTGACGCCCGGGTGCTGCGGATCGGCGGCGGCACGGACGAGATCCAGCTCGAGATCCTGGCCAAGGGACTGCCTGGGTGACAGCGCCGGACACCGCGGCGGCCGGAGCAGCCCGCACGGCCGATGGCGCGGGAGCGGTCCGGGCCGCCCTGGGGGCGGCTCGCCGGGGCAACAACCCGGGGCGCTGGCCGGACAAGCTGCCGGTCGCCGACCGGCTGGCGGTGCTGCTGGACCCGGGTAGCTGGCGGGAGGACGGACTGCTCGCGAACGCGACGGCCGACGGCCTGCCGGCCGACGGCGTCCGGTCCGGCGTAGGCCGGATCGACGGCCGGAAGGTCGCCGTGATCGCCCACGACTTCGCGGTCAAAGCCGGCTCCTGGGGCAAGCTGACCTGCGAGAAGCAGGTCCGGATCCTGGAACGGGCAGACCGCGACCTGCTCCCGGTGATCTACCTGGTGGACTCGGCGGGCGGCAGGCTCACCGACCAGCTCGGCTTCTTCTCCGACCGCCGCGGCGCCTCGCGTATCTTTCAGCTGCAGGTCGCGCTGTCCGGCCGGGTGCCGCAGCTCTGCTGCCTGCTCGGCCCGTCCGCGGCCGGCGGGGCGTACATGCCCGCCTTCACCGACTGGGTCGGCATGGTGGAAGGCAACGCCTCGATGTACCTGGCCTCGCCCCGGGTCGCGGAAAAGGTCACCGGGGAGCTGACCACGCTGGAGGAGATGGGCGGCGCGATGATGCACGCGACCGTCTCGGGCTGCGCCGACGAAGTGTTCGGCTCCGACTGGGAGGTCATCTCCGCGGCCCGCCTGCTGCTGTCCTACCTGCCCGACTGCTGGGAGCAGCGGCCCCCCGAGACGGCCCCGGCCCCTCCGGCCCGCGCGGACTGGGCCGACGTGATCCCGGCCGCTGAAGCCGAGGGTTACGACGTCGGCGAGGTGATCGAAGGGCTGGTCGACGCGGGTTCGTTCTTCGAGATCAAGGCGCGCTGGGCCCGCGAGATCGTGGTCGGGCTGGGCCGCCTGGACGGTCAGGTCGTGGGCCTGGTGGCCAACCAGCCCCAGGTCCGCAGCGGGGCCATCTTCGTGGACACGGCCGACAAGGCGGCCCGTTTCATCACCATGTGCGACGCCTTCAACATCCCGCTGATCTTCCTGCACGACGTGCCCGGTTTCATGGTGGGCGCGGCCGTCGAGCGGCAGGGCATCATCAGGCACGGCGCCAAGATGATCACCGCCATGGCCAGCGCCGAGGTGCCCAAGTTCTCGGTCATCTTGCGCAAGAGCTACGCGGCGGGCTACTACGCCATGTGCGCCCCGGGCTTCGATCCGCGGGCGTCGATCGCGCTGCCCGCGGCCTCGATCGGGCCGATGGCCGCGGAGGCGTCGGTCAACGCGATGTACGCCAGGAAGATCGCCGAGATCGACGACCCCGGCCAGCGCGCCGCTTTCGTCGCCGCCCGCACCGCCGAGCAGCGCGCCGACATCAACCTGCTGCACCTGGCCAGCGAGCTGGTCGTGGACGCTATCGTCGAGCCGGCCGCGCTGCGGGCCGAGCTCATCGGACGGCTGGCTGATGCGCAAGGATGGACCCGCGGACCACAGCGCCGGCATCATCACATCAGCCCGGTCTGAGCTGGCGGTATCCCGCAAGATCCTGGGAGGGAACGTCTATGGCAGATAACCTGAGCCAGCTGCTGGCCGAGCCGCTGCAGCCGCTGCGCGCGTCCTGGCGTTCCGCGGCGCAGGCCGAGCTGCTGCGCACGGCCCGGGCCCGGCACGAGCAGAGCCCCGATGCCTACTGGACCTGGGTCGCGGAGCAGCAGCGCTGGACGCGCCCGTGGGACACAGTCCGGACCGGCGAGCTCGGCGACTTTACCTACTTCGGCGGCGGCCTGATGAACGTCGCGGACAACTGCCTGGACCGATGGGCGGAAAACCCGGCCACCGCGGACCGGACCGCCGTCATCTGGGAAGGCGAACCGGGCGACGCCCGCAGCATCAGCTACGCCGAGCTCGCGCAGGAGACCAGCCAGCTGGCGGGCGCCCTGGCCTCGCTGGGGGTGGCGAAGGGTGACGTGGTCGCGATCTACATGCCCAACGCGATCGAGGCGTTCACCGCGGTACACGCGTGCAACCGGATCGGTGCCATCTACACGATCTTGTTCTCCGGGTTCGGCCCGGATGCCGTGCGGTCCCGGCTGGCGGCGTCCCGGGCCAAGGCCGTCATCGTCCTGGACGCCTCCTACCGGCGCGGCAAGCTCACCCCGTTGCTCCAGACGCTGCGCGCCGCCCGCGGCCAGATCGGCAGCGTGGAGCACACCATCGTGGTGGACCGGACCGGGCGCGGCTTGCCGCTGGAACCGGGCGAGATCTCCTACCCCGACGCCCTCGCCCTCGCGCCCGAGGGGATCCCGGCCGTCCCGCTGGAGGCGAACGACCCCGCCTTCCTGATCTTCACCAGCGGCACCGAAGCCCGGCCGAAGGGCGTCGTGCACAGCGTGGCCGGGTTCCTGATCGGCACCTGGGCCAACGTCCGCTGGCAGGTCGGCCCGGAAGACGGCGATGTCTACTGGGTGGCGGCCGATGTCGGCTGGCTGACGTTCCCGATCCAGGCCGTCGTGGGCGGACTGGCCAACGGCATGACCATCGCCTGCTTCGAGGGCGCCATGGATACCCCGACCAACGCGCGCTTCTACGAGATCTGCGAGAAGCACCACGTCACCAAGGTGCTCGGCGCGCCGACGCTGCTGCGGATGCTGCGCAAGTACGGCGACGACCTGGCCGCCGCCCACCCGCTGCCCGACCTGAAGCTGGTCACGGTGCAGGGGGAGCCGCTGGACGGCGACACGTTCACCTGGGCGACCCGGCATATCGGGGGCGGCGTGCCGGTGGTCAACGCCTACGGGCAGACCGAGACCGGCTCGACCTGGTCCTATCCTGTCGCCGGGGTCGAGGCGCTGAAACCAGGCTCAACCGGCACCGCCGTACCCGGGCACGTCTACGAGATCGTCGACGACAACGGTAAACCGGTACCGCCGGGGACAAAGGGGAATCTCGTCCTGACCCAGCCTTTCCCGACCCTGGCCCGTACGGTCTGGGACGACCCAGAGCGTTACCAGCAAGCGTACTTTTCCCGGTTTCCCGGCTGCTACGGCACCAACGACGAAGCCGTTCTGGACGACGACGGCCACGTGTGGGTGCTCGGCCGGGCCGACGACGTGATCAACGTCGCCGCGCACCGCATCTCCACGCTGGAGATCGAGGCCATCGCGACCGCTCACCCGCAGGTCGCGGAGGCCGCGGTGGTGGGCGTGTTCGACGCCACCAAGGGCACCGTCCCGGTCGGTTTCCTGACCCTGCTCGACGGCGCGGATCCGGGCCAGGTGAAACAGGAGGTGTCCGCCGAGGTAGCCTCCCAGCTGGGCGGCTACGCCCGGCTCGGCGCGGTCTACCTGACCTCCGCGCTGCCCAAGACCCGGACCGGCAAGATCATGCGCCGGCTGCTGCGCGACGTGGTCGAGCACGGCGAGCCGCAGGGCGACACCAGCGCGATGGAGGACGTGTCCGGCCTGCAGGCCGTGCAGCAGGCGGTCCAGGCGGCTGCCCCCGCTCCCGCGCCCGGCGCGTGATGACGGTGTCCGGACTGTGGTTCGAGCAGCTCGAGGTCGGCCTGCGGGTGGAGCACGCGACCACCCGCACCGTCACCGAGACCGACAACGTGCTGTTCACGACCATGACCATGAACCCGCAGCCACTCCACCTGGACGCCGAGTACGCGGCCAGGTCGCAGTACGGGCAGGTGCTGGTGAACAGCATGTTCACCGTGGCCCTGGTGGTCGGCCTGGCCGTGCCCGAGCTCACCCTGGGCACCACCGTGGCCAACCTGGGATTCTCCCGGATCGACTTCCCGGCGCCGGTCTTCATCGGCGACACCATCCACGTATTTACCCATGTGATCGAGGCGCGCCGGTCCCGGTCGCGGCCCGGCACCGGCATCGTCACGTTCGAGCACCACGGCATCAACCAGCGGGATGAGACGGTCTGCCTGGCCGTCCGGGCCGCGATGATGCGCTGCCGTCCGGAACCGGCCCGTCCGGAACCGGGCCATCCCGAACCGGGCCGTCCGGCCGGCTCGGGGTCAGGCCAGGAATGGAGCTGACCGCCACGTGCCGCCGCTGACCCGCGTCCGCAGCCTGCTGTTCATGCCGGCCAACCGGGCCGACATGATCGCGAAGATTCCCCGGCTCGCCCCCGATGTGGCGGTCGCCGACCTCGAGGACGCGGTCCCGGCCGACGGTAAGGAACAGGCCAGGGAGATCGCCGTCGCGGCGATCGACACCCTGTACCCGGTCCTGGACCCGAATGCCCCGAGGGTCCCGGACCCGAATGCCCCGAGGGACCTAGAACCGAATGCCCCGAGGGACCCGGACCCGAATGCCCCGAGGGACCGGGCGCGACCGGCCGGCCCGGCCTGGGCCAAGACCACCGTGCTGATCCGGGTAAACCCGGTCGGCACGGCCTGGTTCGCCGCCGACGTCGCCGCGGCGGCCGGCTGCGCGGCGGCCGGTATCGTGGTGCCGAAGCTGGCCACGCCGCACGAACTGGCCCACGTCCGGCAGGTGCTGGCCGAGCACTCCTGGTCGGGCGCACTGTTCATCGCCGGCCTGGAAACCGCGCTGGGCGTAGCGGACGCCCGGACGCTGCTGGCCAACAGCGTCAGCGCCGTTTATTTCGGCGCCGAGGATTACATCGCCGACATCGGCGGCCGCCGGACCCGCGCGGGCGCCGAGGTCTTGTACGCGCGCAGTCACGTCGCCCTGGCCGCGCACCTGGCCGGGCTGCCTGCCATCGACCAGGCAGTCATGGACCTAGCGGACGACGAGCACTTCCTGGCCGACGCGGCCGGCGGCCGGGACCTGGGCTACCAGGGCAAGATCTGCATCCACCCGCGTCAGGTCACCCTGTCCCACCAGGTGTTCACCCCCACTCAGGCCGAGCTGGCGCATGCCCGTGAGATCCTCGCGGTCGGCCCGGCGGGCGTAGGGGTCGTCGACGGCCAGATGGTTGACGACGTGCACGTGCGGATGGCCCGCGCTGTCCTGGCCCGCGCTCCGGAACAGCCGGAACGGCCGTGACCGGGGCGCCGCCGGCGGAGTTCAAGCGGGTGCTGATCGCCAACCGCGGTGAGATCGCGCTTCGGGTGGTCCGCGCCTGCCGCGACGCCGGCCTGACCAGCATCGCGGTCTACGCCGAACCCGACGCCGGCGCCCCTTTCGCCCAGCTGGCGGACGAGTCGGTCCCGCTGGAGGGAAGCACTCCGGCCGCCACTTACCTGGATGCGGCCAAGCTGCTGGCCGCGGCCGGGCAGGTGGGGGCAGGCGCCGTCCATCCTGGCTACGGCTTCCTGGCCGAGAACGCGGACTTCGCCCAGGCGGTCATCGACGCCGGGCTGACCTGGATCGGGCCGCCGCCGGAGGTCATCCGCGCGCTCGGCGACAAGATAGCGGCCCGCGCCATCGCGGGCCGGGTGGGGGCCCCGCTGGTGGCCGGAACGGCGCATCCGGTGGCCGACGCCGCCGAGGCAATGGCCTTCGCCCGGCAGTACGGGCTGCCGGTCGCGATCAAGGCGGCCCACGGCGGTGGCGGCCGCGGCCTGCGGATCGCCCGGGAACCCGGGGAGGTGGCTGCGCTGTTCGACGCCGCGGTGCGGGAGGCCAAGGCCGCCTTCGGCCGGGGCGAATGCTTCCTCGAGGCCTATGTCGAACGCGGGCGGCACGTCGAGGCCCAGATCCTGGCCGACGCGTACGGCAGTGTCCTGGTGGCCGGGACCCGCGACTGCACGCTGCAGCGCCGCTACCAGAAGCTGGTCGAAGAGGCCCCGGCGCCGTTCCTGTCCGACGGGCAGCGGTCGCTGCTCAAGCGCTCCGCCGCCGCCATCTGCCGGGAGGCGGGCTACGTCGGCGCCGGAACGGCCGAGTTCCTGCTCTCACCGGCGGGCGAGCTGTCGTTCCTGGAGGTCAACACGCGCCTGCAGGTTGAGCACTGCGTGACCGAGGAGACCATCGACGTGGATCTGGTCCGGGCCCAGCTGCTGATCGCCGCCGGGCACCGGCTGGCCGAGGCGGTCGGAGCTCCGGTGCTGTCCGCCGACGGACCCGGCGGCTACGGGTATATCGAGCCCCGCCGTCACGCCATCGAGTTCCGCGTCAACGCCGAGGACCCGGACCGCGGCTTCTCCCCGTCCACCGGGGCGATCACCGGATTCCGCCCGCCGGGCGGCCCCGGAGTCCGGGTGGATGCCGGGGTCGAGGCCGGCACCGTGGTCGGCGGCCAGTTCGACTCGCTGCTGGCCAAGGTGATCGTCTCCGGGCGTGACCGCGGGCAAGCCATCGAGCGGGCCCGCCGCGCGCTCGGCGAGTTCGAGATCACCGGCGTGCGCACCACCCTGCCCTTTCTCCGGGCCGTGCTCACCGAGCCCGCGTACACCGCCGACGGCCCGGGCGGCTTTGCCGTGCACACCAGCTGGATCGAGCAGGACTACCGGCCTGCCACCGCGCCGGCCGGATCAGCGCCAGCCGGATCAGGGCCGGCCGACGATCCGCAGGACGGGCGGGTGGCGATCCGTATCGGCCGCCGCTGGCTCGAGGTCGCGGTGCCAGGCCTGGCCCAGGCCCGCGAAGGTCCCCTGCTGCTCGCCCGCCAGCAGGCCGCCGAGCGGCTGGAGCGGGCCGGGCAAGCCGCCGGCGACGCGGTCCGCGCCCCGATGCAGGGCACCGTGATCCGGGTCGCGGTCACCGACGGCGACACGGTCACCGCCGGGCAGCTGCTCGTGGTCATCGAGGCGATGAAGATGGAAAACCCGCTGCGCAGCCCGCACCCGGGCCGGGGG
>JALYVS010000107.1:13110-15022 GCA_030853115.1 Actinomycetota bacterium
GGTCACCGGCCTGCATGTCGCGGCCGGTGACACCGTGGCCCAAGGTGCCATGCTGTGCCAGGTCACCCCGTTGGAGCCCGCCTGACGTTCAGCCGCGCTGGCCCGCCCCCCGGCCCGAAACGGCTTGCAGCTCGTCGATCAGCTTCGACGCGTCGGCTTTCGACAAGGCGTCGAAATCTACCTCCCGGCCTGCTTCGCGGGCCAGGGTCTGCAGGTAAGACTTCTGCGGGCCGGTCATCGGTTCGTCTCCGGTCACCCAGTCCTCGGGGTCCTTCTCCGGGTTGTCCTGCGGGCTCTGGGCTTGCGGGGCCTGGGCTTGCGGGGCCTGGGCTTGCGGGGCCTGGGCTTGCGGGGCCTGGGCTTGCGGGCTCTGGGCTTGCGGGGCCTGGTCCTGCGAGGACTGGGCCTGCGGGGCCTGATCCTGCGAATTCAGCTCGTCGTTCATAGCTCCTCCTCGTCGGTCGCGTGCTCCTACACCGCAATTCTAATCGAACACATGTTTCGGGTTTTCCCTCTCCCGGCCCTGCGGTCGCCTTGGGCTGGCAGGCGGGATCGTTCGGATTACCAAAATTCAGGTCCGGTCGGGCTTGGGCGTCTCGAAGCGAGCCGGTCCGCTGGCCTAGCCGCAACCTGGCCGGGGGAGGATAGCGCTGTGCCCGTAACCCTCAGACAGGCCATCGACACCACCACGGCGCCGATGCTGCGCGCTCGCGGCAGCTTCAAGTGGGCAGCTCCGGGCCCGGACGGCTTCGGTGCCGCCGTGGCGGAGATGGACTTCGGCGCCGCGCCGGCCATCCTGGAGGCGCTTTCCGGGCTGTCGGCCGACGCTAACTTCGGCTACCTGCCACCGTTCCTGGCCACTGAGCTGGCGGAAGCGTGCGCCGAGTTCGAGCAGCGTCGCTTCGGCTGGCACGTCGATCCCGCGCAGGTCCACCACATCCCGGACGTGATCAAGGCGCTGGAGCTCTCCATCACCTGCTTCTCCCGCCCGGGCGCCCCGGTCATCTTGCCGACGCCGGCCTACATGCCGTTCCTGTCGGTGCCCGGTTTCCTCGGCCGCGAGATCATCCAGGTGCCGATGCGCGGTGAGGCCGGCTTCTTCACCTTCGACCTGGACGCGATCGGGGACGCCTTCCGGGCCGGCGGCCACCTGCTCGTCTTCTGCAACCCGTACAACCCGCTCGGGCGGGTCTTCACCGTCGCCGAGATGACGCAGCTGACCGAGGTGGTGGACCGGCACGGCGGCCGGGTGTTCGCCGACGAGATCCACGCTCCGCTGGTATACCCAGGGTTCCGGCACGTCCCCTACGCCTCGACATCTGACGTCGCCGCATCGCACACCCTGACCGCCACCTCCGCCTCCAAGGCGTGGAACCTGCCCGGCCTGAAATGCGCCCAGGTGATCCTCAGCAACGCCGCCGACCAGCGGCGCTGGGAGCAGATGGGGTTCTTCGCCTCCCATGGTGCGAGCAATCCCGGCGTGGTCGCCAACATCGCCGCGTTCCGGCACGGCCAGTCCTGGCTGGAGGAAGTCCTCGGCTACCTCGACGAAAGCCGCCGCCTGCTGGCCGACCTGCTCGGCCGTCACCTGCCGCAGGTGCGTTACCGGCCGCCCGACGGCACGTACCTGGCCTGGCTCGACTGCACCGCGATGGACCTGCCCGGCTCACCCGGGGCCCTGGTCGCCGACCGGGCGCGCGTCACGGTGGTGGACGGACCCGCCTTCGGGACAGGCGGCGGCGGGGCCTTCCGGTTCAACTTCGCCACCCCGCAGCCCATCCTCACCGAGATGGTCGAACGCCTCGCCGCCGCCCTGACGCCCGGCTAGGGCCGTTCCTGGCGCCGTCGGGGCGACGCCGGAGGTTAAGGTCCTGGCCGGCCCGACGGCCGGCGTCACCGGGCCGCCCGCGGC
>JALYVS010000510.1 GCA_030853115.1 Actinomycetota bacterium
TCCTCCCGGTCACCATCTGGGACCGTCAGCACGCGTACGCGATTGGGCATACGCCATTATCCCGGAACACGAACAAAAACTAAAGGAAGACACACGTCAAACTACTAGTGGCCGCACGGCTGGAGCGGCAGGCGGTGATCGGGCGGGCGTACCTCACGGCGGTCATCGACCAGCATGTCCTGCACCGGCTGATCGGGTCAGCGGCGGTCATGGGCGAGCAGTGCGCCCACCTGGCGGCACTGGCCGAACGTCCCGATATCGCGTTGCACGTAGTCCCGGAAGGGACGAACGTGGGATTGTGGGGCGCGTTCGATATCGCAGCACGGGACAGCACGGTCACGGTGCGCCTTGAGACGGTGGAAGACATGACGAGCACAGCGCCCGGCCTGATAGGCAAGGTGACGGTGGCGTTTGAGCGGATACTCGGTGCGGCGCTACCGCGTATCCAGTCCCATGAGCTGATCCTGAAGGCGGCAGAGGAACGATGGAAGACACAGATCTGAATTGGCGCACGGCGACATACAGCTCCAATGGCGGCGGCAACTGCATTGAGGTAGCCGACCACGGTAACCGCATACTAGTGCGCGACACCAAGGAACGGGCTGGTGCCATCCTGCCGTTCCCTCCCGATGCATGGCGGCGGTTTGTCGACCGGGTCAGGCGCTCGTTAGCTGACCGCAGCCACGTGCGTCGAAAGGGGCGTCCTCTCGTCTTGGGTGCCCCTTCGACGCGTCGGGCAGCCCCTTCCTTTTACAGGCGCGGCGGGCGAAGTTGAGTTGCCGCTGCATGTGGCCTGGTCAGGACGCCGTGTGTACGACGTGGGCGAGGAGGATCAACGCCTGGTCCTGTATGCGCTGCTCCTTGCGGAGGCGCAGCGTGAGGATCTTGAGCGGTTCGTACACCGGGAGTCGCTGGTCCGCATCTGGCCCCGGTTGCGGCGGCTGCTGGGCCCGCACGCCCGCCGGGAGTGGGAGCGGCAGCTCATCACATCGGCCTCCCGGTGAGCCTGGACGGGCTGCCTCCCGCTCACCTGCGGGTCCTGCTGGATGGACTGCCTGTCTTTGAACGGTACGGCTTGCTGCTGGCCGGAGGGTACGCGTTCAGGGCCCATGAGATCCTGCATCGCGTCCGCCCAGCCATGAAGTGCCTGTACCTGGCGATCATGAGCCTGGACCCCACCGGCAGGGCCGCAAGCGGTGGACCAACCGGTGGAAGGCCGCCCTGAACGCGTTCGACATCACCTCGACGGCCGCCTCAGCGCGGGCAGGAAGTAACAACACAACAACATCAGTTACACGACTACTTGACAGACCCTACTGAGCCGGTGATGCCTGCGCCGGCTACCAGCGATGG
The DNA here is from genome assembly GCA_030853115.1 of Actinomycetota bacterium. Classification (GTDB taxonomy): domain Bacteria; phylum Actinomycetota; class Actinomycetes; order Streptosporangiales; family Streptosporangiaceae; genus Palsa-504. The sequence goes on from JALYVS010000510.1 coordinate 1,354, forward strand.
GTGGTGGCGTAGGAGTGGTTGACGATGACCTCGGTGTCTTCGGGCGGCTCGTACACCGACTGCACCGCGACCCGGCCCGGGCCGAAGAGCCTGAGGAAGATGCTGCGGTAACTCCACCGGTTGTGCCAGAAGGCGAAGCCCATGTTCCGCGGGTACTCCAGGTGCAGGGCCATCCGGACCGACACGTCCCGGTACAGCAAGGCACTCGGCTGGATCAGCAGGCTCTGGCCCTGTTGCAAGTCGCGGACGAAGGCGTTGCCCGGGGCGTGCAGGAGCAGCAGGCCCGGTCCCTCGTGCGCACCGAAGACGTCACCGAACTGCCCCATCGGGTAGTGAATCTCGCGGTCGTTGCTGTCCTGACCGGTCTCGTACCAGATGTCGGAGGGATACCAGTCGTACTTGATGTTCCCGGTGGCAGCCAGGAAACGGTGCTCCCGGACCCACATCTGCTGGCCGGGCTGCATCGGCAGCGCGATGACCTCACCGGCGTGGTTGTCCGAAAGCGCGAGGTGCCCAGGACCGCGACCCTCCACCATGACCAGCGGCATCCCAGCCATCTTGCGGTTCCAGGCCCCGCGCATCGGCATGTTGACCAGCCTGGTGGCGGGCTCGGTCCACAGCAGCACGTGATGGGAGAAGTAGATCCAGTCGTTCGGCGCGAGGTTGAACTCGGCGACCGGCACGGTGGTGCCCGCGATCTGCAGGTGGGACTGGCCGAACTGCAACCGCGCCATGTCCTTGATCGGCGGCTGCTGGACCCACCCGGATTCGCTGACCGAGGACCTGATGTCGACCGGCGCCCCGCAGAGCGGGCAGGTCGGCGCGTTCGGGTCGCTGGGCTGCCGGCAGTACCGGCATATGTACGTGTTCATCCCGGCCTTCAGTCGGCGTGGTGGTGGACGTACATCGACTGAATGCCGACCCGGCCCGGCCCGGTCATCTCCGCGAGGTACATGCCGTGACGCATCATCCCGGTCTTCAGCGGCATCTGCGCGGCCTGCATCTGCACCGAGGAGTCCTTGTACAAGAAGCCGCCCGGCTCGACCAGGATCTTCTCGTTCGGCGCCAGGGTCCGCTGGAGCACGTTCCCGTTTCCGTGCAACAGCAGCATGCCGGCGTCCCCGGCCGTGACGAAGCGGTCCATGTACATGCCGCTCCCGCCGTGCAGCAGGTTGACCAGGCCCTTGATCCGCACGAAGGAGTACTGGACGCTGTGCGAGGCCACCAGGAAGGCGTGCTCGCGGACGTCAATTTCCATACCTGGGTGCAGCGGCAGCACCACCAGCTCGCCGGGCGCGTCGCGGGAGAACGCGATACGGCCCGGGCCGTTGGCCACCGTCACGATGTGCGGCATGCCGCCGATGGTGCGCTTCATCCCGCCGCCGGTGTTCAGCGACGAGAGCGGGACCGACTCGTCCTTCCACAGCAGCACGTGATGCTCGAAGTAGACGCCGTTCCTGGGGTGCAGCGTGACCTCGGCCACCGGGACGAGCTCGCCCTCAACCTGGCAGGTGCTGCCGGAGAACTGGAATTCGGTCATGTCGCGCAGCCGGGGCGCCTCGCGCCAGCCGGAGTCGCTGACCTTGTCCCGCTCGTCCAGGGGAGCACCGCACGTCTGGCAACTGGTGGTGCCTGGCTGGTTCTGCGCTTGACACCACCGGCACTGAATCATTTCCACGGGACGGAAGATAGCAGGAAAGGACCTTTGACAGCGCCTTATGCAGCAAACACGAGAACCGGTATGGTTCTGTGCATGGCACTGCTCGGGCGGGAGTTCATCGCCGTACCTGATGACCGCAAAGGTCAGATCGTCTTCAAGTGGCCGGACATCACTATCCGTCGCTTCACGCGCGCGATCGTCAACGCGGATGAGATGGCGATGTTCGTCAACACTGGCCAGGTCGTCCAGACCCTCGGGCCGGGCCGGCACCAGATCGACGCCAACGAGCTACCGGGACTCGGCTCGATCATCGACGCCGTCAGCGGCGGGAACGCCTACCGGGCCGAGCTGTACTTCGTCGGCACCCGCGAGTTCACCGGCTTCAAGTTCGGCGGCCGGGTGGATGATGTCCAGGACCCGCGGACCGGCCTGGTCGTGACGCTGCGCGTGTTCGGCGACTACGCGATGCACGTGGCCGATCCGGTGCGGCTGGTGACCAACCTGACCTCGACGGTCGATGTCACCGACAACGAGCGGATCTCCGGCTGGGTCGCCGACCAGCTGCTGAAGGTGCTGCGGACCCACGTCACCACCCAGATCCTGCGCAACGGCTGGCCGATCCTGGGCCTGATGGCGTACTCGGCCGAAATCGAGCAGGCCACCATCGAGGCGGCTAACGGCCAGCTCGCCGCCTACGGCGTGGCACTGACCCGGATGGGCAACTTCGACGTCAACCTCTCCCCCGACGACGAGAAGCAGCTCAAGCAGCTGGCCAAGGACACCAGCTACTCCCAGCTGGCCGGCGGCTTCCAGAACTACGCCCAGGGCGAGATGGCGCTCGGCGCCGGGCAGGGCATGGCCCAGGGCGGCTCCGGGGTCGACGGTGCGTTCCTCGGCGCCGGGTTCGGCATGGCCAGCGGGATGGGGATGCAGCAGGCCAACCAGCTCGCCCAGCAGCAGGCCGCCCAACAGGCCGCGGCCCAGCAGGGCATGCCTGCCTACGGTCAGGGCGCCCAGCAGCCCGTCCAGCCGCAGGTGCCCCCGGGCGCTGCGGGCGCTCCGGCCGGGCAGCCGCAGGGTCCGCCGCCGACCACTGTCTCCGGACCGGTGTGCGCGGGCTGCCAGGCGTCGAACCCGGCGGGCGCGCGTTTTTGCATGGGCTGCGGCCAGCCGCTCGCCCCGGCCGTCGCGCACTGCACCGAGTGCGGCAACGAGC
>JALYVS010000511.1 GCA_030853115.1 Actinomycetota bacterium
GGCCGGCCTCGACCAGCGCGGTAGCTTTGCTGACCAGGACCTCGGGTGCGATCGGTTTCTGCAGGAATTCGGCCGCCGCGCTGCGCAGCGCCGACACGGCATAGTCAATGGTCGGATGACCGGTGAGCACGGCGACCGGCAGGTCCGGCACCAGCTGACGGACCCGCTCGAGCAGTTCGAGTCCGGTCATGCCGGGCAGCTCGATGTCGGTGATGAGCAGGTCCCATTCCGCGGCCTCCAGCCAGCGCAAGGCGGCGGCCGAATCGAGCTCGTGAGTGACCTCGAAACCGCCACGCACCCGCAGCACTCGCGTCAGGTACCCGCCTAGAGCTGGATCGTCATCAATCAGCAGTATGCGCCCGGGCTGCTGGCTCGGCTCGCTGGCTTCCATAAGGCCCCCGCCCCCTATCGAGCCGATCGACTCTTCGCTGATCATTCCCCTTTTCCTATGATCAACGGTGAGTAATGCGGCGGCTCCTATCTGTTATTTATCAACATAGCAGTCATGCCAGGGGTAGGCCGAGGGTGCGGCCAGCACGCCGGAGGGTTTCGCGGTCAGCGGCCGCGGCGCCACAGGAGGGACTCCCAGGGCCTGAGCTCGAGGTCGGGTAGCGGGCGCAGGGGGGCGTCGGGGAGGTTGGCCAGTACGACCTGGGCGGCACCCCAGCCGCTGTCCAGCGGCAACGCCATCTTGACCGACTCGGCGGAGAAATTCGCCGCGACCAGGAGCTCGGCCCCAGGCCCGCGGCGGACGAAGGCCCAGATCGCGGGGTGATCGGGGAGCAGGAGCTCGAAGTCGCCGTCGGTGACGACGGGGTCAGCGTGGCGCAGCGCGATGAGCTGGCGGTAATGCTCGAATACCGAGGCCGGATCGCCGACCTCGGCGGCCGCGTTGACCTCGGTGTAGTCAGGGTTGATGGCGATCCAGGGCGAGCCGGCGGTGAACCCGGCACCGGGAGAAGCATCCCACTGCACCGGGGTGCGGCCCTGGTCGCGGCTCATCCGGGTCATCGCCAGCAGCAGGGCGGGCAGGTCGGCATCAGCCCGCGCGGCCGCTTCCGCGTAGAAGTTAAGCGCCTGGATGTCCCGGTAATCGCCGATGGCGGCGAACGGCGCGTTGGCCATCCCCAGCTCGTCGCCCTGGTACACGTACGGAGTGCCCTGGTGCAGGTGCAGGACGGTGGCCAGGGTCTTGGCCGAGGCGACCCGGTGCTCGCCGTCGTCGCCGAACCGCGACACCGAACGGGGCTGGTCATGGTTGCCGAAGTACAGCGAGTTCCAGCCGCGCCCGGCCAGTCCCGCCTGCCAGGCGGCCATCGACGCCTTCAAGTCAGGCAGCTGCAGCGGGCGCAGGTCATACTTGTTCGCGCCGATGTCCAGCTGGACGTGCTCGAACTGGAACACCATGTCGAGCTCGTGTCTTTCCTGGCCGGTGAACAAGATCGCCTGGGGGACGGTGACCCCGGGCATCTCGCCCACCGTGAGCACGTGGCCGGAGCGGCCGGCGAACACCTCGCGGTACATCTGGAGGAGGAACTCGTGATTGCGCGGGCCGCAGATGAAATGCTGATCACCAGGGCCGTACCGCGATCCGGGGCGCGGCGGGGCGTCCGGCAGCGAGGTGTCCTTGCTGATCATGTTGATGACGTCCATCCGGAACCCGTCGACCCCGCGGTCCAGCCACCACCGCATCATGGCGAAGATCGCCTGGCGGACCTCGGGGTTCTCCCAGTTAAGGTCGGGCTGCTTACGGGAGAAAATGTGCAGGTAGTACTGGCCGGTCGCCTCGTCCCAGGCCCAGGTCGGACCGGAGAAGTGCGACTCCCAGTTGGTCGGTTCCGCACCCGGCGTCCCCGGCGTCGTGCCCGGGCGGGCATCACGCCACCAGTACCAGTCTCGTTTGGGGTTGACCCGGCTGGAGCGGGACTCGATGAACCACGAATGTTCGTCGGAGGTGTGGTTCACCACCAGGTCCATGATCAGCCGCATGCCGCGAGCGTGCAGTTCTGCGATCAGCTCGTCCAGGTCGGCTAGCGTCCCGAACAGCGGGTCGATGTCGGTGTAATCGCTGATGTCATAGCCGTTGTCGTCCATCGGCGACCGGTAGACCGGGCTCATCCAGATGACATCGGCACCCAGGCGCTGAAGATAATCCAGGCGGCCGAGCACGCCCCGCAGGTCGCCGATACCGTCCCCGTCGGAGTCGGCGAAGCTTCGCGGGTACACCTGATAGACGACCCATCGACGCCAGTCGTCATCACGCTCATGGTCCATGCGTGTCAGTATGACGGCATGGTAGATCCTCGAGCGGGGCAGCCCGCTGCCGTCGAAGACCTGGTAGATGTCGCGAAGCTGGTCACCGCCTACTACGCGGTGCATCCCGATCCTGGTGAGGCGGCTCAGCGAGTGTCGTTCGGCACCTCCGGCCATCGCGGATCGGCGTTCACCGCGACGTTCAACGAGGACCACATCCTGGCCACCACGCAGGCCATCTGCGAGTACCGGGCCGCCCACGGGATCGACGGACCGCTGTACCTAGGCGCGGACACGCACGCGCTGTCCGAGCCGGCTCAGGTCAGCGCGCTCGAGGTGCTCGCCGCCAACGGCGTACGGGTCATGGTCGACGCCCGCGGCGGGTACACGCCGACCCCGGCGGTATCACGGGCGATCCTGGCGCATAACGCGTCGGGCCAGGGCGCCCGGGCCGACGGGATCGTGGTCACTCCGTCGCACAATCCCCCGCCGGACGGGGGGTTCAAGTACAACCCGCCTGACGGCGGGCCGGCCGGCACCGACATCACCTCCGGGATTCAGGACCGGGCGAACGAACTGCTGGCCAGCGGGCTGAAGGCGGTCCGGCGCATACCGTACGCCCGGGCGGCCGCGGCCGCCACCACCGGCCAGTTCGACTTCCTCGGCAGCTACGTGGCGGCGCTGGGCCAGGTGGTGGACCTGGCCGCGATCAAGGCGGCCGGAGTGCGCATCGGCGCGGACCCGCTCGGCGGGGCCAGCGTGGCCTACTGGGGCGAGATCGGCGAACGTTACGGGCTGGACCTGACCGTGGTCAACCCCGACGTGGACGCCACGTTCCGGTTCATGACCCTGGACTGGGACGGCAAGATCCGGATGGACTGCTCGTCGCCATTCGCGATGGCCAGCCTGATCGCCCGTCAGCACGAGTTCACGATCGCGACCGGGAACGATACTGACTCCGACCGGCACGGCATCGTTACCCCCGACGGGGGCCTGATGAACCCCAACCACTACCTCGCGGTCGCCATCGACTACCTGTACCGGCACCGGGACAGCTGGCCGGCCGGCGCCGCCGTGGGCAAGACGCTGGTCAGCTCATCGATGATCGACCGGGTCGCCGGGGGCCTGAACCGCGCCCTGCTCGAGGTCCCGGTCGGCTTCAAGTGGTTCGTGCCCGGACTGCTGGACGGTTCGGTGGCGTTCGGCGGCGAGGAAAGCGCCGGGGCGTCGTTCCTGCAGCGCGACGGCTCAGTGTGGACCACCGACAAGGACGGCATCATCCTCGCCCTGCTCGCCTCCGAGATCACCGCCGTGACCGGTCAGTCGCCCTCGCGGCTCTACCGCGGCCTGACCGACCGCTACGGCGCGCCCGCCTACGCCCGCATCGACACCGCGGCCAGCAGGGAGCAGAAGGCGGCGCTGGCCAAGCTCTCCCCCGCCCAGGTCTCCGCCAGCGAGCTGGCGGGCGAGAAGATCACCGCGGCGCTGACCACCGCCCCGGGCAACGGCGCCCCGATCGGCGGCCTCAAGGTGGTCGCGGCCTCCGGCTGGTTCGCCGCCCGGCCTTCGGGCACCGAAGACGTCTACAAGCTGTACGCCGAATCCTTCCGCGGCCCGGACCACCTCGCCGCGATCCAGCAGCAGGCCCGGGAGATCGTCGCCGCCGCCATCGGGTGAGCGTTCTGGCCGCGGCGCCGGCTCACGGCGGCGGCTCACGCGGCCAGCGGCGGCGGAAGCAGGAGCGGAGGTTCGTTCCTGGTTGCCGGTGCGGCATCAGCGCAATCTGCGCAGAAACGGGTCCCTCGGCTCATAAGGTGCGACTTTGATCCGGGCGTCCGCGACGACGGCCCGGGCCGGGCCGGCGATGACCGGATCGAGGTCGAGATCGGCGACTTCGGGCAGGTCGTCGGCGAGCCGCGAGACCCGGAGCAGCAGATCGCGGAGCGCCCCCAGGTCCGCCGCCGGCCGGCC
>JALYVS010000512.1 GCA_030853115.1 Actinomycetota bacterium
CCGCGCTGCTGGGCCGCGGCCCGCAGCGCATTCTGCTGCGCCTCGCGGCCGGCCCGGCTGGTCGGCGCTTCGCCCTTGTAGATCCAGACCTTCACGCCGATCCGGCCGAAGGTGGTGCGGGCCTCATAGAAGCCGTAGTCGATATCCGCGCGCAGCGTGTGCAGCGGTACCCGACCCTCGCGGTAGAACTCCGAACGCGACATCTCCGCGCCGCCCAGGCGACCCGAGCACTGCACCCGGATCCCCTTGCAACCCGGGCTCTTCATCGCGCTCTGGATCGCCTTGCGCATGGCCCGCCGGAACGACACCCGGCTAGAGAGCTGCTCGGCGACGCCCTGGGCGACCAGCTGCGCATCGATCTCGGGGTTCTTCACCTCGAGGATGTTCAGCTGGATCTGCTTGGCGGTCAGCTTCTCCAGGTCGCCCCGGATACGGTCCGCTTCGGCGCCACGGCGGCCGATGACGATCCCAGGCCGGGCGGTGTGGATGTCCACCCGCACCCGGTCCCTGGTCCGCTCGATCTCGACCTTGGAGATGCCCGCCCGCTCCATGCCTTTCTGCAGCATCCGGCGGATGGCCACATCCTCGGCCACGTATTCCTTGTACAGCTTGTCGGCGTACCAGCGGCTCTTGAAGTCCGTGGTAATACCCAGCCGGAACCCGTGCGGGTTCACCTTCTGTCCCACTAGCGAGTCCCTCCCTCGGAGTCGTCAGAGACGATGACCGTGATGTGGCTGGTGCGCTTGAGTACCCGGTAACCGCGGCCCTGGGCACGCGGCCGGAAGCGCTTGAGCGTCGGGCCCTCATCAACCCAGGCCCGGCGCACCCACAGCATGTCCCGGTCCCCGCGCCCGCCACGAGCGTCCGCGTTGGCGATCGCGCTGGCGAGCACCTTGCCGACAGGGTCACTGGCCGACTGCGGTGCGAAGGCGAGTATCGCCTTCGCCTCGTCGGCGGGCAGCCCGCGGATCAGGTCCACCACCCGGCGGGCCTTCCGCGGCGTGACGCGGACAAACCGCGCCATTGCCCTGGCTTCCATCATTCCTCCTGGGTCCGGCTAGCGGCGACTGCGCCGGTCGTCCTTGACGTGAGATCGGAAAGTCCGCGTCTGCGCGAACTCGCCGAGCTTGTGGCCCACCATCGATTCGGTGATGAAGACCGGAACGTGCTTCCTGCCGTCATGGACGGCGATCGTGTGGCCGAGCATCGCCGGCACGATCATGGAACGCCGGGACCAGGTCCTGATGACGGTCTTCGAGCCCTTCTCGTTCTGCACGTCCACCTTTTTCATCAGGTGGTCGTCCACGAAGGGACCTTTCTTGAGGCTACGAGGCATCGCGTGTTGCTCCTACCGCTTGTTCCTGCCGCGGCGACGGCTGATCAGCCGGTCACTCGGCTTGTGCGCCTGCCGGGTCCGGCCCTCCGGCTGGCCCCACGGGCTGACCGGATGGCGTCCGCCCGAGCTCTTGCCCTCGCCGCCGCCAAGCGGGTGGTCAACGGGGTTCATGGCCACGCCTCGCACCGAGGGCCGCTTGCCCTTCCACCGGTTGCGGCCAGCCTTGCCCAGCTTGATGTTGCCCTGCTCGGCGTTGCCCACCTCGCCCACCGTGGCCCGGCAGGTCGCGTCGACCCGCCGGATCTCACCGGACGGCATCCGCAGCTGAGCGTAAGCGCCCTCCTTGGCCAGGAGCTGGACGCCCGAGCCCGCCGACCTGGCGATCTTGGCGCCGCCACCGGGCCGTAGCTCGATCGCGTGCACCACGGTGCCGGTCGGGATGCTGCGCAGCGGCAGCGCGTTACCCGGCTTGATGTCGGATCCCGGGCCGCTTTCCACCCGGTCACCCACCGCCAGGCCGGCCGGGCAGATGATGTACCGCTTCTCGCCGTCCGCGTAGTGCAGCAGCGCGATCCGCGACGTACGGTTCGGGTCGTACTCGATATGCGCGACCTTGGCCGGCACGCCGTCCTTGTCCGCACGCTTGAAGTCGATCAGCCGGTAGGCCCGCTTGTGGCCGCCGCCCTGGTGCCGGGCGGTGACGCGGCCGTGCACGTTCCTGCCGCCCTGCGAATGCAACGGGCGCACCAGGGACTTCTCCGGCTCGGACCGGGTGACCTCGGAGAAATCCGAGCCACTCGCGCCGCGCCGGCCCGGGGTGGTCGGCTTGTACTTACGGATAGCCATGTCTGGTCGAATCTCCCTTAACGGACTGAGCCGCCGAATATGTCGATCCTGTCGCCCTCAGCAAGGGTCACGATCGCCCGCTTGGTGTCCGACCGCTGTCCCCAGCCGTACCGGGTACGCCTGCGCTTGCCCGGGCGGTTCAGGGTGTTCACACCGGTCACCTTGACCCCGAACACGTCCTCGACCGCCAGCCTGATCTGGGTCTTGTTGGCGTCAGGGGCGACGATGAAGGTGTACTTGCCCTCGTCGAGCAGCCCGTAGCTCTTCTCCGAGACCACCGGCCGGAGCAGTATGTCCCTCGGGTTGTTCTGCCGGGTCACTTGGCACCATCCTTCGACGACCTGCTGACGAACGCCGTCAGGGCCTGCTCGGTGAAGACCACGTGATCGCTGGCCAGCACGTCATAGGTGTTGAGCTGGTCCTCGGCGAGCACGTGCACGCGGGGCACGTTCCGCAGCGACTTCCAGGTGACGTCGTCATCGCGATGCGCGACCACGAGCACCGGCCGGAGCAACAAGCCGCCGGAATTGGGCAGCGCGCCGGCCAGCACCGCGATCGCATCCTTGGTCCGCGGCGCGTCACCGTCGACGAAGCCGCTGACCACCAGGATCCGGCCGTGGCTGAGCCGGTCGGACAAGGCCCCGCGCAAGGCGGCCACCTTCATCTTCTTCGGCGTCCGCTGAGCGTAGGAACGCGGTACCGGGCCGTGGGAAACGCCGCCGCCCGCGTAGTGGGGCGCCCGCAGGGACCCCTGACGGGCACGGCCCGTGCCCTTCTGCCGGTACGGCTTCCGGCCGCCGCCGCGGACCTCGCCGCGGGTCTTGGCGGAAGCCGTGCCCTGCCGGGCCGCGGCCTGCTGGGCCACCACGACCTGGTGGATCAGCGGCACGTTTACCTTGGCGGCGAAGATCTCCTCAGGCAGGTCCACCGTTTTGGCGGCCGTCCCGGACGGCGAGATGACGCTGACTGCGGTCATCGGGCTACCTCCCCCTTCGGAGTCCTGGCCGCGCTGCGCACCAGCACGACGCGGCCACGCGGGCCGGGCACGGCGCCCTTGATCAGCAGCAGCCCGCGCTCGGCATCGACGGCGTGCACGGTAAGGGACTGCACGGTGGTCCGTACACCACCCATCCGGCCTGCCATCCGCACGCCCTTGAACACCCGGCCCGGGGTCGCGCACGCGCCGATGGAGCCAGGTGAGCGGTGCTTACGCTGGGTGCCGTGCGAGGAGGACAGGCCCTTGAAGCCGTGCCGCTTCATGACACCCGCGAAGCCCTTGCCCTTGCTCTTGCCCGTGACGTCGACGTGCTGGCCGCTGACGAACAACTCGGCGGTGACTTCCTGCCCCAGCGTGTACTCCGACGCGTCGTCGGTCCGCAACTCCGCCAGGTACCTGCGCGGGGTGAGGCCAGCCTTCTCGAACAGCCCGCTGACCGGCTTGGTCACCTTCCGCGGGTCGATCTCGCCAAAGCCAAGCTGGACCGCGGAGTACCCGTCGAGGTCCGGAGTGCGCACGCCGGTAACCACGCACGGCCCGGCCTGCACCACCGTGACCGGCACGATCTGCCCGGTGTCGTTGAAAACCTGGGTCATGCCAAGCTTGGTGCCCAGGATCCCTTTGATCTGCTTGCTCATGTCGGTGCGTTCCTCAGAGCTTGATCTCGATGTCGACGCCCGCCGGCAGGTCGAGACGCATCAGCGAGTCCACCGTCTTCGGCGTCGGGTCGAGGATGTCGATCAGCCGCTTGTGCGTCCGCATCTCGAAGTGCTCACGCGAGTCCTTGTACTTGTGCGGCGAGCGGATGACGCAGTACACGTTCTTCTCGGTAGGCAGCGGCACCGGGCCAGCCACCCGCGCGCCGGTACGCGTCACGGTGTCGACGATCTTCCGCGCCGAGCTGTCGATGACCTCGTGGTCATATGCCTTGAGCCTGATGCGGATCTTCTGTCCCGCCATTGTGGCCTCGGTGTCCTTCGCTTCAGTGTGCTGTGCTTGCTTGCCTATGGGGGCTGCGCCCCCATAGGGACCCCGCCGGTTGT
>JALYVS010000513.1 GCA_030853115.1 Actinomycetota bacterium
GCGGACTTCGGTGACTACCTGGCCGAGCGCGGCCCCGAGGTCTCGCAGTCCCTGCTCTCGGTTACCGACGCGCGCGCGGCCGCCTCAGGCCGGCCCACGATCACCAGAGCGTACGGCAGCGTCCGTGGCAGCGCGGGCAGGCATGTCGAAGCCGCGCTCCCGCAGGTCGGCGCCCTGGTTCAGAAGCACGCGCGCTGAGGACCCCTAGCCCGACGCCGGGCCGCCCCACGCCTATGCGGCCAGGTCGGCCAGGCCTGCGAGGCCGGCGTAGCGGCCGTTATCGGCGATGAGGCTGGCATGATCACCGGATTCGATGATGTGGCCGTGATCCAGCACCACGATCTGGTCGGCGTTGCGCACGGTGGAGAGCCGGTGCGCGATCGTGATAGTCGTCCGTCCGTGAGCCAGGGCGTCGAACGCCTGCTGGACGGCACGTTCGGTCTCGGTGTCTAGGGCGCTGGTGGCTTCGTCCAGCACGAGCACGCGCGGGTCGCGCAGCAGGGTCCGGGCGATGGCGATGCGCTGCTTCTCGCCGCCGGAGAACCGGTAGCCGCGCGATCCGACCATGGTGTCGTAGCCGTCGGGCAGCCCAGCGATCAGGTCGTGGATCTGGGCGGCTCGGGCCGCGTCCTCGATCTCGGCGTCGCTGGCACCGGGCTTGGCGTAGCGCAGGTTCTCCCGCACCGTGGTGTGCAGCAGGTAGGTCTCCTGGCTGACCACGCCCACGATGACGGCGAGGTCGGCGAGCCTGATGTCGCGGATGTCGACGCCGTCGATGCGGACGTGACCGTAGCCGGGGTCGTACAGCCGGGCGATCAGCGAGGCCAGGGTGGTCTTGCCCGATCCGGTCTCGCCTACCAGTGCGAGCGTCTGGCCGGCCGGGACGTCCAAGGTAATTCCGGCCAGGGCGGGCCGGTCAGCGCCGGGGTAGGCGAAGCTGACATTCTCGAGCCGGACGTGCCCAGCGACCCGCGCGACGTCAATCTGCACCGGGTGGACGGGGTCGTCGACCTCGACCGGCAGATCGAGGTACTCGAAGATCCGCGCGAACAGGGCCAGCGAACTGATGATCGAGACGCTCGTGTTAAGCAACCCGGTCAGCGGCCTGAACAGGCTGTTCTGCAAGGTGGTGAAGGCGATCAGGGTGCCGATGCTGATTTTGCCCGTGGTGGACTGCAGGCCTGCGGTCTCGTAGATGACGGCCGGGATCGCGGCGAAGATGATGCTCAGCGAGGCCATCCGCCAGCGGCCGGCCAGCTGGGAGCGCAGCTCCAGGTCGATCAGCCGCGCCGAGGAAGCGGTGAACCGCTCGATCAGCGCCGGGCCGGTGCCCATCGTCTTGGCCAGCTGGATACCGCTGACCGATAGGCCCTCCTCGATGGTGACGTTCAGGTCGGCCAGTTCCCGCTGCTGCAAGGTGGTGATGGTCCGCCGCATCCGGGCGACCTTGCGGGTCAGGTAGATGGCGGGCGGCATGACGACCAGCGAGATGAGGGAGAGCTTCCAGGACAAGACGGCCATGGCCACGGCGGTGGCGACCGCGGTGGTGAGGTTGGCGGCGATGGAGGTCGCGGTCGAGGTCACGACCGATTCCATCCCGCCGATGTCGTTCTGGATACGGGACTGGACCTCGCCGGTGCGGGTCCGGGTGAAGAACGCGATCGACTGCCGCTGCAGGTGGCCGAACACGGCTGTCCGCAGTCCGTGCATGACATGCTGGCCGACCTTGGTGCTGATCCAGGTCTGGATCACGCCTAGGGCCGAGGTGAAGCCGGCCACGGCGACCATGCCGATGGCCAGCCAGGTCAGCAGCCGCAGGTTTCTGGTCGGCAGCGCGGTATCGATAACCGCGCGGAGCAGGAACGGGGAGGCCAGCCCGACGATGGAGGAGACCACGATGATGGCGGTGACGACGGCCAGCGGCCAGCGGTACGGGATAAAAAGCTGGCCGATACGGCGTAGCGATACCTCGCGGGCTTGTGTCTTCTCCGCGGCGGTGACGGTCTTGGAGCCGCGGGTGCGGCCTGGACGTGCGGGTTCTGGATTCGTGGGTGGGGACGCCAAAGTTTTCTCGATTCTGCCGGGGAGGGCTCGCACGCGGACGTCCGGGCCCTTGGGAACATTATTGTTGAGGTTACCTCAATGTGAGGTTACAACGCTAGATGGTGGTACCCTATTCCCATGACCCAGGACCCGGCCGGCGAGCCTGCTCCGGCCGACGGGGGCGACTCAGCCGCAGACGAGCGCTTGTCCGATGCGTTCTGGTCGGTGGCGCGTCAACTGCGGGAAACCTCGTCTAAGACGCTGGCCCCCTGGGACATCACCCCGTCTCAGCTGCGGGCGCTGCGCGTGCTTGCCCGTCGCGGGACAATGCGCTTGGCCGTGCTGTCGGATCATCTGCATATCGCGCCGCGCTCGGCTACCGAGGTCGTCGATGCCCTTGAGTCCCGGGACCTAGTCCACCGGCGGGCCGACCCCGACGACCGGCGAGCCACCCTGATTGAGCTGAGCGGACATGGCGCCAGCGTTCTCGACGCGATCCGCGGCACCGAATCCGAGCGGGTTTTCGGTCGGCTGAGCCCAGCCGACCGTACCCACCTGGCCCGTATTCTCCGCCAGCTCCGGGACTAACTCCCGCCGGCCGGGCCGGAGCGCACCAGGACGGGACGGCCGGGGGAGCCATCCCCGGCCGGGCGACGGGTCAGCGTAAAACTGTATGGTCAGCCGGTGACGGGTGACCTCGGCTCGCCGTTCAGGGGCACCGCCCCCACGGGCACCGCATCGGCGGGCACCGCGTTCAAGGCGGCACTGGCGGGCTGGTCGGCTGGCCTGGTGAGCGCGGGCACCGCAGGCATGGCCGGGAGGCTGCGGTCGGCCTGAGTTTCGCCAGCCGGGGCCTCGGCCTCGGCGGCAGCCGGGTTGACGTTCCTGGCGGCGCGGTCGAAGAAACGCAGCAGCTCTACCGGGACCGGCATGACCAGGGTGCTGTTCTTCTCGGCGGCGACCTCGACGACCGTCTGCAGCAGCCGCAGCTGCAGGGCAGCCGGGTCAGCGGACATGACGGTAGCGGCCTGTGCGAGCTTCTTGGACGCCTGGTATTCGCCGTCGGCGGAGATGATCCGCGCTCGGCGTTCGCGCTCGGCTTCGGCCTGGCGGGACATCGATCGCTTCATCGAGTCGGGCAACGAGATGTCCTTGACCTCGACTCGCTCCACCCGGATACCCCAGGGCTCCTCGGTCGGGGCGTCGATGACCTCTTTAAGCTTGGCGTTGACCTTGTCGCGTTCGGACAGCAACTGGTCCAGGTCACTGTGGCCGATGACCGACCGCAGCGAGGTCTGGGCGACCTGCGACACCGCGTAGGTGTAGTTCTGCACGTTGACGAGTGCCTTGACCGGGTCGATGACCCGGTAGTACACGACCGCGTCGACCCGGACGGTGACGTTGTCGCGGGTGATGCCCTCCTGGCCGGGCACGGCCGCCGTGATGATCTGCATGTTGACCTTACGCAGCCGATCAGAAATCGGGTTAACCCAGGTCAGGCCGGGTCCGCGTAGGTCGGGCTGCATTTTGCCGAAGCGAAAGACGATGCCCTGCTCGTACTGATTAATGACTTTGAAGCCGAACATCTCGGCCGTCCCATCCCTGGCGCAAGGTGCACCGGGCTCACCGGGCCCGCAGACGGCACCGGCGTGATTGCCGGCGTTCGAAATGCCCCGGGCCCACTTGAATTATCGCACATCAGGGCGGCTGGCCGTCGCGGGCGGGGGCCGGTGAGACGGCCGCTTCTGGCGGTAAGTCGCCCGCGGCGCAAATTGTCGTGGTAGAGTTCAGTCATTCTGGTTGGTAGTAGAAGTTCGTGTTCGTGTCACAGCGCCTGCGAAGTTCTGACAGCGGGCGCCGCGGATTTCCAGAGTCCGGCTTTTGAATACAGGCGGCCGCAGCAGCTGGGATCCGCGCACGCGGATCTCGAAAGTCGTTAAGTAGGAGAAAGCAAAAAATGCCTCAGGGTACAGTCAAGTGGTTCAACGCCGACAAGGGCTATGGTTTCATTGCCCCCGATGACGGCACGAGCGACGTCTTCGTTCACCACTCCGTTATTCAGGCTGACGGTTACCGTAGCCTTCAGGACAACCAGCGGGTAGAGTTCACTGCCAGTCAGGGTACCAAGGGTCCCCAGGCGGACAGCGTTCAGCCGATCTGATTATCCAGTACCGCGG
>JALYVS010000108.1 GCA_030853115.1 Actinomycetota bacterium
GGCAGACCCTCGACTACCTGGCCACCATGCCTGCCTGGCACGACCACCCGCGGGTCGCCGCGAGGGGCCTGACCCCAGGAGGCCAAGGGCCGTCCCAGGAGGCGAGGGGCTCCTTACCCCGGGCGATGGGCTCCTTGCCCGGGGTGAGGGATCTTCCCGGGCGGCCTGACCGGCGGCGCCGGGATCTCATCCGACCCGGGGGGTCACCCGGCCGCCGAGGTAGAGGTAGGGGGTGTGGTCGGCGAGCCGACCGAAGCTGAGCGGGACCCATGGCTCCTCCTCGCGTGATCGCATCACGAAGCGGCGGCCCGAGGCATCCACCGGATGCAAGATCAGCTCCTGCGGTTCGGAGTCGATGAGGTCGGCCAGCTTTCCGGTCATGGTCGGGACCATGCGCAGCTGCCCGTCGCGGACCGACACATCTATCCGCCGGGACGTGCGCTCGTACCGGCCGGCATGCTGAAGGGCCGGGGGATCAGAGCCCGGATAAGGCACCGGGGCGGGCCGGGCCGCGGCCGGCATGGTGACCCCCAGCAGGTCGCCGAACACCTCGTCGAACAGCCCGCGGAAAAGCGATTCTGATTCCGCGGTGTTGGTCAGCAGGCAGGCGGCCACCCGCGCTTCCGGGTCGATCCGCAGGTAGGCGGACTGCCCTACGGTGTCGCCGTCATGTCCAAGGACAGGCCGCCCGCTCCAGGACCCGAGCCGCCAGCCCAGGCCAATGGCCGCCCCCGGCGACGCGAACTCAGGGATCGCCGCCCGCGGCTGCTGCATGGCCGCTACCGAGTCTTCGCTGAGCAGCCGCTTGCCGTGCGGCGCGACGCCGCCATCGAGGTGCAGGCGAGCGAAAGTCAGCAGGTCGCTGGCGGTGGCGGTGATGAGGCCTGCCGGCCCGACGCTGCGCGGCAGACCCCAGGTCTGAACCGGAACCCTCCCGTCATGATGCCCGACGGCGGCCCGGTGCAGGATCGCTTCCTCCGGCAGGGTGACCGTCTGGGTGAGCGCGAGCGGGCCGATCAGCCGTTCCCGCAGCGATGTGTCCCACGACCGGTCATCGAGTACCTCGATGATCCGCCCCAGCAGCACGAAGGCGCTGTTGCAATAGGAGTAGGCCGTGCCAGCCGGAAACGTGGACGAGGCCCGGGCCAGCTCACCGACGTACCGCCGGACGCAATCGTCGCCGCGGCCGGTGTCGGTGAAGATATCGCCGTCGATCCCGCTGGTGTGGGTGAGCAGGTGCTGGATCGTGACCTGGCCGCCGACATCAGCGGCGCCCAGCCGGATGCCGGGCAGCGCCTCGGCGACGGTCGTGTCGAGGGACAACAGGCCCTCGTCGACGAGCTGCATGACCATCGTGGCGGTCCAGATCTTGGTGATGGACCCGATTTGGAACAGTGAGTCTTCGGTGACCGGAACCCCGGTTGCGCAGTTCAGCACTCCGTGCGCGGCCACGACCTCCTGCCCATCGAACCAGATCCCGAGTGTGGCGCCTGGGACACCTGCCCGGGAAGCCAGTGCGCGGAGGCGGGCGGTCCAATTTGCGGCGTTCACCATGATATGGACGTTAACTCATGGTGAACGGACCTGACCCTAACCTCCTGTCTGGACCTATCTAACCGAAACTAAAACCGACTAAACTCCTCGTCAGCCCACCTGGTGGCCTACCTGCGCATTCGGTCATAATGTCGGGTAGCACCTCTGGCGCCCAGGCTTCAGCGCAACGTATCCGCTCCAGGGGAGTAGTTTCGGTGGCGAAGCACCGAAACCCGACCAGCTACGGAGGGTTATTACATTGAGCATCCTGGGCACCCGGGTGATCCGGACGGAGGATCCACGGCTGCTGACTACCGGCGGCGTCTACGTAGACGACCTGCGGACACCGGAGCTGGACGGAGCGGCCCGCGTGACGTTCGTACGCAGCCCGATGGCCCACGCACGCATCGTCGGCATCGACACGGCGCAGGCCAGCCAGGAGCCCGGGGTGATCGCCGTGCTGACCGTCGCCGACATGGACGACCTGGCGCCCCCACCGCCGGACGACGGCACGGGAGGAGGCGGCGAAGGCGGCCCAGTGCCCCTCGGCGGTCCGTGGGCGGAGCCGCTGCTGGCGGTGGATACAGTGCGGTTCGTCGGCGAGCCGGTCGCGGTGGTGATCACTGACGGGCGCTATCAGGGCGAGGACGCCGCGGACCTGGTCAGCGTCGACTACGAGCCGCTGCCTGCGGTGGTGGGTCCCGCGGCCGCAGTGGCCGGCCAGGTCCTGCTGTTCCCCGCCGCCGGGACCAACGTGCCCGTTACGAACCCGGTCTCCACCGATGACACCCCGTTCCGTGCCTGCGACGTGGTGGTCGAGCAGGACATCGTCAACCAGCGAGTCGCCTGCATGCCGATGGAAGGGCGCGCCACCGCCGCCGCGTTCTCCGGCGGCAAGCTGACGGTCTGGCACAGCTCCCAGAACGCGCAGCTATGCCGGGTCATCCTCGCCGGTGTCCTCGGCCTGGCCCCGGACCAGATCCGCGTGGTGGTACCAGATGTGGGCGGCGGCTTCGGTGCCAAGGTCGGCATCGACCGGGACGCGATCATCGTCGCCTGGGCGGCCCGAAAGACCGGCCGGGCCCTGCGCTGGGCTGAGACGCGCAGCGAGAACCTGGTCGGCATGACCCAGGGCCGTGCCCAGCTGCAGCACGTCAAGATCGGCGGCCGCCGGGACGGCCGGATTCTGGCCTACCGGATCGACATCATCCAGGACACCGGGGCCTATCCGCGGGCCGGCGGTTTCCTGCCCGGACTGACTTGCCTGATGGCACCCGGCGTGTATGACATCCCTGAGGTTCAGGCCGGGTTCCGGGTCGCCGTCACGAACGCCACGCCGATCCACGCCTACCGCGGGGCCGGCCGGCCGGAGGCTGCGGCCGCAATCGAGCGCGCGGTCGACCTGTTCGCCGCCGAGATCGGCATGGACCCGGCCGAAGTCCGGCGGCGAAACTTCATCCCGCCTGGTAAGTTCCCCTTCCAGACCAAGACCGGCGCGTTGTACGACAGCGGCGAGTACGAAGCAGCGCTGGACAAGGTCCTAGACGCGTCGGGCTACGCCGAGCTCCGCCAGGAGCAGCAGCGCAGGCGCGTCAACGGCGACGTCAGGCAGCTCGGCATCGGGATCTCGGTGTTCGTCGAGATCACCGCGGCGGACGCGGGCGCCGGGGAGACCGCCAAGCTCGAGGTAGCGGACGACGGAACCGCGACGGTCTACACCGGCAGCTCGCCGCACGGTCAGGGACACCACACCGCGTGGGCGATGCTCGTGCAGGACGAGCTCGGCATCCCGATGGATAAGGTCACGGTCATCCACGGCGACACCGACCTGATCCCGGTCGGCGTCGGCACCTACGCTTCCCGCTCGCTGCAGCTCGGCGGCTCCGCGGTGCAAAAGGCCGCGATCGAGGTCAAGGACGAGGCCCGCCGCCAGGCCGCGGATATGCTCGAGGCCGCCGAAGCTGACGTGGTACTCGACACCGCGACCGGGGCCTGGCAGGTCCGCGGCGACCCGGACACCTCGCTGTCCTGGGCGCAAGTCGCGGGTCATACCAGCGGCGGTAGCCTCATCGCCGACGTGAGCTTTACCGCGGACCGGCCCACGTTCCCGTTCGGAGCGCACGTGTCGCTGGTGGAAGTTGACACCGAAACCGGCAAGGTGACGCTGCTGCGGCACGTGACCGTGGACGATGCCGGGCCGGTGCTCAACCCGGTCCTCGCCGAAGGCCAGCGGCACGGCGGCATTGCCCAGGGCGCGGCACAGGCGCTGCTCGAAGAGGTGCTCTACGACGCCGACGGCAACCCGCTGACCTCAACGCTGGCGGACTATGCGGCCATTACCGCTACCGAGCTGCCCAGCTTCGAGCTGCTGGCGAGCGAGACGCCGACCACGGTGAACCCGCTCGGCGTCAAGGGCATCGGGGAGGCCGGCACGATCGGAGCGACTCCGGCGGTCCAGAACGCGGTCATCGATGCCCTCGCCCATCTCGGCATCCGGCACCTCGACATGCCGACCACCCCCCAGCGGGTCTGGACGGCTATCAACGCAGTGCTCAATTCCGCGGAAACCACGAGGGTAGAGGACGAGTAACCAGTGAAGATCGACCTGACGGTCAATGGCAAGGACGTCACCGCGGACGTCGAGGACCGCATGCTGCTCGTGCATTTCCTGCGCGACGTGGCTGACCTCACCGCGACCAACATCGGCTGCGATACCACCTCCTGCGGCGCCTGCACCGTGCTGTTCGACGGCGAATCCGTCAAATCCTGCACGGTGCTCGCGGCCCAGGCCAGCGGGCACCGGATCACCACGGTCGAGGGCCTGGCCAGCAACGGCGAGATGCATCCGGTGCAGCGCGCCTTCCATCAGGAGCACGGGCTGCAGTGCGGATTCTGCACGCCGGGCATGGTGATGGCGATCGTGTCGCTGCTGAAGGAGAACCCGCATCCCACCGAGGAACAGGTCCGGACGGGCCTGGAGGGCAACCTGTGCCGGTGCACCGGTTATCACAACATCGTCAGGGCCGCGCTGGCGGCCGCGGAGGTATCTTCGTGATCCCGTCATCGTTTACCTACCTGCGGGCCGGCTCAGCCGAACAGGCCCTGGACCTTATCGCCGAGCACGGCGAGGACGCGAAATTCCTAGCCGGAGGGCATTCCCTGCTGCCGCTGATGAAACTGCGGCTGGCCGCGCCCGAGGTGATCATCGACCTGAGCGGCCTGACTGAGCTTTCTTACATCACCGATCGGGGCTCTCACGTCGCGGTCGGCGCGCTGACCAGGTACCACGACCTCGAGCATTCCGAACTGCTTGGCCGTCAGGTGCCGTTGCTGGCGCATGCGGCGAGCCGGGTCGGCGACCCCCAGATCAGGCACCGGGGCACGATCGGCGGCTCGGTAGCGCACGCCGACCCCGCCTCCGACCTGCCCGCCGTCCTGCTCACACTGGACGCGACGCTGGTCGCCCGCGGCCCGGGCGGGGAACGGGAGATCGGTATCGGGGAGTTCTTCCAGAGCCTGTTCGAGACGGCGCTGGAGCCCGACGAACTGCTCACCGAGATCCGGGTGCCCAAGCCCGCCTCGGCCGGCTGGTCGTTCCAGAAATTCGCCCAGCGCGGGCTCGACTGGGCCATCGTCGGCTGTGCCGTGCAGGACGGTCACGTGGGCCTGGTCAACATGGGCGGGACGCCGCTGCGAGCCGCCGGCGTGGAGTCCGCCCTGGCCGGCGGCGCGTCACCCGCCGAGGCGGCCGCGCATGCGGCCGAGGGTACCAGCGCCGCCGCCGACATCCGCGCCACCCGCGCCTACCGCGAGCACCTGGCCCGTGTCCTGGTGTCCCGTGCCCTCACCGAGGCAAATTCACGAACATGATCCGGGCGGTCGTCTTCGATCTGGACGGTGTCCTCATCGACTCCGAACCGGTCTGGGAACGAGTCCGGCGCGGGCTGGTCGCGGCTCACGGCGGCCACTGGGCTGCGGACGCCCAGCACAAGCTCATGGGCATGAGCACGCCGGAATGGGCCAGGTATCTCAGTGAGGACCTCGGCGTGGGCCTGCCGCCTGACCAGGTGGCGGCCGAGGTCATCGAGCAGATGGCGGCCAGCTACCTGCAGCACCTGCCGCTTCTGCCCGGGGCCGTGGAGGCGCTGCGCCGGCTCGCTTCCCGCTGGCCGGTGGGCCTGGCCAGCTCGGCGCCAGCCGCGCTGATCGAAACTGTGCTGCAGGCCGCCAGCCTGCGGCCCTATTTCTCGGTGACGATGTCGACCGAGCAGGTGCCACACGGCAAACCCGCCCCGGACATCTATCTGGCCGTTACGGCCAGGCTCGGCTGGCCGGCACCCGAATGTGCCGCCATCGAGGACTCCTCCAACGGGCTCCGCTCAGCCGCCGCCGCAGGCCTGCGGGTGATCGCCGTCCCGCGGCCACGGTACCCGCCGGACCCGGACGCACTCGCCGCGGCCAGCCTGGTCATGCCCAGCCTGGCCCACCTGACCGCGCACTCCATCGCGACCCTGGGCTAACCGCGGACCGGCGTAGCCGCCCTAGCCGTGCTGCTCGCGGCCCCAGCCGAACGAATGAAGCCACCTCGGCCGCGGCGCTGCTCATGTTTGCGAATTCTCAGGGTTTTCCTGCCTGGAACGCTGGCATCAAGGAAGGGCATGAGGCACAATATGTAGCTGGGCAGTCCGTGCCAAGTTGATGAGGCCGCTGGGGAAGGCGAACCTCGTCTTAAGGAGGCACGGTGTCCGCACATGGTGTTTTGTACGTTCATTCCGCGCCCTTGGCGCTGTGCCCGCACGTTGAGTGGGCCGTTGCCGGAATTGTGGGGGCGCATGTAGCCATGCCCTGGGTCGGCCAGCCTGCCGCTCCAGGTGCGATGCGCGCTGAGCTCACCTGGCAGGCGCGCCCGGGCACGGCGGGCGCGATCGCGTCCGCGCTGGCCGGCTGGAACCGGCTCAGGTTCGAGGTGACCGAGGACGGCTCGCCCGGCTGTGACGGCGTGCGTCACTGTTACACGCCCGATCTCGGTATCTTTACCGCTGTGACCGGGGCCAACGGTGACATCTTGGTGCCTGAGGACCGCCTGCGGGCCGCCATGGGCGTGGCCCTGCGGCTGGGCGAGTCGCTCGAGGACGAAATCGGCAGGCTGCTCGGCGCCGCGTGGGATAACGAGCTCGAGCCGTTCCGCCGGGCCGCCGACGGCGCCCCCGTCCGCTGGCTCAACGCGATGTAATTCCGGGGGCGGCCCTGTTCACCAGCTGGTCGGGACGGGCATGCCCTCGCTGTAGCCGGAGGCGCTCTGCACCCCGACCACCGAGCGCTCGGCGAACTCCGGCAGGCTCTGCGCGCCGGCGTAGGTGCACGAGGAGCGCAGTCCGGCCACGATCATGTCGATGAGGTCCTCCACCCCGGGACGGACCGGATCCAGGTACATCCGCGCCGAGGAGATACCTTCCTCGAAGAGCTCCTTGCGGGCCCGCTCGAACGCCGAGTCGCTGGCCGAACGCAACCGCACCGCCCGCGCTGACGCCATCCCGAAGCTCTCCTTATACAGTCGCCCTTCGGGGGAGCGGAAGGTGTCACCTGGCGACTCGTACGTGCCAGCGAACCACGATCCGATCATCACGTTGGAGGCGCCCGCGGCCAGCGCCAGGGCGACGTCACGCGGGTGCCTGACCCCGCCGTCGGCCCAGACCGACGCGCCGAGCCTGCGGGCCTCGGCCGCGCACTCGAGTACGGCGGAGAACTGCGGCCGCCCCACCCCGGTCATCATCCGGGTCGTGCACATCGCGCCGGGGCCCACGCCGACCTTCACGATGTCCGCGCCCGCCGCCACCAGGTCGGCGACACCGGCCGCGGTGACGACGTTACCCGCCACGACCGGGACCGGCGGGTCCAGAGCGCGCACGGCCTGCAGCGCCCAGATCATCTTCTCCTGGTGCCCGTGCGCGGTATCGACCACCAGCACGTCCGCACCCGCCTCCAGCAGGAGCTTGGCCCGGCCGGCCACGTCGCCGTTGACGCCGAGTGCGACACCGACCCGCAGCCGGCCCTGGGCGTCGACGGCGGGAGCGTACAGCGTCGCCCGCAGCGCGCCGGTCCGGGTCATGATGCCGACGCAGCGGCCTTCCGCGTCGAGCACGGGGGCCAGCCGGTGCCGTCCGTCGTGCAGCAGCGAGAACGCCCGCTCAGGCGGCGTACCGGCGGGCAGCGTGAAGGGGTCGGCGGACATCACCAGCCTGAGCTGGGTGAACCGGTCCACGCCCAGGCAGTCGGCCTCGGTGGCGACGCCCACCGGGCGCCCGTCCTCGACCACCACCACGGCGCCGTGCGCCCGCTTGGGCAGCAGGCTCAGCGCGTCCCCGGCGGTGTCCGCCGGGCCGAGAGTCAGCGCCGTCTCCACCACCAGGTCCCGTGACTTGACCCAGGCGATCACGTCCGCGACGACGTCGACCGGGATGTCCTGCGGGACGATCGCGACGCCGCCCCGCCGCGCGACGGTCTCCGCCATCCGCCGCCCGGACACGGCCGTCATGTTGGCCGTCACGATCGGGATGGTGGCGCCGCTGCCGTCGGCGGTGGTCAGATCGACGTCCAGCCGCGAGCCGACGGCCGACCGGCCGGGCACCATGAAGACGTCGCTGTAAGTCAGGTCTTGCTCGGGGGTTATCCCGTTCAGGAATCGCACGCTAGCGATTCTTCCCGAACGACGCGGGTGCTATAGCCTCCATCCGGTGACAGACCCCGGGCCGCAAGACCGTTACCGGCCGCTCCGGCTGGGCCGCCGGGAGTGGAACCACGGTTCGTTCGGGGTCATGGCTGTGATCAACCGGACGCCTGACTCGTTCTACGACCGGGGCGCCACCGCTGCGTTCGGTGCCGCGCTCGATGCGGCCAGCCGGGCCGTGGCCGACGGAGCCGACATCGTCGACATCGGCGGGGTGAAGGCCGGCCCGGGTGATGAGGTGAGTACCGCGGCGGAAATCGACCGGGTCGCGGGCCTGGTCGCGGCGGTGCGCGAACGGCATCCCGACGTGGTGATCAGCGTGGACACCTGGCGTGCCGAGGTGGGCGAGGTGGTCGCCCAGGCCGGCGCCGACCTGCTCAACGACGCCTGGGGCGGCGTGGACCCCCGGCTCGCCGCGGTCGCGGCGCAATACCGGACCGGGCTGGTCTGCGCGCACGCCGGCGGCCTACCGCCACGGACCCGGCCGCACCGGCCCGCCTACAACGATGTCATGGACGAGGTGACCACCTACGTCACCGATTGTGCCGAACGGGCCGTGGCTCAAGGCGTCAGCCCGTTCTCGATCCTGGTGGACCCGGCTCACGATTTCGGCAAGAACACCTGGCAGTCACTAGAGGTGACGCGTCGGCTCGGTGAACTCGCGGATACGGGCTGGCCGGTCCTCGTCGCGGTCGCGGACAAGGACTTCATCGGCGAGACCCTCGGCCTGCCGGTGGGCCAGCGCGCCGAGGGGACGATCGCCGCCCTCGCCGTCTGCGCCTGGCTAGGCGCCCGCGTGTTCCGCGTGCACAACGTGCGCGCCGCCCGTGAAGCCCTCACCGCCGTCGCCGCGCTGGCTAACCCTTCCCGCCGCCGTCAATCCTGATCGTCTGCCGGTGATCATGGCGGGACCCTCATGATCACGAAGACTTGTGCCCCATTTTCGGGGGTACAACTCCTCGTGATCATGAAAATGATCACGGGAGGTTGAGGCCGAACGCGGCGTACATGATGTCCGCGATCCGGTCGGCCATCTCGTCCTCGGGCAGCGGGACCTCGGCGCTGATCAGGTAGTTGACCCGCTCGAGCATCATCAGGCAGGCCACCGCGGTCAGCTGGGCCTGCTCCTGGTGCTTCCCGGCGGCCTCGGCGGCCGCGGTCATTCCAGTCGTCATCGCCTCGGCGATGCTGAAGAACAGCTTCAGGCCGTCGCCGAACACCTCTTCCGGCACCAAGTCGGCCTGGCTGAGGATGCGGATCACGGTGGCGTGCGAGGCGTAGGCCTTGAAGAACATCCGCACCCACTGGCGCAGCACCCGCAGCCCGGTGTCGTCGCTGGTGACGACCGGGAAGTCACCCGCGACGATCTCCATGTCGTGCAGGGCGTCCTTCAGCAGTGCCTTGAACAGGTCTTCCTTATTGGAAAAGTAGAGATAGAACGTGCCGTGAGAGCTACCAGCCCGGCGGACCACGTCATCGACGCGGACGCCATGAAAGCCGCGCTCCTCGAACTCGATCATGCCAGCATCCAGCAGCCTGCGGACGGTCTCCCGACCCTGCGCGCGCAGCTCACGGTCCTGGGCCGGCGTTCCGCCGCCGAGCGACGGTCGGGCATGCTGCTTCTTCGGTGGCCGCCCGGTCCCGCGTGGCGCGGCGATGGCGGGGCCGGGGCCTGCCTCCTGGTTCATAGCAAGAGCGTAGCCTTCCGCATCCATACTGCCGCGCATTCGGTCAACGCGGCGGCACCGCCACCCTCGGGACAAAGCCACTGCTAATCTTCCAGCGGTGAGCAGTCAGGCCGCCGGTTCCCGGCCGGCCCGCGCAGCGACCGACCCCAGCGAGGCTGGCGGGGTGGCCGGCGGTAGGAGCCGGTTCGGTGGCCTGCGGGCGCTTCGCGGCTACTGGGCCCAGGCCGGCGTTAAGGTAGCCGCGCTCACCGTCGCCGCCGCGTTCGTATATAGCCTGGACTCGCTGATTTTGTTCCGCCGATTCCGCGCCAGCACCTTCGACCTGGTCATCTTTGACCAGGGCATCCGCGGTTACGCGCACCTGGCGGCGCCGGTTTCGATCGCCCGGGGCATCTCCGACGGGCAAGGCGCGCACTTCACGCTGCTGGCTGACCACTGGTCGCCGATCCTGGCCCTGCTCGTCCCGCTGTACTGGATCTACGACAGCCCGGCCACCCTGCTGGTGGCGCAGGGCCTGCTGTTCGCGCTGGCTATCCCGCCGCTGTGGGCTTACACCCGGCGCCAGCTCGGCCCGGCGGCCGCGTACTTCGTATGCGTCGCCTATGCGTTGTCGCTGCCGGTCATGGCGGCCGTCGTCTTCGACTTCCACGAGGTCGCGTTCGTCCCGGTGCTGACCGCGGTGCTGGTCGAGCGATTCGACGCCGGGCGGCGCTGGCACGGGGTGCTCGCCGCCGCCGTGATGCTCCTGGTCAAGGAGGACATGGGCCTGCTGGTCGCGGGCTTCGGCTGCTACCTGCTGCTGACCAGACGACGATCTGAGGTCTGGACCGGCGTGGCCTTCGTGGCCGGCGGCCTGGCCGCCACCTGGGCAGCCAGCCATCTGCTGATCCCCGCATTCGGCGGATCGGCCACCTTCTACTGGGCCTACGGCCAGTTCGGCCCCACCCTCGGCAGCGCGGCGGCGAACATGATCACCCACCCGCTGCACGCGCTGCGGGTATTCGTCACCCCGTGGGTGAAAGTACGGACCATGATCGGGCTGCTGGCCACGTTCGGCTTCTTGTCGCTCGCCTCACCGATGGTGATCGCGGTGCTTCCGCTGCTGGCCGAGCGGATGCTCGCGTCGGGCTATCCGCTGTGGTGGCAGGCAAAGTTCCAGTACGACGCGTTCGTGGTCATGATGCTATGCTGCGCCGCCGTCGACGGCGCCGCGCGGTTGGCTGTGCTGGCCCGGGGGGACGATCCCCCCCAGACCCCCCCTGCTCACGGGGGGGCTGTGCTGGCCCGGGGGGACGATCCCCCCCAGACCCCCTTTAGGGGGCTAGCATCCTTGGGCTGTCGGCTCTTCCGTCGGCCCGCTACCTTGTGGGCGGCGGCGATCTGTGTCGCGGCGCTCGTGTACTTCCCGTCCTCCCCGCTCGGGTCGTTGCTCCATCCGGGGTTCTACGGAGTCAACGCCCGGGTGCGGGCGGCTGCGGCGGCCATCGCACACGTGCCCGCCGGGGTGGAGGTCGAGGCAGCTAACAACATCGGCCCTCGGCTCGCAGGTCGTGACACGGTGCTGCTGCTCGACGGGACGCCCAGGTGGGCACCATGGGTGGTCGGGGACACCACCGGGCTGGACTTCCCCTTCTGCAGTCCCAGCCAGCAGGCCGCCGAGCTGGCGTACCTGCAGGCCCACGGGTACTCGCTGGTGTTCGCCGACGACGGCTACCTCGTGCTGCACCGCCCGGCCGACCAGCGCACCGCGCAGGCCCTGGCCGATCCGCTGCCCGCCGGCCGCCTGCACACGAACATCTGTTACTGATGGTGCACGATGGCTGAGGTCCTGAGCCTGCTGGAGATCAACCGGGCCTTGCTGAGCCGGCAACTGCTGCTGGAGCGGACTAGTCTGCCTGCGGATGACCGCGCCGGAGTGCGGACCGCGATGGTGGTGCAGACCATCGAGCACCTAGTCGGCCTGCAGGCCCAGGCGCCGTTCCCGCCTTATTTCGGGCTGCAGTCACGACTCGACGGGTTCTGCCCGGATGACCTGGCCGCGCTGATCATCAGCCGGAGGGTGGTCAGGATTGCGCTCATGCGCGGCACCATCCATCTGGTCTCGGCCCGGGACTGCCTGCCGCTGCGCCGGCTGCTCCAGCCGGTTATCGACCGTGGCCTGCGCAGCACATTCGGCCAGCAGCCGGCGGGCGTGAACGCCGCGGCGCTGACCGCGGCCGGACGGGCGCTGGTGGAAGCGGAGCCGATGACGTTCAGCCGGCTCGGTCAGGCGCTCGCCGGGCAGTGGCCGGACCATCCGCCTGCGGCTCTGGCCCAGGGGGTGCGGGCCCTCGTCCCGCTCGTCCAGGTGCCGCCGCGCGCGGTCTGGGGCCGGGCCGGGCAGTCGCGGCACACCTCGGCGGAACAGTGGCTTGACCAGCCGGCCTTGGCTAGCGGGGCGGCCCAGTCAGCGGTCCTCGGCCTCGCCGACTTGGTCACGCGCTATCTGGGCGCCTTCGGCCCGGCGACTGTCCGTGATGTTCAGGTCTGGTCCGGGCTGACCGGGCTCAAGGCGGTGATGGAGCAGCTCAGGCCGTCTCTGGTCACCTTCCGCGACGAGCAGGGGGCCGAGCTGTTCGACCTGCCCATGGCGCCGCGACCCGGCGGCGAGGTGCCGGCGCCAGTCCGGCTGGTCGCCGAGTTCGACAACCTGGTGCTTTCGCACGCCGACCGGTCCCGTGTGATCAGTGCCGAGAACACCAAACGGCTTTACACCATGAACGGCGTCGTCCCCGGGCCGGTGCTCATTGACGGGTTCGTCAGCGGAATGTGGCGGCTACTCAGAAACCGGGACACGGCGACGCTGACCATCGAGATGTTCGGTCCGCTGCGGGAGCGCGCCGCGCTGGAAGGTGAGGCCGAGCGGATACTCGCGTTCTGCTCGCCCAGCGCGTCGCACGACATCCGTTTCGCTCCGCTGACCTGAGCCCGCTGACCTGAGCTCGCTGACCTGGCGGGGTCACGAGCGCGGGAGCCGCTCGCCGAGCTGCCACGGCTGGGCATGCACGCTCCACGATGCCAGCGGGGCTGAAGTTATCCTGACGAAAGGCTTAAGGTCTCTTTAAGAAATCAATCTGGAGGTTTGTGTTGCGCCGCAGGCCTTATATGGTCTTTATATTGTGCCGCCTCTAGCCCTGCGTCGTGCTGCCCTGACAGCCTTCGCCACCGCCACGACGTGCTTGACCCTGGCCGGTTTCACGGTCCCGGCCAGCGCGGCTGCCGTCACGTCGGCCCAGCCGGGCGGCACAATTCCCTTTACCGTCTCGCCGCCCGTCGGAGTGGCCGCCGCGGCCAGTGCCCTGCCTGACTCGGTTCCCGCGTCGCTGACCACTCCCGGATCGGCGGGATCTCCGCCGCGTCAGCTACTGGTGCCTGACCTTATCGCGGCGGTCCCGGCCGGGATCACCTCGGCTCAGCTCACCAAAATCGGCAAGCTGGCCGGGGTCCGGGCGGTGCTCCCGATCAACGGCGGCAAGGTCACGGTCAACGGCGTAAGCGCGGACGTACTCGGCGTCTCACCGCAGGCGTTCAGGTCCTGGACTCCACCGGCCACCGCGGCCGCCAATGCCGTCTGGACCGATCTTGGGCGCGGACAGCTGGTCAGCACCCGCGCTGCCGCCAGCGAACTCCACCTGACGACCGGGAACTCCTATCAGGTCTCGGCTGCGGTTCAGGTCCAGCTGCCGTTCGGCGCGCAGACCGCGCTGAGCGTGCCCGGGGTGGACGTGATCGTGGACCAGGCCCGGTCAGCGCAGCTCGGGCTGGCGAAAAATTTCGCCGCGCTGATCAATGCCCCCGGGGTGAACCTAGTCACACTGATGTCACAGGTCAGGTCGGTCATCGGCGTAAGCGGCAAGGTGATCAACCTGGTGCCCGTGGTTACGGTGAGCAAGCTACCGGTGGCCACGAACGTACCGACGGGCGGCGTGCCCAAGAGCCTCCTGACGCTGTACAAGGAGTCCGCCGAGGAGTACTGCCCGGGCATGTCCTGGACGGTACTGGCCGCGATCAACGAGATTGAGAGCGGTGACGGCGCCAACGAGGGACCGTCCAGCGCAGGCGCGCTCGGTCCGATGCAGTTCATCCCGTCCACCTGGGCTGAGTGGGGTATCGACGGCTTCGGCCAGACGGGGACGCCGGACATCATGAACCCGCTAGATGCCGTGCCTTCGGCTGCGCGGCTGCTATGCGCCGCCGGCGCGGGAAATACCAAGTCGCTTTACGGGGCGATCTTTGCCTACAACCACGCGAGCTGGTACGTCGACGAGGTACTCGCCCTAGCCAGCGAGTACGCCCAGAATTACCCCTAGGCCGAGGCTCCCGGTGCCGGGCTGACCGGGCCCGCGGGTTCGCCGGGATCTGCGGGCCGCAGGCGGCGCAGGCCGGTCAGGCCGATAGCGGCGCTGGCGAAGCCGCACAGGGCGGCGAACGCGTATCCTGCCCTCGGCCCGTCCGCGTCGATGACGAAGCCGACGACCGACGCGCCCGCGGCCACGCCGACGGAGATGCCGCTGCTGAGCCACGACATGGCCTCGGTGCGCCTGCCGGCCTGCGCCTGTTCCTCCAGCAGGCTGAAGCCGGTGATGAGCGTGGGCGCGATCGTGAGGCCGCATAGGTAGATCCCGCAGGTCAACGTGACCAGGTTCGGCTGAGCCCAGAAGGTGGCGACACCGGTCACGGTGAGGGCGAGCGTCACGCCGAATCTCTTCTCCACGGACGCTCGCCACTGCCGGGAGCCGTACCACAGCCCGCCCGTCGCACTGCCGAAAGCGTAGGTGCCCAAGATGAAGCCGGCCAGCGGCTTATGCCCGAAGTGCTGGGCGAATGCGATCGTGCTCAGGTCGACGGATACGAACATCGCGCCAAGCAAGAAGTACACCGGGGCGAGCACGATCAGCCCGGGCGCGGGCGCGCCGCGTCCTCGCGAACCACTTCGCTGCCAGGCGGCGGCCGCCGCGGACCGTGCGCCTCCCGGCCCGCGCGGGCCCGGAG
>JALYVS010000008.1 GCA_030853115.1 Actinomycetota bacterium
GTCCTGGCCAATCCCGCTTATGCTGTTCGGTACGCGCATGCCGCCGCCGTCGCCGTGCTGCGCTGGGCCGCCGCGCTGGGCACCGGACCAGCCGCCTTCCGGCCGCGCCTGCTCGCCGAACCCGGGGAGCTAGCGCTGCTCGACGCGTTGTCCTGGCTACCCGAACGGGTGGCCGTGGCCGCGCGCCGGGGCCGGCCTGACGAGTTCGCCGGGTACCTAGAGGAGCTGGCTGCGCGCACGATTGACACCATGAACACCACTGGCTTTACCACCATGTCCAGCATCAGCAGCGAAAGACTGTGGCTGGCGGACGCGGCCCGGACGGCCCTGGGCACTGGACTCGGGCTGCTCGGGATCAGCGCGCCCGGCCGCCTGTAGGCCGCTCGCTCGCATACGAAGGGAACCGCATGAGTCGTGGGGCGCACCCAGCCGGGCCACGCCATGGCGACGTGCTGCCCGTCGATCATCCGCCCGCCCCGCCCGCGGACCTGAACGAGCTGCCGGCCAGCATCTGGCCACGGCATGCCCAGCGGTCCGGCGGCGTGCTGACGCTCGGCGGGGTGGGCGTGCGGGAGCTGGCGGAGCAGTTCGGCACGCCGCTGTACGTCTGCGACGAGGAGGACGTACGGTCCCGCTGCCGCGACTACCTAGCGGCGTTCGGCCCGGACGGCCGGGTGTTCTACGCGGCCAAGGCCTTCTGCTCCCGGGCCCTGCTGCGCTGGGTGAGCGCCGAAGGGCTCGGCGTGGATGTCTGCACCGGTGGTGAGCTCGAGGTTGCGCTGTCGGCCGGGGTGCCGCCCGAGGAGATCGCGCTGCACGGCAACAACAAGTCGCTGGAAGAGCTGTCCCGGGCCGTCTCGGCGGGGGTGGGTCATATCGTGGCCGACTCGTTCGAGGAGATCGCCCGGCTCGCCTACCTGACCGGCTCCGCCAGCCCGCCGGCCGCCGAGCCCATGGCCCGGACCAATGTGCTGGTCCGGGTGACCACCGGGGTAGAGGCCCACACCCATGAGTTCATGGCCACCGCGCATGATGACCAGAAATTCGGCTTCTCGCTCGCCTCGGGGGCCGCGGACGAGGCGGTTCGCCGGGTGCTGGCCTGTCCCGGCCTGTCGTTCGCCGGGTTGCACTCGCACATCGGCTCGCAGATCTTCGACACGGCCGGCTTCGAGGTGGCGGCGCATCGCGTCGTCGATCTGGCGGTCAGGATCCGGGACGAGCACGGCATCGAGATCGCCGAGCTCGACCTCGGCGGCGGGTTCGGCATCGCCTACACCGAGGAAGATGACGCGCCCGAGGTCAAGGAACTCGCGCAGAGCCTGCGCGGCATCGTGGACGGTCAGTGCCGGGCCGCTGGCCTGACCCGGCCGCGGCTGACCGTCGAGCCCGGCCGCGCGATCGTCGGACCGTCCACGGTGTCGCTGTACACGGTGGGCACGATCAAGGACGTGGACGGCATCCGGACCTACGTCAGCGTGGACGGCGGGATGAGCGACAACATCAGGACCGCGCTGTACGACGCCTCCTACGTATGCGCGCTGGCCTCGCGCGCCTCGTCCGCGCCGCCGATGCTGTCCCGGGTGGTGGGCCGGCACTGCGAGAGCGGAGACATCGTGGTGCGGCATGCGTACCTGCCGTCCGACCTAGCCCCCGGCGACCTGCTGGCCGTCCCGGCCACCGGTGCCTACTGCCGGTCCCTGGCCAGCAACTACAACCACGTCCCGCGGCCCGCGGTCGTCGCGGTCAACGCGGGCGCCGCGCGGGCCATCGTCCGCCGCGAGAGCCTGGACGACCTGCTCAGCCTGGACGTCGGATGAACTACATGCTGCCCGCTCCGGAGGTCGCCCTGCTACGCCTGGAGGCCGGATGAACCAGACTCCCCCCACTCTGAAGGTCGCCCTGCTCGGCTGCGGCTCGGTGGGCTCCCAGGTGGCCAGGCTGCTCACCGAGCAAGCCGACGACCTCGCCCTGCGCATCGGCGCGCGGCTGGAGCTGGCCGGGATCGCGGTGCGGCGGGTCGCCCACCGGCGGCCTGCGGGGATCGACCGGGCGCTGCTCACCGCGGACGCGTACGCGCTCGCGACCCGACCGGACGTGGACATCGTGGTGGAGGTGATCGGCGGCATCGAGCCGGCCAGGTCGCTGATGCTCGCCGCGCTGAAGAGCGGTAAACCCGTCGTCACCGCCAACAAGGCCCTGCTGGCCGAGAACGGCGCGGAGATCTACGGCGCGGCCCGCGAATACGGCGCCGACCTGTACTACGAGGCGTCGGTGGCCGGCGCCATCCCGCTGCTGCGGCCACTGCGCGAGTCGCTGGCCGGCGATACCGTCCGCCGGGTGCTCGGCATCGTCAACGGCACGACCAACTTCATCCTGGACCGGATGGACTCCTCCGGCGCGGGCTTCGCCGAGTCGCTGGAGGAGGCGCAGGCGCTGGGCTACGCCGAGGCCGACCCGACCGCGGACGTGGAGGGCTTCGACGCGGCCGCCAAGGCGGCCATCTTGGCCAGCCTGGCCTTCCACACCCAGGTGACGGCCGCGGAC
Organism: Actinomycetota bacterium; assembly: GCA_030853115.1. Lineage (GTDB taxonomy): Bacteria > Actinomycetota > Actinomycetes > Streptosporangiales > Streptosporangiaceae > Palsa-504. The sequence continues at coordinate 2,545 of JALYVS010000008.1, forward strand.
GTACACCGCGAGGGCATCACCGAGATCACCGCGGCCGACATCGCCAGCGCCCGGACGCTGGGCCGGGTGGTGAAGCTGCTCGCCATCTGCGAGCGCGGCAACGGCGGAGTCTCGGTCCGGGTCCACCCCGCGATGATCTTGCGCTCCCATCCGCTCGCCTCGGTCGGCGAGGCGTACAACGCGGTGTTCGTCGAGGCGGAGTCGGCGGGCCGCCTGATGTTCTACGGCGCGGGCGCGGGCGGCACCCCGACCGCGAGCGCCGTGCTCGGCGATCTCGTCGCGGTGGCCAGGAACCGGCTGGCCGGCACACGCGGCCCGGATGCCTCCACCTACGCCAACTTGCCCGTGATGCCGATGGGCGAGACCATCACCCGGTACCACGTCTCGCTGGACGTGGACGACAAGCCCGGCGTGCTGGCTCCGGTAGCCGAGGCGTTCGCCCGGCACGACGTCTCGATCGAGGCGGTTCGCCAGGCCAGCCGGGGCACCGAAGCGCAGCTCGTCATCGTGACGCATACCGCCAGAGACGCGGCGCTGGCCGCGACCATTCGCGAGATCGAGGCGCTGCCCGTCGTCCGCGCAGTGGTTAGCGTGATGCGGGTGGAAGGGGAGGAAGAGTGAGACCCATGACCGAATCGAATCAGCTGGCGGCCCGAGCCACGGATCAGTGGCGCGGGGTGATCGCCGAATACCGGGACTGGCTTCCGGTCACCGAGGCCACGCCGGTGATCAGCCTGCGGGAGGGCGGTACCCCGCTGCTGCCCGCGCCGGTGCTGTCCGCCCGCACCGGCTGCGAGGTCTACCTCAAGGTGGAGGGCGGGAACCCCACCGGGTCGTTCAAGGACCGCGGCATGACGGTGGCGATCAGCATGGCCGCGGGCGCCGGCGCCCAGGCCGTGATCTGCGCGTCGACCGGCAATACCAGCGCGAGTGCCGCCGCCTACGCCGCCCGGGCCGGGATCACCTGCGCGGTGCTCGTGCCGCGCGGGAAGATCGCCATCGGCAAGCTCGCGCAGGCGCTGGTGCACGGCGCCCGGCTGCTCCACGTGACCGGCTCGTTCGACGACTGCCTGGAGGTGGCCAGGAAGCTGGCCGCCGAATACCCGGTGGCGCTGGTCAACTCGGTGAACCCGGACCGGATCCAGGGCCAGAAGACGGCGGCGTTCGAGATCGTCGACGACCTCGGCGACGCGCCCGACGTGCATTGCCTTCCGGTCGGGAACGCGGGGAACATCACCGCCTACTGGATGGGATACACCGAGTACCAGCGGGCCGGCCTAGCTACCCGCGCGCCGCGGATGTTCGGGTTCCAGGCCAGCGGCGCGGCGCCGATCGTCACCGGCAAGCCGGTGCTGCAACCGCAGACGATCGCGACCGCGATCAGGATCGGCAATCCGGCCTCCTGGCTGCAGGCCGAGGCGGCCCGCGACGAGTCCGGCGGCCTGATCGAGTCGGTGACCGACCGGGAGATCCTGGCCGCCTACCGGCTCATCGCCACCCGGGAGGCTGTCTTCGGCGAGCTCGCCTCGGCGGCGAGCGTGGCGGGCCTGCTGCGCGCCTGCGCCAGTGGCCAGATCCCCGCGGGCGCCCGAGTGGTCTGCACCATCACCGGAAACGGCCTCAAGGACCCGGATTGGGCCCTGTCCGGCGCCCCGGCCCCCGCCACCATCCCCGCCGACGTCACCGCCGCCGCGACAGCCCTGGGTCTGGCCTAGCCCCCGCCCTGCCCTCGCCAGCCTCCACCCGGAGCTAAACCCCGCTAGCCTCCGCCCGAGTAAGCACCGCTCCCCGTGCACCGCTGCACACCAACAACCCGGCACGCGCGCGGGGGGCAGCCATAGCAATGGTCCACCGATGCGGCTACTTGCGGTCCGCAGAACCCATTCGCGGCCTGAATCTAGGTAAGCGGCTCGATCTAGGTAAGGAGTGACATGGCCTGGGGGCAAGAGGCGGTAAGGGTGCGAGTACCCGCGACCAGTGCCAACCTTGGCCCGGGCTTTGACGCGCTCGGGCTCGCGCTGACCTTGCATGATGAGGTTGAAGCGTGGATCAGCGAGTCCGGGCTTTCCGTCGAGGTCTCTGGTGAGGGCGCGGACCTGGCGGATACCGGCGAGGACCACCTGGTGGTGCGGGCCATGCGTGCCGCGTTCGCCGTCACCGGGGGCCAGCCGCCGGGTCTTGGCCTTCGCTGCGTGAACCGGATCCCGCACGGCCGCGGCCTCGGCTCCTCGGCCGCCGCGATCGTCGCCGGTATCCTCGCCGCCCGGACCCTGGCCGCAGCTAGCCCGGCCGCAGCTAGCCCAGCCGCACTGCCGGACAGCGCCTTGCTCAGGCTCGCCACCCGCCTCGAAGGGCACCCCGACAACGTGGCGGCGTGCCTGGGCGGGGGGCTGACGATCGCGTGGATGACGTCCGCCGGGCCGCACATGGTGCGGCTTGATCCGCTGCCCTCGATCAGGCCCGTCGTCTGCGTCGCGCCAGCCTCGGTAGGCACCCACGTGGCCAGGGGCCTGCTGCCCGACCTGGTGCCGCATCGGGACGCGGCGGCCAACGCCGGGCGTAGCGCCTTGCTGATCGCCGCGCTGACCCAGCTGCCCGCGGCTACCTTGCCAGGGCTGGACCCGCAGGACGGCACGTTGTTCGATGCGACCGAGGACCGGCTGCACCAGGATTACCGGTCGGCGGCGATGCCGGAGACGGCCGGGCTGGTCCGGCGGCTGCGGAGCGAGGGTATGGCAGCGGTGGTGTCCGGGGCGGGTCCCTCGGTGCTCGCCCTGCTGGCCAGCGGCGAAAGCTCGGATTATGACCAACGCCTGGACAGGCTGGGTTCAATTGTGAAAGAAACGGGTATTGCATGGCAGATAAGCTCGCTAGGGGTTGAGCGGCGTGGTGCGCGTGTCCTGCGGCCGGAGCCTTCACCGGACTGCTGACGCGGGGACCGGTGGTCACTCCGTCCGGCTGGGCAGACGACGCCAGGGCCAGGCATTCCTGGTACTGAGCACGTCGGATGTCTGATCCTGCTGGCAGGCCCCTTGAGACCGTTGCCTCCCTTCCACGACACGGATGGCTGCGAAGGAATGCGTTGAGTCCTCTTAGTGTTAGGATTAGTGGCGCACCGGGTGCCCCACTCTGTATTGGGTGCTCGTCGGCAAACCGGGCGCTCGCCGGCAAACTCCTCTGGGACGGTATTGTTGCCGTACCCAAGGTCTTTGACACAGGATGTTTCGCTCTCTTCCCAGTCGAGGAGCGCGACCAGCCTTGTGCGAGCGCGCGACCTGGGGACGTGGGTGAGCAGTACAGCCGCCCGGGGCGCTCTTCGAATCATCTCCCAGGCTTGCGGACACATAGCGACGCACGGAGGAATGCAAAGCGTTGCGGGAACGTGGATATTCGGCGGCTATCAGAGCAGCGCGAATCAACTCTGGCCCCAACCGGGCCGCTGTACCGGGTCGACGGGCCTAGCGGGATCACCCAGGCGGCCGAAAATCATGGAAGGACCATTAGTGAGCGACACAACCGATCTCCTCAGCGGCGCGTCCGCCGCGTCTGAGGACGCCCCTGCCGGTTCCCCGGCGCCTTCCGCGGCTGCTGTCGGACCGTCGGCGGGTGACTTGGGGTCATCAGCAGCACCGGCGTCTAAGTCGCGCAGTCGCGGTGGCAGTGGCCTTCCCTCGCTGCTCATGCCCGAGCTGCAGCAGATCGCGCAGACCATGGGCATACCTGGGGCGGGGCGGATGCGCAAGGGTCAGCTTGTCGAGGCGATCGAGGCCCGGCAGGGCGGCGGACCCCGGCAGGAGACAGGTGCCGCCAAGAAGAGCTCAGGTCAGCGTGTCGCGACCGCGGGAGCGGGCTCGGCCCCCTCGCAGGACGCCACGGCACCAGAGCCCCAAATGCGCTCAGGCCTCGGAGAAGCCGCGAATTCCGGTCTAGGTGACTCCGCCCCCGGCGGTATTGGCGCGAAGACCTCCGAGCAGCAGCTCAGCTTCGACCAGGAGACCGTGACCGAGCGGCCGAATGGCCGAACGCGGCAAACGTCAGCCCGGCGGGCTCCGACCCGGCGAGCTCCGGCCCAGCAGGCTCCGACTGAGCAGGCTCCGACTGAGCAGGCTCCGGCCCAGCAGGCTTCGACTGAGCAGGCTCCGGCCCAGCAGGCTCCGGCCGAGCCGGCTCTGGCGGCAGCCGAGGAGGCCGGGACCCCCCGGGCCGCCGGCGCGCCACAGGGCGACACGGCGCCAGGCGAGTTCGGGTCGGGCGAAGCGCAGCGGGGCGACCGTCGTCGGCGGAACGGCCGTCGTGACGAGCAGCCCTCGCGCAGCCGGGAGCAGTCCGGCCGTGACCAGGGCAGCCGCGACCAGGGCAGCCGTGAGCAAGGCACGCGGGACCAGTACGGCCGGGACCAGTCGAGCCGTGACCAGTCGAGCCGTGACCAGTCCGGCCGGGAGCAGTCAGGCCGTGACCAGAGTCCGCGGGACCAGGGCGGCCGCGAGCAGTCCGGCCGCGACCAGGGCAGCCGTGACCAGAGTCCGCGGGACCAGGGCGGCCGCGAGCAGTCCGGCCGCGACCAGGGCAGCCGTGACCAGGGCAGCCGCGACCAGAACGGCCGTGACCAAGGCAGCCGTGACAGCGGCCGGGATCAGAACGGCCGGGATCAGAACGGCCGGGATCAGGGCAGCCGGGACCAGTCGAGCCGTGACAGCGGCCGGGACCAGAACGGCCGGGACCAGGGGAGCGACCGTCGCCAGCCGGTAGCGGCCAGCCGCGGGCCGGTCGGCGGCGACCAGTACGACGACGACGGGCGCGGCGGCCGTAGCCGCGACCGCTTCCGGAACCGGAACCGCCGTCGTGACCGCCAGGCCGAGCCGGAGATGATGATCAGCGAGGACGACGTTCTCATCCCGATCGCCGGGATCCTCGACGTGCTCGAGGCCCAGGGGTACGCCTTCGTGCGCACTACCGGCTACCTGCCAGGGTCGAACGACGTCTACGTTTCTCTGTCTCAGGTGCGCAAGAACGGCCTGCGCAAGGGCGACGTCGTCGAGGGCGCGGTCAGGCAGCCGCGCGACGGCGAGCGCCGGGAGAAGTTCAACGCGCTGGTCCGGCTGGACAAGGTCAACGGGCTCGACCCGGAGAAGGCCATCGACCGGCCCGAGTTCTCCAAGCTGACGCCGCTTTACCCGCAGGACAGGCTCAGGCTCGAAACCGATTCAGGCAACATGACCACCCGGATCATCGACCTGATCTGCCCGATCGGCAAGGGCCAGCGCGGCTTGATCGTGTCGCCGCCGAAGGCGGGCAAGACGATGATCCTGCAGTCGATCGCCAACGCGATTACCAAGAACAACCCGGAGTGCCACCTCATGGTCGTCCTCGTCGACGAGCGGCCCGAAGAAGTCACCGACATGCAGCGTACGGTGAAGGGCGAGGTTATCCACTCCACGTTCGACCACCCGGCCGACGACCACACCACCGTCGCCGAGCTGGCTATCGAGCGCGCCAAGCGCCTGGTGGAGATGGGCCACGATGTGGTCATCCTGCTCGACAACATCACCCGGCTGGGACGTGCCTACAACAACTCGGCGCCCGCCAGCGGCCGCATCCTGTCCGGCGGCGTGGATTCCACCGCGCTGTACCCGCCGAAGAGGTTCTTCGGCGCGGCGCGCAACATCGAGCATGGCGGTTCGCTGACGATCCTGGCGGCGGCGCTGGTCGAGACCGGCTCCCGGATGGACGAGGTCATCTTCGAGGAGTTCAAGGGCACCGGCAACATGGAGCTGCGGCTGCGCCGCGAGCTCGCGGAGAAGCGGCTCTTCCCGGCGGTCGACGTGGGCGCGTCGAGCACCCGTAAAGAGGAGATCCTGCTTCCCCCCGATGAGCTCAAGATCATCTGGCAGCTTCGCCGGGTGCTGCACGCGCTCGAGCCGCAGCAGGCGCTCGAGCTGCTGATGGAGCAGATGCGCAAGACCAAGAGCAACGCTGAGTTCCTGCTCCAGGTTCAGAAGACCACCCTGGGCTCGTCCAACGATCGATGACGACATGAAACCGGGCTTTCAACGCCTGACCGCGCGCTGAAAGCCCGGTTTCATCGCTCCCGGGACCCACCCGGCAGCACGGGAATGCCAAGTCAGCAAAACTGGTTTCAGCGTCTGGCACACTAAAAAGCCGCAACCATGCGGTACCGGTTCACGCCTGCGGGCGACCCGGCGACCGCTCAAGGCAGGAGTTGTCATGAAGACAGACATTCATCCGCAGTACAACGTCACCGAGGTGACCTGTGGCTGCGGGAACACCTTCACCACCCGGAGCACCGCGCCTAGCGGCAAGATTCACGTCGAGGTCTGCTCAGCTTGCCACCCGTTCTACACCGGCAAGCAGAAGATCCTGGACACCGGCGGTCGCGTCGCCCGCTTCGAGAAGCGCTTCGGCAAGAACCCCACCGGCCAGAAGGCCGACGCCCCGAAGGCCGACACGAAGTAACCAGTCTTCGGCAGCCCCTAGGTTTCGACGTGCGAAGGGGCCGACGGAGTGAGTTGTTCCGCCCGTCGGCCTCCGCACCAAAGACGTGATATTACGGCGGTACGCCGCGGAGCAGGCGCGAGTCCCGGAGCAGTCCGGCCGCGCCTGCGCTCGTGTGGCTGGCAGCTCGTCTGCGGCGGGTGGGCCGTGCCGGAAGCAGGCGGGCCACGTTCGTCGCTCGCGAGCGCGTGACGACGAGAAGCACGAAAGGATCCTCGGTGTTTGACCGGCTGGCCGACCTGGAAAGCGAGCACGCGGAGCTGGAGCGCGCGCTCGCCGACCCAGATGTGCACTCCGATCAGGAGAGGGCACGCACGATCGGCCGCCGCTACGCCGAGCTCACCCCGATCGTGGCCGCGTATCACCAGTGGCAGCAGACCTCCGGCGACGAGCAGGCGGCACACGAGCTGGCCAGGGAAGACTCATCCTTCGGGGCCGAGGCCGACCAGCTGGCCGCGCACCGGAAGGAAATCGAAGCCCAGCTGCAGAAGCTCCTCGTGCCACGCGACCCGAACGACGGACGCGACATCATCCTGGAGGTCAAGGCGGGGGAGGGCGGCGAGGAATCCGCGCTGTTCGCTAACGACCTGCTGCGGATGTACCTGCGTTACGCCGAGCGGCGCGGCTGGAAGACCGAGATCCTCGACTCGACGAGCACCGGGCTGGGCGGGGTCAAGGACGTCACCGTCGTGGTGAAGGGCCGGGGCGCCGAGGGCGCCTGGTCGCGGCTGAAGTACGAGGGCGGCGTGCACCGCGTGCAGCGGGTGCCGGTAACCGAATCCCAGGGCCGCATTCATACCTCCGCGGCGGGCGTGCTGGTCGTGCCCGAGGCCGAGCAGGTCGAGGTGCAGATCAACGACAACGACCTGAAGGTGGATGTGTACAGGTCCTCGGGTCCCGGCGGGCAGAGCGTGAACACGACCGACTCGGCCGTGCGCATCACCCACCTGCCGTCCGGCATCGTCGTGTCCTGCCAGAACGAGAAGAGCCAGCTGCAGAACAAGGAGCAGGCGATGCGCGTGTTGCGCGCCCGGCTGCTCGCGGCGGCCGAGGCCGAGGCGGACGCGAAGGCCAGCGCGGAACGGCGCAGCCAGGTCCGTACCGTCGACCGGTCGGAGCGGGTCCGCACCTACAACTTCCCCGAGAATCGCATCTCCGATCACCGGGTGAATTACAAGTCCTACAACCTGGACCAGGTCATTGACGGCGATCTGGACGCGGTGATCGACGCGCTGGCCGCCGCGGACCTGGCCGTGAAGCTGGTGGGTACCAGCGATGATGAGCCTGCTGCTTGACGAGGTGGCGCTCGCCGCGCTGCGGCTGGCCGAGGCCGGGATCGAGTCTCCCCGCGCGGACGCCGAGCTGATCGCGGCCAGCGTGCACAACGTCAGGCGCGGCGAACTGCATACCGTGCCCGACTCGGCGTTCGACGCCCGTTTCTGGGCCGACATCGCGCGCCGGGCGGCCCGCGAGCCGCTCCAGCACATTACCGGCCGGGCTCATTTCCGCTACCTCGAGCTCGACGTGGGACCCGGGGTTTTCGTGCCGCGGCCGGAGACCGAGGTGATGACCGGCTGGGCCATCGGCCGGCTACGCGACATGGATGTCGCCGAACCCGTGGTGGCCGACCTGGGTACCGGATCCGGTGCGATCGCGCTGTCCATCGGGCAGGAGGTCCCCCGGGCCAGGGTGCATGCCGTCGAGGCGGACCCCCTCGCCCGGGTCTGGGCCGAACGCAATATCACCAGGTACGTCGAGAGTGCCCCCTACACGGCCGGGCGCATCATGCTGCACCCAGGCGATTTCACCGACGTGCTCGGTGAGCTCGACGGTACGGTTGACCTCGTGATCAGTAACCCGCCGTATATCCCGGTGGGGGCGTTCGTCGATCCCGAGGTCAGCGAGTACGATCCTCCCGCGGCGCTGTGGAGCGGCGCGGACGGGCTGACCGCCATCCGCGCCGTAGAACGCAAAGCGCGGCGGCTGCTGCGTCCGGGCGGCCTCGTGGCTGTCGAGCACGGCGCCCAGCAGGGCGCGGCGGTGTACTGGGTGTTCCCTGAGGAGTCCGGCTGGCGCGATACCCGCAACAACAAGGATCTGGCCAACCGTGACCGGTTCGTCACTGCGGCCTGGTCGGGCGAAGGGGCCTAAGCATGGCGCCAACGACAATGGCACTAAAGACAATGGCAGGAGCATCGGCGAGATGAGCGTGCGTTACGACTGCCGGGACGCGCAGACCCGGACCGCTGGGATCGATGCCGCGGTGACGGCGGCGCGGGCGGGCGAGCTGATCGTGCTGCCGACGGACACGGTCTACGGCATCGGTGCGGACGCGTTCACCCCGGCCGCGGTCACCACCATGCTCGCGGCCAAAGGCCGGGGCCGGAACATGCCGCCGCCCGTGCTGGTGGGCACGGCGCGGGCCGCGGCGGCGCTCGCGGAGGACCTGGGGGCGTTCGGGCAGGACCTGATCGACGAGTTCTGGCCGGGTGCGCTCACCCTGATCTTGCGGGCCAACCCGACGCTGCTGTGGGATCTCGGGGACACCAAGGGCACGGTGGCGCTGCGGATGCCGCTGCATTCGGTCGCGCTCGACGTGCTGAAGCAGACCGGGCCGCTCGCGGTCTCCAGCGCCAACCGGCACGGCCACCCGTCGGCTATCACGGCCGACCAGGCACAGGAGCAGCTGGGTGAGTCCGTGTCCGTGTACCTCGACGGCGGTCCGTGCGCCGAGAACATCCCGTCCACCATCTTGGACCTGACCGGGACCATCCCGAAGATGCTCCGGGCCGGGGCGATCTCGGTGGACCGGCTGCGCACGGTGGCGTCGATCATCGCTGACAACGAGCATTACGCCGAGAACGCGGATTCCGCCGCCGACTTCAAGCCCGCGGCGCCCCATCCGATGGAGGGCGCTGGAGGTGCCGCGGGACCGGCGTCCGGTGAGCCTTCCTCGGGCGCCTAGCGGGTGCCATAAAGTGGCGGTGATGAAAGTCTCCGGGTCCGATCAGATCCAGGCCGGCTAAGCGGAATGCGCGAATACGCTCTGGTCCTGCTGGTCACCGCCGCGGTAACGTATCTGCTGGTCCCGCTCGTCCGACGGGTGGCGATCGGCACCCGCGCGATGCACGCGCCACGAGCCAGGGATACCCACACCACGCCGACGCCGCTGCTGGGCGGCCTGGCCATGTACGGTGGCCTGGTCGCCGGGCTGCTGGTCGCGAGCCGGCTCTCCTTCCTGGCGCAGCCCTTCCAGACGGCCGGCTCGAGGACGACCGCCGGGCTCCTGCTGGCCGGCGGCTTCGTCGTCGTGGTCGGCTTCATCGATGACCGGTGGGGGCTCAGCGCGATCAGCAAGCTGGCGGCCCAGGTGGCGGCGGCCGGCATCCTGGTGTGGAGCGGCCAGCCCCTGCTCTGGCTGCCGCTGCCGAACGGCGGCGTGTTCTCTCTCGAGCAGGACCTGAGCGTGACGCTGACCATTCTGCTCGTCGTGGTCACCATCAACGCGATCAACTTCATCGACGGCCTGGACGGCCTGGCGGCGGGCATCGTGGCCATCGCCGCGCTGTCGTTCCTGGTCTACTCCTACACGCTCATCCGGGCGATTGGTAATACCTCGCAGTCGCTGCCCGCGGTGGCGTCGGCGCTGCTGGCCGGCATCTGCCTGGGTTTCTTGCCGCACAACTTCTATCCCGCCCGGATCTTCATGGGGGATATCGGCGCGATGCTGCTCGGCCTGCTGCTCGCTTACGGGCCGATATCGAGCACCAACTCATTCCCTCCGGCGCTGCTGATCAATTACGCGCAGCCGAACGCCCTGGACCGGTTCCCGACCCTCCTCCCGCTGCTCGTGCCAGCCGCGATCTTCGTCGTCCCGTACGCGGACCTGATGTTCGCGATCATCCGGCGGACCCGGGCGGGCAAACCGCTGATGGTCGCTGACCGGCAGCACCTGCATCACCGGCTGCTGAACATCGGCCATTCGTACCGGCAGAGCGTGCTGCTGATGTACCTGTGGGCGGCGTTGTTCTCGGTCACGGTGGTCTCGCTCTCACTGGTGCGTAGCCCCTCGGTCGTATTCGCCGTCGCGACCTTGGTCGCCGTGGTCGCACTGCTGCCCGCCACCACGCCCCGGCTGCGCCCCTGGCGGGCCCGCGGTGCGGGTATTGGCGACGCGGGTAAAGGCGTCCCCGCCGCCAGCCTCCCCGCCGCCAGCCTCCCCGCCGCCGGCCTCCCCGCCGCCGGGTTCCCGCCGCGGCCGGGCCATGGCGCGTCCCCCGCCGGTTACGACCCGTTCTCCGGATACCCCCCGCGATCCGAGGACGGTCGTCCCGCCGCTCTCGAGGGTCCGGACCCTTTTCCCTAATAACCTGCCCCCTCTTGACAAGCAGCTGAGCCCTGGATAGCTTTACAGTCATCATCTTGTACAAGAAAATGTTTGTACATATCTAGAGGAGACCGGGATGACCAGCACCACCAGCACGCGGACCGAGGACTTCACCGCGGTCCTGAACCTCCCCGCCAGCCCTGCTACCGTGTCGGCGCTCTTCGCCTCCGCGGCCGGCGTCAGCTGCTGGTGGGGCCCGACCGAAGGTGACGGAGCAGTCGGCGGCACGCTCGTCACCAGCTTCGGCGGGTACGGCGTCAACACGATGCGCGTCCTGGAGGCCGGACCCGCCCGCGTGGTCTGGGAGTCGATCGCGTCCGACGGGGTCGCGCCCACCGGGCATACGCGGGAGTGGCTCGGCACGACCATGGAGTTCGACATCGCCGCTGCCGGCACCGGCACCGAGCTCCGCTTCCGGCACGCCGGCCTGACCCCGCAGCTCGAGTGCTGGGGCGACTGCCGCACCGCCTGGACGCACTTCATGGCCAGCATCGAGACCTTCGCCCAGACCGGCACCGGCACCCCCTTCGGGGCCTGAGGCGACATGACGGACGTGCCTGCTGGAGCCCTGACTGGGCAGAAGCAGCCGACGCCCGCGGCACCCGATGCGGTGCTGCGGGCGCTCGCCGACCCGCACCGCCGGCAGATCCTGCGCCTCGTCCAGCACACCGAGCTGCCCGCGGGCCGGATCGCGGCGAGTTTTACCCTCACCCAGCAGGCGGTCAGCCAGCACATCGGCGTGCTCAAGCAGGCCGGCCTGCTGACCGAGCGCCGCGAGGGTACCCGCCGCCTCTACGCGCTGCAGTACGAGTCGCTTGAGCCGGTGCGCGAGCTGCTCTCCGAATTCTGGCCCGACGCCCTCAGCCGCCTGAAGCAGGCCGTGGAGACGGCCCATCCCCTACCACCGAAGAGGTAGTCGTGACCGCCGAGATCCGCAACGACGTCATCGTCGCGACCCAGCACATCAAGGCACCGCCCGAGGTCGTGTTCCCGTACTTCACCGACCCCGCGCTGATCGTCACGTGGATCGGCGACCGGGCCGAGCTCGACCCGCGGCCCGGCGGCGTGTTCGCCCTCGACATGGGCGAGGCTCTCGCTCGCGGTGCCTACATCACCGTCGACCCGCCGTACCGCGTCGTGTTCAGCTGGGGCATCCCTGGCAGCGACGCGCTGCCGCCCGGCGGTTCGACCGTCGAGGTCGTGCTGACCCCCGACGGCAACGACACGATGGTCGTGCTCACCCACGGCGGCCTGCCGTCCACCCACATCGGCAGCCACCTGGCCGGCTGGGAGCACCAGCTCGGCCGCCTGCCCGCCGCGGTCGGCTGACCCCTGGTGCCGTGCGGTCGGCGTGCCGGGCTGGATCCAGCCCGGTCTGCGTGCCGGACCGGATCCAGCCGCACGCCGGCCCAGCGGGCGGCCTGGGTCCGCTCCCGGCCGATGGTCATAAATTGTGTACGATAAGGTAAAGACAAGGTCAAGAACTTTGTGATATGTTTCACGAGCAGGCCCTTTTCAGCTAAGCAGAGGCCCGTGATACCTTTTCGTAAACCTGACCGGATGCCCGCACCGTAACCGCGGTGCGGCGACCGGCTCCTGCAACGTACGCGGGGATTCTCTCTCGCGTCAGCAGTGTTGCTGTCCAACCCTCAGGAGCCAGCTAATGCTCGCGAAGTACGCCACGATCGTACGGCGCGCCGGCGCGCTGACGGCCGTCGCGGCCGCGATCGTGGTCGCCGTCAGCGCCGCCCTGGTCGGCGTCAAGGGCTTGATCGGCGCGCTCATCGGCGTGGCCGTGGTCATCGTGTTCTTCGGGATCAGCGTGGTCGTGGTGGGCCGGGCCGCGCGGATCAGCCCGCCCGCCATGATGCTCGCCGCGATCATCACCTACCTGGTCAAGATCATCGCGCTGGCGGTCGTGCTCTCCGCGCTGAACGGGACGACCGCCTTCAGTACCCGGGACCTCGGGTTCACCGCGGTCGTGTGCATCCTGGTGTGGAGCGCCACCCAGATCATCACGACGGTCAAGTTGAAGATGCTGTACGTAGAGCCAGACTCCACCGTGGTCCGGCGGAGCCGGTGAGATGAGCAGCAAGGGCAACGGCGCCGTCGATAAGGCCGCCGCGGAGGGCCGGGCACAGGGCCTGGACACCGGCTGGACCGTGTTCAGCTACCTGATCGGCGGGATGCTCGCCTACGGCGGTATCGGCTGGCTGATCGGCCGGGCCGTACACGTCTCGCTGCTCTTCCCGCTCGGCATGCTGCTCGGCCTGGCCATCTCGATCGCCTACATCATTTACCACTACGGCCACGGCCACGGCAAAACCCCCACCCTCAGCCCCACCCCCAGGGAAGGTTCCCCCCTAAAGGGGGGCCGGGGGGGTACGGGGGGAAAGGTTTCCCCCCGTGATCGGGGGGCTCCGGGGGGTCGCCCCCCCGGGCTAGCAGAGGAGATCCGGTGACCGGAGACGTTGCGGCCCTCGCGGGCGGCGGATGCCACATCTTCAGCGGGTGCGGATATCCCGCGCCCGGGTTGCAGAGCTTCGATTTCCGTCCGCTGTTCACCGTGGGCTCGTTTAATTTCACCAAGCCGATGCTGGTCGCGGTGATCTGCATGCTGGCGGTGATCGCCTTCTTCTGGGCGGCGTTCCGCAAGCCCCAGCTGGTCCCGCGCGGCGTGCAGAACATCGGCGAGATCGCCATTCTGGCCGTGCGGGATCAGATCCTGCGGCCCTCGCTGGGCAAGCGAGGCGATACCTATCTGCCGTTCCTGGTGTCGCTGTTTTTCTACATCTGGCTGATGAACCTGATGGAGCTCATCCCGGTCTTGCAGTTCCCGGCTATGTCCCGGATCGGGTTCGTCTGGCCGCTCGTGGGTTTCGTCTACGTGCTGTACTTGTACCTCGGGTTCAAGCACCAGGGCATCCGCTACGTCAAGAACATGATCCCGTGGGACGTGCCGTGGCCGATCTTGATCATCCTCATCCCGATCGAGCTGCTCAGGTTCTTCATCGTCCAGCCGTTCACCCTGGGCGTACGGCTGTTCGCGAACATGTTCGCCGGGCACCTGCTGCTGCTGATCTTCACGCTCGCGACCTGGTATCTGGCCAGCCTGTCCGTCGGCCTGATCTTCGCGGCCGGCTCGTTCGCGATGACGTTCTTCGTCTTCGGGCTCGAGCTGCTGATCGACCTGCTGCAGGCGTTTATCTTCACCACGCTGACCGCTGTCTACATTGCGAGCTCGCTGGAGTCCGCACATTAACCCGCTATACGTATGACCTTTCCGGTGGGACGAACCGCCGGTACGAAACGTAAAGGACTGAACCTATGTCTCTTGCCGCTACTCTCGTGACCGCGGCCGCCACGACGCCTAAGTCCACGATCAGCCTCAACGCGGGCGCGATCGGCTATGGCCTGGCGGCCATCGGCCCCGGCATTGGCATCGGCTTGATCTTCGGTCACGCGATCGAGGCGATGGCCCGCCAGCCCGAGGCCACCGGCCGCATCTCGCTGTACATGTGGATCGGTTTCTCGCTGACCGAGGCGCTCGCCCTGATCGGCCTTGTCGCTCCCTTCATCTTCAAGTACTGACCAGGCTGGAGGTGGCCGCACCATGTTGCACCTAGCCGCATCGTCGACCGCGCAGGACCCGCTGATCCCCAGCGGGTCTGAGCTGATCATCGGGGCGATCTGTTTCCTTGTCGTGTTCGGCGTCCTCGGCAAGATGCTGCTGCCGAGGATTCAGCAGCTGCTGGCCCAGCGCACCGAGGAGATCGAGGGCGGCCTGGCTAAGTCCGTCGAAGCCCAGGCCGAAGCCACGGAGCTACTCGACCAGTACCGGGTGCAGCTCGCCGAGGCCAGGCACGACGCGGCCCGGATGCGCGAGGAGGCCAGGGAGCAGGGCGCGCAGATCATCGCCGAGATGCGCGAGCAGGCCCAGGCCGAGGCCCGCCGGATCACCGACGCCGCCCAGGCCCAGATCGAGGCCGAACGGCAGCAGGCGCTGACCTCGCTGCGCACCGAGGTCGGGACGCTGGCGACCGAGCTGGCCAGCCGGATCGTGGGGGAGTCCCTCACCGACGAGGCCCGGCAGAGCCGGATGGTGGACCGGTTCCTGGGCGAGCTCGAGCAGGTGTCCAGCACGTGAAGCGGGCCAGCTGTACCCGCGCTGCCACTAGGGGCCGTTCGGGAAAAACTGACCACGTACCCAACGGGAGGCGATGAGCGTGCGCGGTGCGAGCCGGGCCTCGTTCGCTGACCTCTCCGAGCGGCTGACGGCGCAGGACATCACCAGCGCGACCGTGGCCGCCGAGCTCGGTAGCGAGCTGTTCGCGGTCGTCGGGCTGCTCGACACCGAGCACGGGCTACGGCGCGCGCTGGCCGACCCCGGTAAGCCCGCGGCCGAGAAGGGCGCCATCACCGGCGCGCTGCTGCGCGGCAAGGTGACCCGGCCGACCGAGGACCTGGTCGTGGCGGCCGCCGAATCCCACTGGGCGAGCCCCCGTGACCTGGTGGACGCGATCGAGCAGCTCGCGGTGGAGGCGGTAGTTCTCGGCGCGGAGGCGGACCACGGCCTCGACGACCTGGAGGACGAGCTGTTCCGGTTCAGCCGGGTGATCTCGGCGCAGCCCGACCTGCGGGCCGCGCTGGCCGATCCCGCGGCGCCGCCGGAGC
This sequence comes from Actinomycetota bacterium, assembly GCA_030853115.1. Lineage (GTDB taxonomy): Bacteria > Actinomycetota > Actinomycetes > Streptosporangiales > Streptosporangiaceae > Palsa-504. The sequence continues at coordinate 18,119 of JALYVS010000008.1, forward strand.
TCAAACGGGAACTGCTCGGTGCCCTGCTGGACGGCAAGGTGACCGCGGCGGCGCTCGCCCTGATCAATCAGATGGTGGCGCACCCGCGCGGACGCTCGCTGAGCACGGCCCTGGACGTATGCGCCGGCATCGCGGCCCGGCGCCGGGAGCAGCTGATCGCGGTGGTGCGCTCGGCGATCGAGCTGTCCGCCACCCAGCGCAGGCGGCTCGCTGAGGCGCTGGCTAGTGCCTACGGGCACCAGGTGCACCTCAATGTTGTGCTCGACCCCTTGGTCCTGGGCGGGATTTCCGTCCAGATCGGGGACGAGCTTATCGACGGAACCGCGGTCACCCGGCTGGCCGAGGTCCGGCGCAAGCTGGCGCGCTGACATGGCCGCCCCCCCATCCGCCGCGGACCACAAGACCTACGCACGGGAAGACAGGCAGGACAATGGCTGAGCTGACGATCCGGCCGGAAGAGATCCGGGACGCGCTGGCGCGTTTCGTCCAGGAGTACGAGCCTGACGGCGCCGCCCGTGAAGAGGTCGGCACCGTCACCGAATGCGGTGACGGCATCGCCCAGGTCGAGGGACTGCCCTCCGCCATGGCCAACGAGCTGCTCGAGTTCGAGAACGGCGTCCGGGGCCTGGCGCTGAACCTGGACGTCCGCTCGATCGGCGTCGTGATCCTGGGCGAGTTCAACCAGATCGAGGAGGGCCAGCAGGTCCGCCGCACCGGCGAGATCCTGTCCGTGCCGGTCGGCGACAGCTTCCTGGGCCGCGTGGTGGGGCCGCTGGGCGAGCCGCTGGACGGCAAGGGCCCCATCGAGAACACCCAGCAGCGTCCGCTGGAGACGCAGGCGCCGTCGGTGGTGGAACGTCAGCCCGTCAAGGAGCCGATGCAGACTGGCATCAAGGCCATCGACGCGATGACGCCGATCGGCCGGGGCCAGCGGCAGCTGATCATCGGCGACCGGCAGACCGGCAAGAGCGCCATCGCCATCGACGCGATCATCAACCAGAAGGCGAACTGGGACTCCGGCGATGCCGCCCGCCAGGTGCGCTGTGTCTACGTCGCGGTGGGCCAGAAGGGCTCGAATATCGCCTCGGTGCGCCAGGTGCTCGAGGAAGCCGGCGCGCTGGAGTACACCACGATCGTCGCCGCTCCGGCCTCGGACCCGGCCGGTTACAAGTACATCGCGCCGTACACCGGCTCGGCCATCGGGCAGCACTGGATGTATCAGGGCAAGCACGTCCTGATCATCTTCGACGACTTGTCCAAGCAGGCTGAGGCCTACCGCGCGGTCTCGCTGCTGCTGCGCCGGCCACCGGGCCGCGAGGCGTACCCGGGCGACGTCTTCTACCTGCACTCCCGGCTGCTCGAGCGTTGCGCCAAGCTGTCCGATGAGCTCGGCGGCGGCTCGATGACCGGGCTGCCGCTCGTCGAGACCAAGGCGAATGACATCTCCGCCTACATCCCGACGAACGTCATCTCCATCACCGACGGCCAGATCTACCTCGAGGCCGACCTGTTCAACTCGGGCGTGCGGCCAGCCATCAACGTGGGCCGGTCGGTGTCCCGGGTCGGCGGCAACGCGCAGATCAAGGCGATGAAGAAGGTAGCGGGCAACCTGCGGATCTCGCTGTCGCAGTTCCGCGAGCTCGAGGCGTTCGCCGCCTTCGCCTCCGACCTGGACGCCGCCTCCCGGGCCCAGCTCGACCGAGGCGCCCGCCTGGTCGAGCTGCTCAAGCAGGGGCAGTACGCGCCGTACCCGGTCGAGGAGCAGGTGGTCTCGCTCTGGGCGGGCGGCAACGGCTACCTGGACGACGTACCCGTCGAGGACGTCGGCCGGTTCGAGCACGATTTCCTCGAGTACCTGCGGCGAGAGCACGCCGGCATCTTGCAGACGATCAGGGAATCGCGCGACCTGGCCGACGACACCGCCACCGCGCTCAAGGACGCGGTCGGGGACTTCCGCAAGGGGTTCGAGACCAGTTCCGGTGAGCTGCTCAGTGCCGAAGACGAGAAGGCGCAGCCGCTCGAGCACGAGGACCAGGAAAAGATCGCCAAGCGGGTCCAGCGCCAGAACGCCGACAGCCAGAACGCCGACAGCCCGAACGCCGAGAGCCCGAGCGCCGAGAACTCGAGCGCTGAGAACCCGAACGCCGAGAAGAAGTAGCCGATGGCAGCCCAGCTTCGCCTGGTCCGGCGGCGGATCAGCTCGGTCCAGTCCATCGCCAAGATCACCCGCGCGCAGGAGCTCATCGCGTCGTCGCGGATCGTCAGGGCGCAGCATCAGCTGCGCGCCGCCGAGCCGTACGCCCGGGAGCTCACCCGCGCGGTGGAGGCGGTGATCAGCCGCTCGTCCACGATCGACCATCCGTTCACCGAGGAGCCGGAGAACCCGTCCCGGACCGCGGTGCTCATCTTGACCAGCGACCAGGGCTTCGCCGGGGGCTACAACGCCAACGTGCTGCGCGAGTCCGCCCGGCTGAGGCAGCGGCTGCGGGACCGGGGCGTCGAGCCGCACCTGTACGTGGCCGGCCGCAAGGGCATCAGCTGGCACCGGTTCCGCGAGCTCGATGTCACCGAATCGTGGAGCGGATTCTCCGCCGAGCCCCGGTACCGGGACGCGCAAGCGATCGCCACCGTGCTGCTCGAGGCGTTCAACGCCGGGCGGGAAGGGGACCGCGAGGGCGGCGTGCAAGAGATTAACCTCGTCACGACCGAGTTCGTGTCGATGCTGACGCAGCGGCCCTCGGTACGCCGGATCCTGCCGCTGCTGATCGAGGAGACCGAGCAGGAGAGCCCGTCCGGTCCGCTGCCGCAGTACGAGTTCGAGCCGTCGCCGGCCGAGGTGCTCGACGCCCTGATGCCGCAGTATGTGGCGAGCCGGATCTACTACGCGATGCTGGAGGCGGCGGCGGCCGAGCTCGCGGCCCGCCGGCGCGCGATGAAGGCGGCCACGGACAATGCCGGCGACCTGATCGAGCGGCTGACCCGTGAGGCGAACAACGCACGGCAGGCCGAGATTACCCAGGAAATCAGCGAGATCGTCGGCGGCTCCAACGCGCTGGCCGGCGCAAGCGCACTGAGTGAGTGAGGGATACATGACCGCGACCGTAGACAGTGCTGGCCAGGACGGGTCAGCCGAGACCGGCGAAGCCGTCGCAGGGGCCGGCCGCGTGGCGAGGGTCACCGGCCCCGTCGTGGACGTGGAGTTCCCGGCGGACCAGATGCCCGAGATCTACTTCGCCCTGCACGTCGACGTGACGCTCGGCGATACCACCCGGACGCTGACGCTGGAAGTCGAGCAGCACCTCGGCGACGACGTGGTGCGGACGGTTTCCATGGAGCCCACCGACGGCCTGGTGCGCGGCGCCGAGGTCACCGACACCGGCGCGCCGATTTCGGTGCCGGTGGGTGATGTCACCAAGGGGCACGTGTTCAACGTCCTCGGGGAGACCCTCGACGTGCCGACCTCGTCGTTGAACGTCACCGAGCGGTGGCCGATCCACCGCGACCCGCCGCCGCTGGACCAGCTTGAGGCCCGGACCGAGATGTTCACCACCGGCATCAAGGTCATCGACTTGCTCACCCCGTACGTGCGGGGCGGGAAGATCGGGCTGTTCGGCGGGGCCGGCGTCGGCAAGACGGTGCTGATCCAGGAGATGATCCGCCGGGTGGCCAAGAACTTCGGGGGAGTCTCCTGCTTCGCCGGAGTGGGGGAGCGCACCCGCGAGGGCAACGACCTGTTCCTGGAGATGACCGAGTCCGGCGTCATCGACGACACGGCGCTGGTGTTCGGCCAGATGGACGAGCCGCCGGGGACCAGGCTCCGGGTCGCGCTGTCCGCGTTGACGATGGCCGAGTACTTCCGCGACGTGCAGGGGCAAGACGTCCTGCTGTTCATCGACAACATCTTCCGGTTCACCCAGGCGGGGTCCGAGGTGTCCACGCTGCTCGGCCGGATGCCGTCGGCGGTTGGCTACCAGCCGACGCTGGCGGATGAGATGGGCCAGCTGCAGGAGCGGATCACCTCGACCCGCGGTCACTCGATCACCTCCATGCAGGCGATCTACGTGCCCGCCGACGACATCACCGACCCGGCGCCGCACACCGTGTTCGCGCATCTGGACGCGACCACCGTGCTGTCCCGGGAGATCACCGAGAAGGGGATCTACCCGGCGGTCGACCCGCTAGACTCCACCTCACGGATCCTGGACGCCAAGTACATCGGCCAGGAGCACTATGACGTGGCCCGCGAGGTGCAGCGGATCCTGCAACGGTACCGTGAGCTGCAGGACATCATCGCCATCCTCGGCGTCGACGAACTCGGCGAAGAGGACAAGATCGCCGTGCAGCGGGCCAGGCGGATCGAGCGGTTCCTGTCGCACCCGATGTACGTGGCCCAGCAGTTCACCGGGCAGGAGGGCGTCTTCGTGCCGCTCGAGGAGACGATTTCCTCCTTCAAGGCGATTACCGAGGGCAAGTACGACAACCTGCCCGAGCAGGCGTTCTACATGTGCGGCGGGATCGAGGACGTGGAGCGCAAGGCCAGGGAGCTGGAGCGGTGACGTTGCACGTAGCGCTGGTGGTACCCGACCGCGAGCTGTGGTCGGGTGAGGCCAGGACGGTGATCGCGAAGACCACCGAGGGTGACATCGGCATCCTCAGTGGCCGCGCGCCGGTGTTCGGTGTGCTGGCCGAGGGCTCGTTGGTCGAGATCCTCAACGACGACGCCGAGCCGGTGCGGGCCGCCGTTAGCGGTGGGTTCCTGTCGGTGGCGGACAATAAGGTGTCGATCCTGGCCGCTCAGGCCCAGCTCGGCGACGAGGTCAACGCCGACCAGGCGGAGCGGGAACTACAGGGCGCCCTCGCCGACGCCGAGCCAGGTCCGGACGAATCAGCCGATGCCAAGTACGCGAGGGCGCTGCTGCGGGCCGCGGGCCGGGCATAACGTCAGTGGGCGGGGCGGTGGCGCTGGATGCAGCCTGGTTGTTCGCCGCTCTCCTGGTCGTGCTGATCCTGATCGCCGTCGGCATCGCGGCCCGCAGGTTCCTGCTCGAGCGCGGTGGCGGCACGGTCGAGTGCGGCCTGCGCAAGGGGGGTGGCCCCTGGCGTCTCGGGGTGGCGTCCTACCAGCGCGAAGAGCTCTACTGGTACAGCGCGTTCCGGGTTTCGATGCGGCCGGCAGAGACCTTCCCCCGGCGCGACCTGACCGTGGTGTCGCGCCGCCTGCCGAACGACGCCGAGGAAGCCAGCCTGGGGCCCGGCATGATCGTGGTGGAGTGCCAGCTCGGCGACGACCTCTCCGCGGGCTCAGGCTCGGAAAGACCGGGCTCAGACCTAGGCGCAAGCTCAGGCGGGCCGGGCTCACATGCCGGCGGCCAGGGCTCAGATGCCGGCGGGCAGGCCGCCACGGTGGAACTGGCCCTGGCGGAGTCGGCCCTGACCGGCCTGCTCTCCTGGCTCGAGGCCGCACCTCCCGGCTCCCACCTCGGCGCGGTCCGGTAATCAGCCCGGGGTGTGCTGAGCCGCGGCTCAGCCGCGTTCGCCGCCCGGCTTCCACAGCACGTCGTCGTGGCCCGCGTTGGCCGTCCGGGACACGATGAACAGCAGGTCCGACAGCCGGTTCAGGTAACGGGCGGGCAGCGGGCTTACTGTGTCGCCGTGCTCGGCGGCCGCGGCCCACGCGCTCCGTTCGGCCCGCCGGGTGACGGTCCTGGCCATGTGCAGCAGCGTCGTGCCGGGGCTTCCGCCGGGTAGCAGAAAGCTGCGCAGCGTCGGCAGGTCGGCGTTGTACGCGTCGCACTCGGCCTCGAGCCGGGTGATGTAGGCCGCGTCGATCCGCAGCGGCGGGTAGGGCGGCGGCGCGTCCGTGACCGGGTTAGCCAGGTCGGCGCCCACGTCGAAGAGCTCGTTCTGCACCCGGCCGAGCAGTGCGGAAATTTCCGGTGTCAGTTCACCGAACGTAACCGCCATGCCGATCGCGCAGTTCGCTTCCTCGACATCAGCGTAGGCGGCCAGGCGCGAATCTGTTTTGCTGGTCCGGCTGCCGTCGGCGAGCGCGGTGCTGCCATCGTCGCCGGTACGGGTATAGATGCGGGACAGAACGACGGGGTTTTCTGCACGGTTCCGGGCCATGAATCCACCCTAAGGGAACCGGCATGCGGACGGCGCAGGGCACCCGTCGCACGAACGCGATAAAAAAGTCACCGATCGATTGACCTGCGGTTGTTCACATTGGGCGCACGATGTGGCATCGTATGAACACGATGAGTGATCGCATGTGATCAGCAGCGGCTGGAGCGCTCAAGGTTTCAGCAGTTGTCACTGTACGTGGCTGACGCCGCGTCAATGTCAGCGTACGGTGAGCATCGCACCCGTTCAGGTCCGGCGGTTCTCGGGGGCCCGCCGGACCTGAACTCCCCCCAGGCGTGACGCTCGAGCATGGCGCGTTATTGTTCCCTTTATCCCTAGGGGAGGCCGCCGTGTATGACTGGGTATGACTACATCATCGTCGGCGCCGGGAGCGCGGGCTGCGTCCTGGCGGCGCGGCTGTCGGCTGATCCGAGCGTCAGCGTCCTGCTGATCGAGGCCGGACCAGTCGATGACGCCGCTGAGCTGCACGCTCCCGCCGCCCTGAGCAGGCTGTTCCAGAGCCAGTACGACTGGAATTACCGCACCGTCGCGCAGCACCGGGCGGCCGGGCGGTCGATCTACTGGCCGCGGGGCAAGGTCCTGGGCGGTTCGTCTTCGGTCAACGCGATGATCTACATCCGGGGCAGCCGCCATGATTTCGCCTCCTGGCGGGACGAGGCCGGCTGCACCGGCTGGGGCTACGAGGACCTGATGCCCTACTTCCGCCGCGCCGAGGATAATTCGCGCGGCGCCTCCGCATACCACGGCACCGGCGGCCCGCTCACGGTCACCGACCCGCGCTACAAGTCGCCCGCGTGCGGGGCCTTCATCGCCGCCGCGCAGGAGCAGGGGGCGGTGGCCAACGAGGACTTCAACGGACCGCGCCAGGACGGCGTCGGCTGGTACCAGCTGACTCAGCGGAACGGTCGTCGGTGCTCGGCCGCCACCGCCTACCTGCACCCCGCCCTGGCCCGGCCGAACCTCACCGTCCTCACCGACGCCCTGGTCACCAAGGTCGTCGTCGAGGGCGGCCAGGCCACCGGGGTGAGCTACCTGCGCCGTGGCGAGGCCGAGACCGCCCGGGCCAACGCCGAGGTCATCGTGTCCGGCGGCGCGGTCAACAGCCCGCAGCTGCTGATGCTGTCCGGCATCGGGCCGCCCGATCACCTGATCGAGATGGGCATCGACGTGCTGGCGGAGAACCCGGGCGTCGGCGGCAACCTGTCCGACCATCCGGTGCTGCCGGTGATCTGGTCGACGCCGAAGCTGCGCGGGCTGTGGGAGAAGAGCGGCAACGCGAGCTTGCTGCGCTGGCAGCTGAGCCACCGCGGCCCGCTGACGTCCAACGTGGCGGAGTCCGGCGGCTTTGCCCACTCCGCGCCCGGGCTGCTCGCGCCGGACCTGCAGCTGCACGTGCTGCCCGCGCCCTACCGCGACCAGGGGCTCGCCGACCCGGCGCAGCGCGCGATGTCGGTGCTGGTCGGCCTGGTCGACGTGGCCAGCCGCGGCCGGATCCGGCTGCGCAGCGCCGATCCCAGGCACCGGCCGGCCATCGATCCCGGTTACCTGTCCGACGCCCGGGACGCCCGGGCGCTGACCGCGGGGCTGAAGCTGGCCCGGGAGTTCGTGACGGCCCGGCCGATGGCGGAGATCTGCCAGAGCGAGCTGGCGCCAGGTACGCACATCCGCTCCGACACCGACCTGCTGCAGTACGTCCGGACCCACGTGGTGACGCTGTACCACCCGGTCGGGACCTGCGCGATGGGCGGTGAGTCGAGGTGGAACAGCGTGGTCGACCCCGAGCTCCGGGTGCGCGGCGTGACCGGCCTGCGGGTGGTGGACGCGTCGGTGATGCCGTCCGTGCCGCGCGGGAACACCAACGCGCCCACGATCGCGATCGCCGAGCGGGCCGCCGACCTCATCGCGGGCCGCGCCCCGCTGGCCGCGGTCGATCCCGCCGACCCGGTCGACGCGATGATGATCGCCAGCCACCCCGCCAACCCGAGCAGCGCCTAACGTCCCTGCCGCCCCCGCCGGGGACGGTACAGCCGCCCGTGCAGCAACGTGATCAACGCGACGATACGACGCATGTCGCGGTCGGTCCGGCCGAACGACGTCAGGTTCACCAGCGGCCGCATCCGCTGTCGCGTGATGGCCTTGGCCCGGGCGAATTCCCGCAGCCCGTCCGCCCCGTGGACGCGCCCGAACCCGGACTCGCCCATCCCGCCGAACGGCAGCGCGGGCACCAGCACGAACCCGACCACCGAGTTGATGGAGGTCATCCCGCTGCGCAGCGACCGTGCCGCCGCCATGGCCGCCGCGCGGTCCTTGGCGAAAACGGCCGACCCCAGCCCGTACCGCCCGGCGTTGGCGAACGACACGGCCTCGGCCAGGTTCACCACCGATGTCACCGTGACGGTGGGACCGAACGTCTCCTCCGTCACAGCCGTACTGTGTTCCGGCACCTCGGTCAGCACCACCGGCCGGACGAAAGGCGCGACGGCCGACGGCCCCGCGTTCGCGTCGTTAGCCAGCACCGGCCCCGGGGCCCCCGAGATCCGGCCGCCCCGGGCCAGCGCGTCGGCCACGTGCCTGGCCACGATCTCGCCCTGCGCGGGTGAGGTCATCGGCCCGTACGAGGCCGCACTGTCAGATCCTGGCCGCAAATCGGACACCCGCTGGGTCAGCCGTTCCAGGAAGGAGTGGTACACCGCGTCGGCCACGTAGACGCGCTCGATCCCGATGCAGGTCTGGCCCGCGTTGGACATCGCGCCCCAGGCCGCCGCGTCGGCGGCCGCGTCCAGGTCGGCGTCCGCCCCGACCAGCAGGGCGTCCTTGCCGCCGCATTCGGCGACGACCGGAGTAAGGGTGTCCGCGGCGGCGGCCATCACCTTGCGCGCGGTGGCCGCGGAGCCGGTGAAGGCGATCTTGGCCACGCCGCTGCGGGCCAGCGCCTCGCCGGTCGAGCCGCCCCCGGTGATCAGCTGCAGCACCGGCGGCGGCGCGTCACTGAAAATGCTCAGCGCTTCGCCGAACGAGCGGACCAGCCAGTCCCCGGTCGCAGGCGTCAGCTCGGACGGCTTGAACACCACCGCGTTCCCGGCCGCCAGCGCGTAGGCGATCGACCCCACCGGGGTGAACACCGGGTAGTTCCACGGCCCGATCACGCCGACCACGCCGAGCGGCTGGTACTCCACCGTGGCCCTCTGGTTGATGGCCGCGAGCCCGCTGGCGACCCGGCGCGAGCGCAGCACCCGGCGGGCGTGCCGGGCGGCCCAGTCGATGTGCAGGATAGCCAGGATGATCTCGAGCTTGGCGTCGTCGAGCGGCTTGCCGGTTTCTTCGTGCACGAGCTGCGCGAGCCGGGCCATGTACCTGGTCAGGTGGGACTTCCAGGCTAGCAGCCGGACCCGCCGCCCGGCCGGGCCGAGCCCGTCCCACCACACCGCGGCCTCGCGCGCCGCGGCGACCACGGCGTCGACCTCCCGGCGCGAATGCACGGGGAAGGTGGCCAGTACTTCCCCGGTGGCCGGATTGACTGTCTCAAGCATCGGTGACCAGTAAAGCACCGCCCAGCGTCCCGAAGCTACGCTGGGGCCGCAGGAGATCAAAGAGCAGGACAAGGGGGGACCCGGTTGCCGCCACGCCCGTACGTGCTGCTGAGCTGTGCCACCTCGGCTGACGGTTACATAGACGACGCCAGCCCGCGCCGCCTGATCCTGTCCGGTCCCGCTGACCTGGACCGGGTGGACGAGGTGCGGGCCGGCTGCGACGCCATCTGCGTCGGCGCGCGGACGGTCAGGAAAGACAATCCCCGGCTGCTGATCCGCGACCCGCGCCGGATCGAGCGCCGCACCGCTCGCGGCCTGCCGCCGCACCCGGCCCGGGTCACCCTGACCGCGACCGGTGACCTGGACCCGGCGGCGAACTTTTTCGCCCCCGGCGCGCTCCGCCTGGTCTACTGCGCCACCCCGGCCCTGGCCCGCGCCCGGGCCAGCCTGGGGGGCTCCGCCACGCTCGTCGACGCCGGCCACCCGCTGTCCCTCAGCTTCATTCTCGACGATCTGGCCGAACGGTCCGTGGCTCGACTCCTCGTCGAAGGCGGCGCCCGCGTCCTGGGCGAGATCCTGGCGGCTGACCTGGCCCACGAACTCCACCTCGCCATTGCCCCGTTCTTCGTCGCCGACCCCGCCGCCCCCCGCTTCACCGTCCCGCGTGCCCCCGCCCAAGCCTGCGGTCCCGCCGCCCCGATGACCCTGGCCGGAACCCGCCGCGTCGACGAGATCGTCCTGCTGCAATACCTGCTCGGCCCCGGCGGCCCGGACCACCGGTTCCTGCGCTGGGCCATCGAGCTGTCCCGGCTGTGCCCGCCGTCCGCGACCGCCTTTTCCGTCGGCGCGGTCATCGTCGCCCCAGACGGCGAGGTCCTGGCCACCGGCTTCTCCCGCGAGCAAGAAGACCACGATCACGCCGAAGAAGTAGCCCTGCGTAAGCTTGGCCCCGACCCCCGGCTCCAGCAGGCCACCCTTTACAGCTCGCTGGTCCCCTGCGGCGAACGCGCCTCCCGCCCGGTGACCTGCGTCCAGCACATCGTCGCGGCCGGCCTGCCCCGCGTCGTCTACGCCTGGCGCGAGCCCGCCTTGTTCACCGCGGGCGAGGGCGCGAACCAGCTCCGCGCGGCCGGCGTGCAAGTCCTCGAGGTCCCCGAGCTGGCCGCCCAGGCCCGCTCGGTCAACCTCCACCTGACCGAACGCTGATTTGTTTGTGCGGATATGTCTTGCCCAGGCGGTGCGAGGAGTATCTTGGCCGCGCAGCGAACGGCGCGGAGGTACGGGATGAGCACGTCGGCACACCGGGGCCAGGGCCAGGGTCACAGGTCCCGGGCGGCTAGGCGGCGCCGCGAGCGGCAGGCGCAGGCATCCGGACCGCGGCAGGATCAGGCATCCGGACCGCGGTGGCTGTGGCCGGTCATGGGGACACGCCGGCGGCGGATCGTCACGTACGCGGTGACCCTGGCCTGCGCCGCGGTGGCCGGGGTGCTCGCGGTCCAGCACGAGACGACCGTGTCCGCCCCGCGGGCGCGGACCTACCTGGCCTTTGACGCGTGCCTGCTGACCAGGGAGCGGGGGCTGGCCGGCCCGCAGGCCGCGCAGGCGTGGGCAGGACTGCAGCGCGCGTCCCTGGCCACGCACGCCAAGGTCGAATACCTCCCGGTCATGGGCGCGCAGACGGCGGGCGGCGCCCTGCCCGTGCTGTCCAGCCTGCTCCAGCGCAACTGCAACGTGATCATCGCCGCGGGAACGCCGCAGATCGCCGCCGTCGACCAGGACGCGGCCCGCTACCCGGCGGTGCGTTTCGCGACGATCGGCGGACCGTCCGGCGGCAGCAACGTCACGGTGCTGAGCACCGCGACCGCCCAGATCGCCCCGGCGGTGGACCACCTGGTCACCGCGGCCGTGCAGACCTCAGGAAGCAGCTGAAACCCTCAGGTTTCTCTAGGCGCATTCGTTGAGATTTGCCAGACGTTACCCAACTGAAGCCCAGGAAACTCTTGACCGCATACGTCCCGTATCTCCATGATTACCGCTTAGTGACGACCGGGGCTCTGGGACGTGAGGAAACGTCTCCCCTGGATAAATCGGGCGGTGTGCAGTGAAATCTGGACCACGGGCGGGCGTGAGCGTGCGCGCACGACGGCGGGCCATCAAGGCCGGGGCCTTGCTGCTGGCGATCTGGCTGCCGCTGATGGCGGTGACGCCGCTGGCTGGCGCTTCGCCGTTGCGGCTACCGAGCCGGACCGCGGTGCGGACCTCGGTGCTTGGCTTCATGTCCCGGCTGACCGGAGAGCACCAGGCGCCACCCAAGACGCCGCACCAGCAGCGTGGCACGGCGGCGGGCAAGCCGCATCAGGTGCCCGCGGCGGCGACCCGGGCGGTGGCCCGGGCCCGCGGGCACAAGCGGGGCAAGGGCCGGGGCCAGGTGCCGCTGTACCGGGTGCACGCGCCGAAGAAGCGCCGGGACACCACCGGGGGCGCCATCGGCGTCAGCCACTTCAACCCGAGGACGAGCACGCTGGTCGACACGAAGTCGACCGCGACCAGCGATCTGTACCGGAACACGGACGGCACCTACACGCGGCACGTGTACGCGGCGCCGGTGAACTACCAGACCAGCGCGGGCACCTGGGCGCCGATCCAGACCGGGTTGGTGGCCGTGTCCGGCGGCGGGTGGCGCGAGGCAGCGAACTCGGTCGGGGTCAGCTTCGCGGCCCGGGCCGGGAGCACCGGGCTGGGCTCGCTGGTGTTCGGGGGCACGAGCGAAAGATCGTTCGGGGTGGGATTCGGGCTGGCGGGCGCGGCGGCGGTGCCGGGTACGGCGACCGGCCCGTCGGTTACCTACCCGGCCGTGCTGCCGGCCACCGACCTGGTGGAGACGACCACCGCGGTGCAGGATCAGCGAGTCGCTCATCCTGCACCGGGCGCAGGCGCCCGGCAGCTGGGTATTCCCGCTGCGGCTGAACGGGCTGACCCCCGCGTTGCGGCCCGACGGGTCGGTCGCGCTGAAGGACGCGGCGGGCACCGTGGAGGCGACGATCCCCGGCGGCCTGGCTACCGACGCCTCCGGCACCACCGGCACCACCGGGGCGGCCACCCCGGTCATCTACCAGCTGGTGACGTACCAGGGCGAGCCGGCCCTGCAGGCGTCGATCCCGGCCGCCTGGCTGGACAGCTCCGCCCGGGTGTTCCCGGTAACGGTGGACCCGTCGCTGAACACCACGACCACCGGCAGCACGTCGGTGATCTCCCCCAACGTGGCCGACTACTCAGGTAGCGCGCTGCTCGACGTGGGCACCTACAACGCCTCGGGCCAGCCCCCGGCGAGCCCGCCGGTGAGCTCGCCGTCGCCGACGCCGACCCCGACAGGCACCCCGACGTTCACGTACCAGCCCGGCTGCGAGAACCCCACCTGTGCGCGGGCGTTCCTGCAGTTCGCCGGTCTGAGCAGCACGCTGGCCACCGACACCGTCACGGCCGCGACGCTGAACGTCTGGGACGCGTACGCCACGAACTGCAGTACGCCCGAGCCGTTCTGGGTGAGCCCGATCACCGAGCCGTGGAGTGTCACCGGGGCCCAGGGCTGGCCCGGCCCGTCTATCTCCGCTGAGATCGGCCAGTCGGATGTGACCGCGCCCACGGCGGCCTGCACCAATACGACCGGCAACCCAACGGTCGGCGGCTGGATGAGCGTGAACTTGAACGCGAGTGCGTTCAACGCCTCGCAAATGCAGTTCCCGTACGGCCAGCCCACCGCGGCCCAGTACGGCCTGGCGCTGTCGAGCTCGCTGACCGACGACAACCAGTGGAAAGAGTTCGACTCGTTCAACACCCCGGATGCGCCGTACCTGTCGCTGACCTACACCGCCCTGACCGCGCCGCAGGTCGCCGCGCAGTACCCGCCGGCCAACTACAACTCACCGTCGGTCACCCCGGTGCTGATGGCGTCCGGGACCGAGCCCGCCGGCGTGACGGCCGCGCTGAAGTACGAGTTCACCGTCTACAACGCGGCCGGCATCCAGGTGGCGACCTCGGGGTACACCGCGGCCAGCCAGTGGTCCGTGCCGTGGTACCCGAAGACCAACTCCAACTACACCAAGAACCTGATCTGGGGGCAGACCTACTACTGGACCGCTCAGGTCTACAACGGGACGACCTACAGCGCGCTCACGCCGGTCTCGTACTTCACCACCAACGTGCCGCAGCCGGTGCTGACCTCGGACCTGTCGCAGAACACCGACGGGCCCGGCTTCAACGCGGCGGACGGCGACTACGCCACCTCGGTCACGGACGCCCGGGTGACGACCGTCGGGCCCGCGCTGTCGATCGCGCGCTCCTACAACAGCCGGGACCCGCGCAGCAGCGGCGCGTTCGGGGCCGGCTGGTCGTCCATCCTGGACATGGGCGCGGTCAACGGGCAGGTGGACGCCTCGGGGAACGCGCACACCGTGAACGTGACCTACCCGGACGGGCAGGAGGTGGCGTTCGGGGTCAACGCGGACGGGTCGTTCACGCCGCCCCCCGGCCGGTACGCCGAGCTGGCCACGGCCAGCGGCGGCTGGAAGCTGACCGACAAGAACGACACCACCTATGCTTTCGCGGCCCCCGGCAGCGGGCTGGAGCCCTACACGCTGGGCAAGGTCAGCATCGGCGGCCTCGCCGCGATCGGAGACGCGTACGGCAACCAGCTCACCTTCACCAGGAACGCGGCCGGGGAAGCCACCGAGGCGACCTCGGCGTCCGGCCGGTACCTGTCCTTCACCTGGGCCACCCCGACGGGGGCGCTGTATCCGCACGTCACGGCGGTCACCACCAACCCGGTGGTCACCGGAAACGCGGCCAGTGCACTGACCTGGACCTACACCTACACCGGCGACCAGCTGACCAGCGTATGCACGCCCGCCAACCACTGCACCACGTACGCCTACACCACCGGTTCTGACTACCCGGCGGCCGTGCTGGACACCAGCCCGCATTCGTACTGGCGGCTCGGCGAGCCGGCCGGCGCCGTGGCGGCCAGCTCGGTGCTGGTCAACGAGGGCGCGGATAACGGCACCTACTCGGGGGTGTCGCTCGGCCAGCCGGGCCCGCTGCCCGGGTTGACGGCCACGTCGGCCGGGTTCAACGGCACCTCCTCCTACCTGCAGCTGCCGACCACCCTGGTGTCTGGGGCCGATGCCCAGTCGGTGTCGATGTGGTTCAAGACGACCACGGCGGGCGGCGTGCTGCTGTCCAACCAGGCCTCGGCGATCACCGCGGCGCAGACCGGGAGCTACACGCCCGAGCTGTACATCGGGTCCGACGGCAAGCTGCGCGGCGAGTTCTACCAGGGCGCCGACACCCCGGTCACGTCGGCGGCCGCGGTCAACGACGGCAAGTGGCACCAGGTCGTGATCACCGCCGCGGGCACGACCCAGACGCTGTACCTGGACGGCACGGCGGTTGGCACGCTGGCCGGGACGGTGGCCAACACCGGCCTGCAGTACCAGTACGTCGGGGCCGGTTACCTCGGTGGCAGCTGGCCCACCGAGCCGCACTACAGCACCTCTAACCCCACCGGGTATGCGACGTACTTCACCGGCAACATCTCTGACGTGGCCTTCTGGGACCAGACCATCACTGCTCCCCAGGTCACCGGGCTTTACTCGGCCGGGACCACGCAGGGCAGCTGGCTGACCAAAGTCACCCGGCCGACCGGCAGCGTGTACGCGCAGGCGACCTACAGCCCGGTCACCGGCCTGCTGACGCAGGTGACTGACAGCAACGGCGGCAACTGGGAGATGGGCGGCAGTACCGTCACCGGGTCCAGCCAGGACTACGCGGGTTCGATGCTGGCCGGGGACCCCACCGACTACTACCGGCTGTCCGATACCGGCACCAGCACGGCCACCGATCAGGTCAAGGGCGGCGCTGCCGCTTATAACAACGTCACGCAGGGCGTGGCCGGGCCGTTCGCCGACACCACCGCGGACTCGTTCAACGGCACCTCCTCCTACCTGGCGCTGCCCGCCCAGGACCAGGTCACGACCGGGCCAGGCACGATCGAGCTGGCGTTCCAGACCACCGCGAGCAACGAGGTGCTCTACTCGACCGAGGCCACGGCCGCGGGCAGCGCCACGGTGACCGGCGGCTACCAGCCGTCCCTGTACATCGGGTCCGACGGGAAGCTGATCGGCCGGTTCTCCAACGCTTACGCGGCCGAGGTCATCACCTCGGCGAGCGCGGTCAACGACGGCCGGTGGCATTTCGTCGCGCTATCGGCGAGCACGAGCAGCCAGACGCTGTACCTGGACGGGAACGTCGTCGGCACCGACGCGGGCAACCTGGTCAACTCCGGCGCCACCGCCTACGCTTACCTCGGCGCCGGCTACCTGGGCGGCACCTGGCCCGATGAGTCTCACTTCAGCTCGACCAGCAGCACCGGGTACGCCTCGTACTTCACCGGGTCGATGGCTGAGTTCGCCGCGTTCCGCTCGCAGCTGTCCGCGGGCCAGGTCGCCGCGCAGTACACCGCGGCGCAGAACTCCCAGGGCCTGACCCCGGTCCAGACCGTCCAGGTCACCGACCCGGGCGGCAAGACGCTCAGCTGGCAGTATGACCCGGGCAACGGCGACCGGCTGATCGCGCAGACCGACGGCGACGGCGACACCACCCGGTACGGGTACAACGCGGGCGGGTTCCTGGCCACCACCACCGACCCGGACGGTGACGTCACCTCCTACGGCTACGACGTCCGCGGCAACATGGTGTCCAAGTCCCAGTGCCAGAACCAGGCCGCGGGCACCTGCTCGACGTCGTACTACACGTACTACCCGGACGACACCACCGCGTCCCCGGCCGCGAGTCCGCTCAACGACATGATGGCGGCCTCGCTGGACCCGCGGTCCTCCTCGGCCACCGACACCCGCTACCAGACCAGCTACACCTATAACACCTACGGCGAGCTCATCGCGCGGACCACGCCGCCGGTGGCGGGCTATCCGGCCGGGCAGACCACGAACATCGTCTATACCTGCGACTTCTTCGACCCCGGCAAGAATACCGAGCCCGGTACCACCTGCGTCGCCGCGGTGAACGCCAACGGCAACCTCGACCCGGACCCGCCCGGCGGCTTGCCCTACACCCAGACCACGCCAGGCGGCGCGGTGACCACCTACCTGTACGACCTGAACGGCGACCTGGCCCAGGCCACCAACCCGGACGGGCAGGTCACCAAGTACGTCTACGACGGGCTGGGCCGGGTCCTGACCAAGACCGTGGTCGCCAATCCTGTCAACCTGATGACCTCCTATACCTACAACCCCGACGGGCAGGTGGCGACCGAGACCGATCCGACCGGGTGTCCGGTGATCCGCACACCGCCCAGATCACCACCAGCCACGACGCGGACGGCGACGTGCTGTCCCAGACGGTCGCCGATACCACCGGCGGCGACGCCTCCCGGACGCAGTCGTTTACCTACAACGCCAACGACCTGGAGGCCACGGCGACCGATCCGGACACCAACGTCACCAGCTACACCTACAACGCCTACGGTGACCTGGCCTCGCAGAAGGATCCGGCCGGCAGCATCACGAACTACAGCTACGACGCTACCGGGCAGCTGCTCACGGTCACGCTGGCCAACTACACAGGCAACCCGGCCAACCCGCAGCCGGCGGCGCCGCTGGCCGAGTCGTCCCGGGCCTATGATCCGGCCGGGCGGCTGGCCTCGATCACCGACTCGATGGGCTGGGTTACCGCCTACGGCTACACCGACGACGGCCTGGTCGCCTCGGTCACCCGTAACAATCTCATCGCGGGTACGTCCTACACCGAGGAAGCCGACACCTACGACGCGGCCGGGAACCTGGTCGTCCGGTCCGCCAACAACGGTGCCACCACCACGGACTACGCCGTCGACGCGGCCGGCCGCAACACGTCGCAGACGCTGGACCCGTTCAGCCTGGACCGCACGACCAGCTACGCTTACAACGCCGACGGCGACACGGCCAGCCAGACGCTGACCGGACCAGGTAGCAGCACGCCGGCCAGGTCCACCGGCTACACCTACGACCCGATGGGCAACCTGACCTCGCAGTCGCAGGCCGTGGCGGGCAGCGGGAACACCCCGGCCGCCTGGTGGCCGCTGAACCAGACGTCGGGCAACTCGGTGCCCGACGCCACCGGCACCGGGCACACCGCCACCGCCAGCGGCGTCACCTGGACCGGCGGGGGCGCCCAGCTTCAGGACTCGGCGATTACGACCAAGGGTCCGGTGCTGGACACCACGGGCTCGTTCACCGTCTCCGCCTGGGTCAACCCCAGGCTGCTCGGCCTGGGTACCCAGACCGCCGTCTCGCAGGACCCGCCCCCCTCATCCATCTACGGGGTGCCGCTCTACGGCAATTCGGGCTTCACCCTCGGGCTGAACTCTGCTTTCACCGGGTTCGGCTATTCCGTTAACTGGGCCTTCGCCCGGCCGCTGAGCACGGCTAAGGCGCCGGCCTACGCCACCGCTCAATCGACGCTCACGACACCGGCCGGCACCTGGGTGCACCTGGTCGGGGTGAACGACGCGAGCAGCGGCACGATGACCCTGTACGTCAACGGAGTCGCGTCCGGGACGGCCACCGACACCACCCCGGTGGCCGCGACCGGCCCGATGGCCCTCGGCCGGGACCAGACCGCGGCCAACGGGAACGGCGACTACTTCGGCGGCAGCCTCTCCGATGTCCAGGTCTATCAGCAGGCACTCACCTCTACCCAGGTCAGCGCCCTGTACAGCCTGGGCCGTCTGGGCGGGGTGAACCCGGCCAACAAGCTGACCACCACCTGGACCCTGGACCAGCGCGGGCTGCCGACCTCGACGACGGACCCAGACGGGAACACCACCAACTACGCCTACGACGAGGCGGGCCGTCTCGCGGTGACCACCGAGCCCGCGGTGACCACCCAGGTCTACCTCGGCTCCCCGACCGTATCCACGCCGACCACGATGAACGGGTATAACACCTTCGGCGACCCGGTGGAGTCCTCGGACGCAAAAGGCAACGTCACGACCACCAGTTATGACGCCGCGGGCAACCCGCTCACCGTGACCAACCCGTCCTACACCCCGCCCGGCTCGCAAAACCCGGTCGTCGCGGTGTCCACGGACACGTACAACAGCCTGGGCCAGATCAGCACCGAGACCGACCCGCTGAAAAACGTGGCGTCCTACACCTACGACCAGCTCGGCGACGTCGCCACGCAGAAAAACCCGGACGGCGGCGTCACCACCTACGCCTACGACACCAACGGGGATCAGCTGTCGGCGACCGGTCCGACCGGCGCGGTCTCGCAGGCGACCTACGACGACCTGGGCCGCACCCTCACCTCTACGCAGGTGGAACGGTATCCCTCGGCCGCTTCGTACACCACGACCTACAACTACGCCCCGGTCGGCGGCTGGCTGGCCTCGAAGACCTCGCCGGACGGCGTGAAGACGCTGTACGGTCACGACGCCGCGGGCGAGCAGACCTCGGTCACGGACGGGGCGAACAACGCCACCCAGTACGGCTACGGCCCGGCCGGCGACCTGACCTCGACCACGTACCCGGACGGGACGCAGACGACGGCGACGTTCGACGAGGCGGGCCGCCAGACCGGCACCGCGGACCTGAACTCCTCGGGGACCTCCCTGCGCGCGGCGACATCGTCGTACGACGCCGACGGAAACCTGGTGACCTCGACCGACTACCGCGGCAACGCCACCACGTTCAGCTACAGCGCGACCGGCCAGCTCTCCCAGGAGGTGCAGCCGCTGACGAGCACCACCGCCGTGACGACGTCGTTCGGGTACGACGCGGCCGGGAACCAGACGCTGTACACCGACGGGAACGGCAACAAGTGGTGGACGACGTACAACAGCTGGAACCAGCCGGCCACGCTGGTGGAGTCGTCCACGAGCCAGAACTCTGACGGGACCTTCACCGATTCCTACGACGCCGACGGCCGGCCGGTGACCCAGGCGCAGCCCGGCGGCGTGTCGGTCTCCAACACGTACAACTCGATGAGCCAGCTGACCGGGCAGTCCGGGTCCGGGGCGACTGCGACCACGGCGAACCGGTCCTTCGGTTACGACCTGGCCGGCGACATGACCTCGGCCGGGACAGCGGCGGCCGGCGCGCGCCCGGCCACGGCGGAGTCGTTCACCTACAATGACCGCGGCCTGCTGCTGACCGGGGCCGGGTCGGGCGGCGCGTCCACGTTCTCCTACAACGGAGACGGCGACGTCTCCTCGGTCGTGGACTCGGCCGGCACGACCGGGTACAGCTACGACACCGCCGGGCGGCTCGCGAGCATGACCGACCCGACCACCGGTACGACGCTGTCGTACGGCTACAACTCGCTGGACCAGGTGTCCACGGAGTCCTACGGGGCGAGCGGGGACACCAGGTCGTTCGGTTATAACGGCCTGCACGAACTGGCCACGGACACCCTGGCCACCCACGGCGGGGCCACCGTGGCCTCGATCGCCTACCAGTACGACCCGAACGGGAACCTGACCGCCAAGACCACGGCGGGCTTCGCGGGCGCGTCCGCCAGCACCTACGCCTACGACGACGCGAACCGGCTCACCTCGTGGAACAACGGCAGCACGACCACGAACTACAGCTACGACGCGAACGGGAACCGGACCAAGGTCGGCGCGGTGACCTACACCTACGACGCCCGCGACGAGCTGACCACCGACGGCACCAACACCTACTCCTACAACGCGAACGGGACGCTGGCCTCGGAGGTGACCCCGGGCGGGACGGTGGCCTCGACCACGGACGCCTACGGCGGCCAGGTGACCCAGGGCACCGAGTCCTACAGCACCGACGCGCTGGGCCGCACGACCTCGGTGACCGGCAGCGGCGGGACCACGGTCGCGACGATGTCCTACGCCGGGAACAGCGCGCTGCTCGCCGCTGACGGTGCCTCGACCTACAGCTACGACCCCGGCGGCGGCCTGACCGGGATCGGGCTGGTCGGCGGCGGGACCTCGGCCGGGGTGCTGGCCTACACCGACGCGCACACCGACGTGGTGGGCGATTTCACCGCCAGCGGTTCGTCGCTGTCCGGTTCGCGGGCCTACGACCCGTGGGGGGCGGTGCTGAGCTCCAGCGGGACGCTGTCCGGGCGGCTGGGCTACCAGTCGGCCTGGACCGACCCGGCCACCAGTCAGGTCGACATGGGATCCCGCTGGTACAGCCCGTCGCGCGGCGGTTTCAGCAACCGGGACACCGCCGCGGTGAGTCCGGTGCCGGCCTCGGGGGACGCGAACCCGTTCGCGTATGTGGGCGATGACCCGATGGGCGCGACCGACCCGACCGGGCACATGATGATGCTGACCGGCGGGGGGACGGTCGGGTCGGTGGCGGCGCAGCGGGCGGCGCATCCGTGCGGCAGCGCGTGCGAGGCGCATCCGCCGCAGGTCGTGTCGGCGGCCAAGCTCAAGCAGCTGGAGGCCAAGGACCAGCGACTGGAGGCGCAGGCGGCGGCCCGGGAGCGGGCCGCGAAGGCCAAGGCCAGGGCCGCGGCGCAGGCCCGGGCCCGGGCCCATAAAAAGTGCAGTTGGACGAGCTTTTCCTGTGACTGGCACGCGGCTGCGTCTGATATCGACAAGGGCCGCCATGCCGCGGCGGCGGCGGCTGATGCGGCGGTCGCGGCGGTCTCAGGCGCCGCCGATGATACGTACAACGACCTGCTCCGGCCGGGCTGGGAGCTGACGGTCCGGGCCGCGCATGATGGGGCGAACGCGGTCGAGGATGCCGCGGAGTACGGGATCCACGCGGCCGGGACGGTGGTGAGTTACGCCGCGCAGGCCGGGTCGCGGCTCTACAAGGCGGCGACCAACGTGGCGTCGGCGATCGGGCGGGCCGCGGTGCACGTGATCAAGACGGCGTACCACGATGCGAAGAAGGCCGCGACGGCGACAGTGACGTTCGTGAAGAATCACGCAGCGGTGATCACCTCGATCGTGGTCGGCATCGCGGTGTTCGCGGGCTGTGAGGCGGTGACCGCGGGGGTCGGATCGATCGGCTGCGCGGCGCTGGCCGGGGCCGCGTCGAACATGGCGTCCTACGCGGTCAAGGCCGCGCAGACGGGTCATTTCTCGGTCGGCGGCCTGCTGAAGGCGGGCGTGACTGGCGCGGTCATCGGCGCGGCGTCCGCCGGGCTGCTGGAAGGAGCC
>JALYVS010000514.1 GCA_030853115.1 Actinomycetota bacterium
CCGCCGGACAGCTCGCCGGGCAGGTGGCTCAGCCGGTCGCCGAGGCCGACCGTGTCCAGCGCCGCGGCAGCGCGCCGCCGCCGGACAGCAGCGGAGGTGCGCAGCGGAACCAGCGCGGCCTCCACGTTCTCCTGCGCGGACAGCGTGGGGATCAGGTTAAAGGTCTGGAACACGAACCCCATGAACTGCGCGCGCACCCGGGTTACCTCGGCCTCGCGGAGCTGGGCGAGGTCACGCCCGTCGAAGTCGACGACACCGCCCGACGGCCGGTCCAGGCCGCCCAGGATCTGCAGCAGCGTCGACTTGCCGTGCCCGGTCGGTCCCTGGATGGACAGCCATTCGCCGTCCTCCACCACCAGGTCCACCCCGCGCAGGGCGGCGACGCTCTCGCGGCCCTTGGTGTAATTCTTGGTCACTCCGGAGAGCTTGTACATCAGGCTTTCCTCTCGCCGAGCCAGGCGGTCCGGGCTCGGGTTGACTGAGGCGGGATCGGCCGGGGCGGGATCGGCCGGAGCGGGATCGGCCGGGGTGCGTTGGGCATCAGGCCACCTTGGCCAGGGCGGCCGCGGGGGACAGCCGCGCGGCGCGCCAGCCGCCGAAGATCCCGGCGATAAGTCCGCCGGCCACGGCCAGCAGGACCGCGAGGAGGATGACGTTCGTACTCACCGCGGCGGACAGGTGCACGGCCACGGTGTGGCTGGCCGCGGTCGCGCGCTGGAACCCGCCGCCGCCTCCCCCGCCGAAGCCACCGCCGCCGGCGCCGCCGGTACCTCCGGTGCCCCCGGCGCCGAATTGCCTGACGCCGCCGGGCGTGGCCGAACCGGTGCTCTGGCCGACCACGGCGGAGAGCTTGGGCGACAGCTTGGATACCAGCTCCGCGCCGGCGAAGCCGAGCCCGATGCCGATGGCACCGCCGATGATGCCCATCGTGACCGCCTCGCCCATCACCTGGCCGATGATGCGGCGGCTCTTCCAGCCGAGCGCCTTCAGCGTGCCGAACTCACGTACCCGGCGCGACACCGCCGCCATCGTCAGCAAGATGGCCAGGCCGAACGCTGCGATCAGCACCGCGATCGCGAGCCACTTGCCGAGATTGCTGGCCAGGCTCGAGGCGCTGGACAGCGAACCGGTGACCTCACTGGCCAGGTCGCTCGAGGTGGTCACGGTATCGGCGGGCAGCGCCTTGGAGATCTCGCTGGAGACCGGGCCGATGGCCGAGGCGCTGCTGGCCGCGACGTAAATCGTGTTCACGTCGTTCGTCAAGCCGGCCAGGCGCTGCGCGACCCCGAGCGGGATGTAGACGTCCGAAGGGTTGTCGCCCGCGGGCTCGCTGACGATCCCGACGACCTTGAAGCTGGCCGTGGCGCCCTTGCTGTTACCTACGGCGATGGTGGACCCGACCGGCAGCTTGTGCTGCGCCGCGTAGGAGGCGTCCAGCACCGCGACGTCGGAACTGGCGTCGGCGGCGGTGAATGTCCGCCCGGCGCTGAGCTTGCCCGAGCTGAGCGGGCCGAGCTCGCCGCCGCCGATGTCCACGCCGTCGACGCCGAACGTGCTGGTGCTGAAGCTGGCCCGGAAGCTTGCACCGCCACCGGACCCGCTGCCCGCACCGCCTGCTCCGCCGGTCCCGCCGGTCCCGCCTGAGGTGTTGACGGCCGGGACCGTGCCGCTCAGCGTCCGGTCGTTCAGGGTCAGGCCGCCGGCCGCCGCCGACACGTTCTTCAGGGCGGCGACCGTGCTCACCGCCGACGAGCCGATCGAGGCGAGCGTGCCGCCCGCCGCCAGCGTGCTGGTGTCGATCTTGGTGCCGGCCGCGGGCCGCTTGGCGGTGCCGGCGCGGAACCCGAAGCCGAACGAGCCCGGGGTAAACGATCCGGCGGCCGGGACCTTGGTCACGGTGACGTCCGTGCCCACCCCGTACAGCGCGTGCAGCACCGTGCCCTGGGCGTTCTTGACGCCGGCCGAGGCCGCCGTCACCGTGATGACCAGGCCGACGCCGAGCGCCAGGCCGAGCGTGATGAAGACCGCCTGCCGCATCCGGCGGCGTAGCTCCCGCCGCAGATAGGTGAAGAACATCACGCACTCCTAGGCCGGTGCCTGCCCTGGATGGATTGGCGGCGCGGTGGCCCGTCCCCCGAAACCGGGGATCGGGCGCCGCGCCACCTCAGAGCATGGCCGCGTTACCTGAACGAGTGCTGAGCGGAACCTACGGGGTTCCCGTAACCATGAATGCGATCTGATGGCGGCCTGAGGCTTAGCCGCGCGCCGCCCTGATCGTCTCGCGGAGCGAGCCCATGGTGGCCAGCACGGCCGACGGCTCATACCCGCAGTGCGCCATGCAGTTAGCGCACCTGGGGTCCTTGCCCCGCCCGTAGGAGTCCCAGTCGGTGGTCTCGATCAGTTCCTTGTAGGTCTTCACGTACCCGTCGCTCATCAGGTAGCAGGGCTTCTGCCAGCCGAGCAGCGAGTAGGAGGGAATCCCCCACGCGGTGCAGCCGAAGTCGGTCTTGCCCTCGAGGAAGTCGAGGAACAGCGGGGTGTGGTTCAGCCGCCATTTCTTGCGCCGGCCGTCCGCGAACGCCTTGCGGAACATTTCCCGTGTTTCGGTCACGCCGAGGAAGTGCTCCTGGTCCGGCGCCTTCTCGTACGCGTAGGCCGGCGAGATCTGCATCTCGTCGATGCCGAGGTCGTCGTTCAGGTAGGTCAGCACGTCGATGATCGTCTGCGGGGTGTCGGTGTTGAAGAACGTGGTGTTCGTGTTCACCTTGAAGCCGCGCGACTTGGCCAGCTTGATCGCCGCGACCGCGTCGTCGAACACGCCCTCCTTGCAGACCGACTCGTCGTGCCGCTCGCGCAGCCCGTCGATGTGCACCACCCAGGAGAAGTACGGGGACGGCTTGAACTTGTCCAGCTTCTTCGGCAGCAGCAGCGCGTTCGTGCACAGGAACACGAACTTCTTGCGCTTGATCAGCTCGGCGACGATCACGTCGATCTGCGGGTGCATCAGCGGCTCGCCGCCGGCGATGGACACCATCGGCGCGCCGGACTCCTCGACGGCGCCCAGCGCCTGCTCGACCGGCATCCGTTGCTTGAGGATCTCGTGCGGCTGCTGGATCTTGCCGCAGCCCGCGCACTTCAGGTTGCAGGCGAACAGCGGCTCCAACTCCACGAGCAACGGGAACTTCTTATTTCCAGCCAGCTTCTGGCGCATCAGGTAGGACCCGACACGCAGGGACTGACGTAGTGGCATGGGCATTATTGCCTTACCTCCTTGGGCAGGCCGAACCGGATTGATTCTGTGGTCGTGACACGTTCAGACACCGACAGGGCACCCAGCCCGGCCAGCGCCGTGATGATCTCCTCCACCACGGCCGGAGGCGCGGAGGCGCCGGCCGTCAGGCCGATCGTCGATACCCCCGCGAGCCAGCCGAGCTCAATGTCCACCGCACTGTCGATCAGGTGCGCCGGGGTGCCGAGGCGCTCGCAGCTCTCCACCAGGCGAACCGAGTTCGACGAGTTCGCCGAGCCCGCCACCAGCACCAGGTCGGATTCGGCGGCGACCGCCCGCACCGCGGCCTGCCGGTTGGTGGTCGCGTAGCAGATGTCGTCGCTGCCGGGCGCGCGCATCGCGGGGAAGCGTTCCCGCAGCGCGCCGGAGACCTCCGCTGCCTCCTCGACCGACAGCGTGGTCTGCATCAGGTAGGCGACCCGCTCGCCGTCGCGCGGCCGCAGCGCGGCCACGTCTTGCGGGGTCTGCACCAGCACGGTCGAGTCCGGCGCCTCACCCAGCGTGCCCTCGACCTCCTCGTGCCCGGCGTGGCCGATCAACGCGACCGTGTAGCCGTCGGCGGCGAACCGCCTGGCCTCGGCGTGCACCTTGGACACCAGCGGGCAGGTGGCGTCGATGACCGCGAGCCCGCGCCGGGACGCCTCGGTGCGCACCGCGGGCGACACGCCGTGCGCGGAGAACACCACCGTGGCACCGTCGGGCACCTGGTCGAGTTCGTCCACGAAGACCGCGCCCCGGCCTTCCAGGTCACCGACCACCCGGGTGTTGTGCACGATCTGCTTGCGCACGTAGACCGGCTGGCCCTGACGCTCGAGCGCACGCTCGACGATCTCGATGGCCCGCTCGACGCCGGCGCAGAACGATCGCGGCCCGGCCAGCAGCACCTGACGCGTCCCGCACGCGGCGGCCCATCGCTGGACGAC
>JALYVS010000515.1 GCA_030853115.1 Actinomycetota bacterium
GCCCGCTCCCGCTTCGCCAGCCTGGGCGGCGCCATCGCAGCCCCGATCACCTTCGCGGTCATCGCGTTCGCCTGGTACACCCCGCAGACCGCGCAATTCCTGGTCCATCCGCCTGCACAACCGCACAGCGTGACCACCGGCTGGTGCGCCATCGCAGCAGCCGCACTCATCCTCACCGGCATCGCGATGCGGGACCACTGGCACCGTTACACAGGCGGCCTGCCCAGTTCCCGGTCTCTCCGCGCACGGGCACCACTTGATATTTCATGAAGGAAACCTGATAATCAGGATACCTTCATAAGGCAGCACTCCGGAGGATCCTATGAACGGCCCGGTAGAAGAACGAGTCCAGGTCCTGGTCGTCGGCGCGGGTCCCGCTGGGCTCGCCACAGCGCTGGAGCTGGCCGCCCGGGGACTGGCGCCGCTGATCCTCGAGTGCCGGCCGGCCTGCGGCAGCCATCCGCGGGCAATTGCGCTAACCGCGGAGACCATGCAGCTGCTCAGCCGCTGGGGCGCCGAGCCGGACGTGCGGCGCCTCGGCTTCCGCTGCGAGTACGCGATGTCGATCCGCTCCTGCCTCACCGGCCCGGAGATCCAGCGCGTGCCCCTGGACGGCCACGTGTGGGCATGCGCGCAGGACCACCTCGAAACCATCCTCGCCCAGCGCGCTGCCGCTGCCGGGGCCCGGCTGCGGTACGGCGCCGAACTCACCGGCCTGCATCCCGCCGGCCAGGAGATGCTGGCCACCGTCGCAGCTGCGCCGGGTCCGCCCGCCACCATCCGGGCACGCTATGTCGTCGGGGCCGACGGCGCGCACAGCATGGTGCGCGAGGCGGCCGGGATCACCACTTCCCGGGCCCGCGCCTTCGGCGACTGGATCAGCATCCTGTTCCGCTCGCCGCTGCGCGACTACACCGGCGACCCGCCCTGCCTGGTCTACGGCATCGGCGATCCCTCAACCGGCGGCGTGATCGTCCCCGCAGATCCCGTGGACCGCTGGATCCGCGGCATACCGTGGCACCGCAGACAAGGCGAGCACCTGGAAGACTTCGATCAGCAACGGTGCACGGCCCTCATCCGGTCCGCCGCCGGGGTCCCGGATCTGCCCGTCCAGATCACCGACATCCGCGCCTTCACGATGACCGCCGCCATCGCCGACCACTACCGGGCAGGCCGTGCCGTCCTCGCCGGAGACGCCGCGCACGTGTTCACCCCGGCGACCGGGATGGGCCTCAACCTCGCCCTCCACGACGCGACCGTGCTGGCCCAGGCCCTAGCCAGCGCCATCGGACACGGCGACCAGCCCCGCAGACTCGACCAGTACGAACAAGCCTGCAGGCCACTCGCCGAAAAGCTGCTAGAACCCGAACTCGCTCCTGCCTGAGCCGGCCCGCGCGATTTCAGCTGACCTGAGGTCGCTCATCCGCGGCGACCCTCGGGCTCCCGCTGTAATCCCCGGCTGCGGACCAGGCCGGGCTGGCAGCTCCGCCGTTATGGTCGGCTGCGAGGACTGACTGTCTGATAGCACGCATATCAGGTCGATCTGGCGCTCCACGTCGTGCCGCCAAGACGGAATGAATGCGTTCGTCTTGATCAATGCGTTCGTCTTGATCTTGGTAGCGTCGGCCGGTGCCGCTGCTGGCAGGACGCTGTGTCTTAGCCGGTGGTCATCGGGAGGTCCAGTTCGGCGATGGCTGCGAGGTCACGGCGCAGCTGCTGGTAGTGCCGGGCGCCGAGCATCTCCGATATCACCTGTTCGACCTGGCGCACCGCTACCTTGCTGGCTGCGGCGGTCGTGCGGCCCTTCTGGGTGAGGTAGATGCGCTTGGCCCGGCGGTCAGCGGGGTCTTCGCGCCGCTCCAGATACCCCCTCGAGACCAGGTCGTCGACGAGCTCGCCCATCGACTGGGGAGCCATGCCCGCGCGGGCAGCGATGTCGGTGAGGCGCAAGCCGTCCTGGATGGCGAGCATCTCCATCGCGTTGCCGTGGGCCGGGCGCATGTCGGTGGCGCCTGTTTGCGTCATGGCGCGGTAGATGGCGCTGGACAGGACGTTGTACGCCGTCCGCAGCAGGGTGGGCGTGGACGGATCGGGACCGGGCACTACTTAACTCCTTCATGAAGGAACCCTGATGATCAGGATACCTTCATGAGCTAGCACTCCGGAGGATCCCGTGAACGGCCCGATAGAAGAACGAGCCCAGGTCCTGGTCGTCGGCGCGGGTCCCGCTGGGCTCGCCACAGCGCTGGAGCTGGCCGCCCGGGGACTGGCGCCGCTGATCCTCGAGTGCCGGCCGGCCTGCGGCAGCCATCCGCGGGCAACTGCGCTAACCGCGGAGACCATGCAGCTGCTCAGCCGCTGGGGCGCAGCAATGAAGCGCACCGGTACTGTCCGCGCGTGCCCGGCGGAAACGTCCGGTCATGCCGCTGGCAGGGCGATGATTGAGCCGCAGTTCTTCCCGGGAGGGGTTCCTGGCTCAGGCTGGTGTGCCTGCCCGACCAGGGCCTGAGCGCCGACTGCTCGTGCGAACAGGCTTAGCCGGGAGCCCGGAGGCGAAGTCGAGCCCCCGCTGCACCCAGCTGGCAAGCGCGTCATCAGCCGCATAGCCTGCTGGATCAATGCAGACGAAGCCGAGCAAAGCCCGGCCGGCGAACAGCATCGGCTTCGCGTGCGGCTCGCGGAGAGCTTGCTGCGGCTTTCAGCACCGGTCCGGACCATCAGCGCCATTCCGGTGACACCGCAGCACATATTGCCGTTGACCAGGAACGACAGGCCGCCCACCATCTGCTTTTCCACCACGTCGCCGCGGCTGGACAGCAGCCGCCGCACCCGTTCGGCGACCTCAGTGTCATAGCTCAAGCGTCCGGTGCCTCGATTCGTCGCCGCTCACATCTGCCACGCGCCATTCTCCCGCAAGGCAAGCCCGGCCCATCGACATCCTCACATGCCGTGCTGCGCGTGTTTGCGTGCGGCCGGGCCTAGACGTTCTACGGTCGTGGCGGCAGCTGCTGGAGCGCTCACGTGTTGCCGTCAGGGTCGCTAAAGGTAACGAACGAGCCCCACGGTTGAACATCTACGTCACTGGCCTGCACACCGCGTTCGATCAGGTCCCGCCGCGCCGCCTGGACATCGGCCACGACAACTTGGACGCCTTTCTGTGAGCCCGGCGCCATCTCGGTAATGCCGGTCCCCATCACGATTGAGCACGCCGAACCGGAAGGCGTGAGCTGCACGAACCGTAGCGTTTCGGTTACCTGGTAGTCGTGGTCAGCGCGGAAGCCGACCCGGTCCACGTAGAACGTCTTGGCGCGGTCAACATCGGTCACCGGTATCGCAACAAGTTCAATCTTCCAGTCCATGCTCAGCAACCTACAGGGAGGGCCGGACAATTCAGTCGACCCTCGCCGCGGCGCCGCGGCCGCAGGTGAATGCGCTTGGTCTTCCATCCTCCATCTGCTGCAATGAGGGTCGTAGACTGCTGAAGACCGCCAGCCGAAGCCTTCACCACTGCGTTTCTTCTGCCGTTGATAATGTGCGTATGTGGAGGTCCCGCAACGAGTGGTGTAGAGGACGCCTGCCGTGGCGGATGCGCGTCGATACGACGACGGGAGGAGGGCTCTATGTCACATGTACGACGCTTCGACCACGTCGGCGTCACGGTCGCAGATCTCGACGTTGTGACCGCCTTCTTCGTGGCGCTGGGCCTGGAGGTCGAAGGCAGGACGTTCGTCGAGGGCGAGTTCTTGGACATGGTCTGCGGCATCCCCGGCTCCCGCACCGAGATCGTCATGCTGAAGCCGCCTGGCGAGGGCACCCGCCTGGAGCTTTCGAGCTTCGTGCGACCCGACTCCGTGCCGGGCTCGCCGGCCGCCATGGCCAACGAGCTGGGATTGCGCAACGTGGCCTTCGAGATCGACGACCTGCAGGCGGCTGTCGATTGGGCAGCTGCTGAGGGCTACGGACTGGTTGGTGGCATCGGCGAGTACGAAGGCGCTTGGCGGATGGCCTACATCCGGGGGCCGGAAGGGATCATCGTCTCGCTGGCCGAGCGCATCGGCTGAGCCTCGCAACGCCCGCATCTGCCGCGTTGCGTAGTGACACCGTGAGGTAGTGGTGGTTCGCCGTTTCTCCGTTGAGACTCCCGCGTTCGCTCCCGGTTCCGGGGCCGCCTGGATCTCACGCGTCGGATTCGTTCATACGGC
>JALYVS010000516.1 GCA_030853115.1 Actinomycetota bacterium
CCGCCGCGCAAGCCGGGCTGCCGCTGGCGCCGCGGACGCTGGACCGGCTGACCGAATGCCCGCCGCTGCCCGTCCCCTGGCCGCCCGCCGCCCGCGATTCACTGCTCTCGCTGCTCGGCGCGGGCCAGGCCGCGGTCAGCGTGTGGGAGGCCCTGGACACCGAAGGCCTGGTGACCGCGCTGATCCCGGACTGGGAACGGGTCAGGAACCGGCCGCAGCGCAACCCGCTGCACACGTTTACCGTGGACCGGCACCTGGCCGAGGCGGCCGCGCATGCCGCCGCCTTGACCCGCGAGGTGGCGCGGCCGGACCTGCTGCTGCTCGCGGCGCTGCTGCACGACATCGGCAAGGGCTGGCCGGGTGATCACAGCGTCACCGGCGAGGTGGTGGCGCGAGACGTCGGCCGGCGGATGGGCCTGCCCGCCCCGGACGTGGACCTGGTCGCCTCCGCCGTCCGGCTGCACCTGCTGCTGCCCATGGTGGCGACCCGGCGCGACCTAGACGACCCGGTCACCGTGAAGCAGGTGGCGGCGGCCGTGCGCAGCCGGGCCCTGCTCGAGCTGCTGCATGCCCTGACCATCTCCGACGGGCTGGCGACCGGGCCCGCGGCGTGGAACGACTGGAAGGCCACCTTGGTGGCCGACCTGGTACGGCGGGTGGAAGCCGTGCTCGACGGCGACCCGATGCCAGGGCCCGCGCCGTTGCGTGAGGATCAGCTGGCGCTGGTCGCCGAGGCCGCCCCGGCCGCGATAGTGCGCGGATCGGAGGTGACCGTGGTCGCTCCCGACCGCCCCGGCCTGCTCTGGCGGGCCGCCGGGGTGCTGGCCTCGCACCGGCTGACGGTCCGCAGCGCGAACGCCACCTCGATCGGGATCACCGCCGTCACCGTGTTCGACGTGGAGCCTGAGTACGGCGACCCGCCTGACGCCACCTTGGTGGCCGCGGACCTGCGCCGGATGCTGATGGGACGGCTGGACGTGGAGGACCGGCTCGACCGCCGCGCGCGGGCCGTCCGGCCCCGCGGCGCGACCGTGCCGGCCCCCAAGGTGGTCCTGGTCGACGACGCCTCGGAGACCGCGACGGTGGTGGAAGTGCGAGCCCATGACGCGCCGGGACTGCTGTGGCGGGTCGGCCGGGCCCTGGGCAACTGCGGCCTGGACGTGCGGGCCGCCCGGGTGGAGACGCTCGGCGCCGAGGTCGTGGACGTCTTTTACGTGACCGACGGCGACGGCAAGCCGCTGGTCGGAGAGGACCTGCGCCGCGCGACTGTGCACTCCGTGCTGACCGCGCTCGGCGATTTATCCACCCTAGCGGCGCCTTATCCTCGCTAGTGGCGCCCGCCAGCGGTGTCCGGCGGCGGAATTAGCGGGCCGCAGGCAGCTGGTTAGACCCGGGTACCACGGACCGTTCGGTAGCCTGGTGCTGTGTTTGACACCCTATCTGACCGGTTGACGCAGGTTTTTTCGACACTGCGCGGCCGAGGACGCCTGTCCACGGCCGACATTGACGCGACGGCCCGGGAAATCCGCATTGCCCTGCTGGAGGCGGACGTCGCGCTGCCGGTCGTCAGGCAGTTCATCGCGCGGGTCAAGGAGCGGGCCGGCGGGGAGGAAGTTTCCGCCGCGCTGAACCCCGCGCAGCAGGTCATCAAGATCGTGCACGAGGAACTCGTCACCATCTTGGGCGGCGAGACGCGGCGGCTGCGGTTCGCCAAGGTGCCGCCGACCGTGATCATGCTGGCGGGCCTGCAGGGCTCAGGTAAGACCACGCTGGCGGCCAAGCTCGCCTTGTGGCTCAAGGAGCAAGGCAACACCCCGATGCTGGTGGCCGCCGACCTGCAGCGGCCCAACGCCGTGCAGCAGCTCCAGGTGCTGGGTGAACGAGCGGGCGTCGCGGTCTACGCACCGTACCCCGGCAACGGCGTCGGCGACCCGGTGGCCGTCGCCCGGGACTCGCTGGAAGAAGGCAGGCGCCGCCAGCACAACATGGTCATCATCGACACCGCGGGCCGTCTGGGCGTCGACGCGGAGATGATGGCGCAGGCCGTCGCGATCAGGGACGCCACCCAGCCGGACGAGATCATGTTCGTGGTCGACGCGATGATCGGCCAGGACGCGGTCGCGACCGCGCAGGCGTTCCTGGACGGGGTCGGCTACGACGGGGTGGTGCTGACCAAGCTCGACGGTGACGCGCGCGGCGGGGCCGCGC
Source organism: Actinomycetota bacterium (assembly GCA_030853115.1). GTDB lineage: Bacteria > Actinomycetota > Actinomycetes > Streptosporangiales > Streptosporangiaceae > Palsa-504. The sequence continues at coordinate 2,209 of JALYVS010000516.1, forward strand.
TGTCGATCGTGGAGCTGACCGGGCGCCCGATCATGTTCGCGTCCTCGGGGGAGAAGCTCGAGGACTTCGACATGTTCCATCCGGACCGGATGGCGTCGCGGATCCTCGACATGGGTGACATCCTGACCCTGATCGAGCAGGCCGAGAAGACCTTCGACGCCGATCAGACCGCGAATCTGGCCGGCCGGCTCGCCTCCGGTGAGGGCTTCACGCTCGAGGACTTCGTCGAGCAGCTGTCGATGGTGCGCAAGCTGGGCCCGATCGGCAACCTGCTCGGCATGCTGCCCGGGGCCGCGAAGAACCGCGAACTGCTATCCCAGGTCAACGACCGTGACCTGGACCGGGCCGAGGCGATCGTCCGGTCCATGACGCCGGAGGAACGCCGTAACCCGAAGATCATCAACGGCTCCCGGCGGGCGCGTATCGCCGGCGGCTCCGGCGTCGCCGTGGGCGAGGTCTCGCAGCTGGTCACGAACTTCTTCGAGGGCCAGAAGCAGATGAAGGCGATGTTCAGCGGCGGCATCCCGGGCATGCCCGCGATGCCCGGGATGGGCGGGGGCCGGGGGTCGGCGACCAAGGCGGCCCGCAAGAAGGGCGGCAAGAAGAAAGTGGCGCCGCGCAGCGGTGACCCGCGGCGAGCCGCCGAGATCGCGCGTGGCGCAGGCGGTCCGGGCAGCGCCGAGCCAGGCGCCGCCGGTGCCCCGGCGATCCCGGCCGGGCTGGGCGGATTCCCCGGCGGGCTGCCGGACGGCTTCCCCGAGAGCCTGGCCGACGGGCTGGCTAACCTGCCGCCGGGTCTGAACTTCCCGTCCGCGCCGCAGGGCAACGTGCCCGCCGCGTTCCGGGGCGCCAAGCGCCGCGACAAGAAGAAGTAACGAGCCGGACCCCGCGAGGATGACGGGGCCGGTCCTGTTACCCCGGGCTGAGGGCGCGGACGGTATCGATGGTGTCGGCCTCGGCGGCGCTCTTGTCGTCGCGGTAGCGCAGCACCCGGGCGAACCGCAGCGCGAGACCGCCCGGATAGCGGGGGCTGCGCTGGACGCCGTCGAAGGCGATCTCCACGACGAGCTCGGGCCGGACGTAGACGGTGTACGCGTCCCGGTGATCTTCCAGCGCGAGTAGCCGCGTCGTCTGCCAGGTCAGCAGCTCATCGGTCAGGCCCTTGAACGTCTTGCCCAGCATGATGAACCCGCCTGTTTCGGGGTCCCGGGCGCCGAGGTGCAGGTTGGACAGCCAGCCGTGGCGCCGCCCGTGCCCCCATTCGACCGCGAGCACCACCAGGTCCAGGGTGTGCCTCGGCTTGACCTTGATCCACCCGGCGCCGCGGCGGCCGGCGGCGTAGGGAGCGTCCAGCGCCTTGACCACGACGCCCTCGTGCCCGTGCGCGATCGCGTCGGCGAAGAACTTCTCCGCCTCGGCGGCCGACCCGGTGACCAGCCGGGGCATGCGCAGTTCAGGCGGCACCGCCCAGGTCAGCTCGGCGTGCCGCCGCCAGGCGGGCAGGTCGATCAGGTCCGCGCCGTCCAGGTGCAGCGCGTCGAACAGGAACACCGAAAGCGGGACCGCGGAGACCGCGCCCTGACTGGCGGTGCGAGCGGCGGTGTCCTGGAACGGCAGTGGCCTCCCGTCCGCGCGCAGCGCGATCAGCTCGCCGTCGAAAACCGCCGCGCGGACCGGCAGCTTCGCCAGCGCCGCCACGACTTCGGGGAGCCTGCCGGTGATCTCATCCAGCGTCCTGGTGAACAGGCGCACGTTGCCGTCGGCCAGGTGAGCCTGGATCCTGATGCCGTCAAGCTTCCATTCGACCGCGCATTCCCCGGCGCACTCCACCGTGCTCTCCGCGGAGCCCGGCACGGGTGCGCCGGCGCCGAGCTTGGCCAGGGCTTCGGCGATACCCGGAGCACTGGCCGCGAGCATCGGCCGCACCGGGCGGCCGACCTCCAGGCCGAAGGCCGCCATCGCGTCCCGGCCGCCGGCCAGCGCGGCCGAGGC
>JALYVS010000517.1 GCA_030853115.1 Actinomycetota bacterium
CCGCGGCGCTGCACGGGCTCGCCCGCCACGCCGGCGGCGCGCCGGCCCAGGCAGGCCCCGTCGACGGCAACCCAGCCGTACGGACGCCGGCCAGCGACCCGGACCTCGACGTCCGCGACCTGCCTCCCGCGCGGCGGCACGAGGCGATCTTCGCGGCCTACCACGCCCTCGCTTCCGGCACCGGCTTCGTCCTGGTCAACGACCACGACCCCAAGCCGCTGCGCTACCAGTTCGAAGCCGAGCACGCCGGCCAGTTCACCTGGGACTACCTGGAAGCCGGGCCCCAGACGTGGCGGGTGCGGATCGGGCGGCCGCTCACGGCCGCGCCTTCCAGGGCCGGCGAGACTGGCGGTGCCGGATGGGACGGCGGGGACGGCGGCGGCCAGGAGCCAGACCTGGACGTGCGGCAGCTGCCGCACGGGCAGCGTCATGACGCGATCTTCACCGCCTACCGGGCGCTGCGGCCCGGGCTCGGGTTCGTGCTGGTCAACGACCACGACCCGCTGCCGTTGCGGTACCAGTTCGAGGCTCAGTACCGCGGCCAGTTCACCTGGGACTACGTTGAGGCCGGGCCGGGGACGTGGCGGGTGCGGATCGGGCGCGCCAGCGCCTAGCGGACTGGCGGAAGGGCCAGCGCGGATGAAGCATGCACGGTGAGTACAAGCCGCCCGGCGGCGTGCTCGTAGCGGCGGACGTCGAGGTGGCAGGCGGCCGCCTGGTCCGCGTCCGGGTCAGCGACGGCTTCTTCCCGGGACCCGGTGGCGTGCTCGAGCGGATCGGCGCCGCGGTGACCGGGCTCCCGGTGAGCGCGGACACCGCGGCGATCACCGCGAGCATCCGGGCGGCGCTCGGCGGCGAGGTGATGCCCGCCGGCATCTCTCCCAGTGCGGTGGCCGTCGCCGTGCGCCGCGCCGTCCTCGGGGCCAGCGACTGGCGCGATCACGACTGGCAACTCGTCCGCGAAGGCCCGCAGGACCCGGTGCTGCACATGGCGATCGACGAGGTGCTCCTGCGCGAGGTCGCGGCCGGGCGGTGCCCGCCGACGCTGCGGATCTGGGAGTGGTCGGCGCCCGCCGTGGTCATCGGCAGCTTCCAGTCGCTGCGCGACGAGGTCGACGCCGGCCAGGCCCGCGGCCTCGGGATCACCGTGGTGCGCCGGATCAGCGGCGGCGGCGCGATGTTCATCGAGCCGGGAAACACCATCACCTACGCGCTGTATGCGCCGGAATCGCTGGTCGCAGGCATGTCCTTCGCCCACTCCTACGCGTTCCTCCACGACTGGGTGATCGCCGCGGTGACCGGGGATCTGGGCCTGGCCGCCTGGTATCAGCCGCTCAACGACATCACCTCCGGCCGGGGCAAGATCGGCGGCGCCGCGCAGGAGCGAGCGGCAGGCGGGGTGCTGCACCACCTGACGATGGCCTACGACATCGACGCGCAGAAGATGCTGCGCGTGCTGCGGACCGGGCGGGAGACGCTGTCCGGCAAGGGCATCCCGAGCGCGGTCATGCGCGTTGATCCGCTGCGCAGGCAGACCCGCCTGCAGAGGGAGCAGGTCATCGCCGCGATGATCAGCTGCTTCCGCAGGCGGTACGGCCTTACCGACGGCGGGCTGACGCCCGCGGAACTGCGGGGGGCGCGAGAGCTGGCACGGGTCAAGCTCACCTCCGGCCAGTGGACCGCTCGCCGCCCGTGAGACGGCCGGAGTGCCCTGTTACTCCGGCTTGGGTTCCCCGTTGCTGATCGCCGGGATGGCCTGCTCGATGCCGCGCGACTCCCGGCCCCACTTGATGTGCGGGTAATGTGCCTCGAAGGCGGGCCGCTCGGACCTGATTCTCGGGATCCGGTAGAAGTTGTGCCGCGGTGGCGGGCAGGACGTGGCCCACTCCAGCGAGCTGCAGTGCCCCCACGGGTCCTCTTCGGTCACCGTCTCCCCGTGCCGCCAGGTCACGTACATGTTCCAGAAGAACACCAGGATGGACAGGGCCAGGATCCACGACCCGATGCTGGAGATGACGTTGAGCGTGGTCACGTTGCCGGGCAGGAGCGGGTAGTTGGCGACGCGCCGCGGCATGCCTTCCACGCCGATCCAGTGCTGGACCAGGAAGGTCATGTGGAAGCCGATGAACATGAACCAGAACTGGATCTTGCCGATCCGGCTGTTCAGCATCTTGCCGGTCATCTTCGGCCACCAGAAGTAGAAGCCGGCGAACATCGCGAACAGCACCGTGCCGGCCAGCACGTAGTGGAAGTGCGCGACGACGAAGTAGGAATCCGACACGGCGAAGTTCAGCGGCGGCGAGGCCAGGATGACGCCGGTGATGCCGCCGAACAGGAACGTGACCAGGAACCCGATTGAGTACAGCATCGGCGGCTCGAAGGTGAGCTGCCCCTTCCACATGGTGCCCACCCAGTTGAAGAACTTGATCCCGGTCGGGATCGCGATCAGGAAGCTCATGAAGGAGAAGAACGGCAGCAGCACGGCGCCGGTGGTGAACATGTGGTGCGCCCACACGGTCATCGACAGGCCGGTGATCGCGACCGTGGCGGCGATCATCGTCTTGTAGCCGAACAGCGGCTTGCGGCTGAACACCGGGATGATCTCGGTGGCGATGCCGAAGAACGGGAGCGCCAGGATGTAGACCTCGGGATGGCCGAAGAACCAGAACAGGTTCTGCCACAAGATCGCCCCGCCGCTGGCGGCGTCGAAGACGTGCGCGCCGAGCCGCCGGTCGGCCTCGAGCACGAGCAGCGCGGCGGCCAGCACCGGGAACGCCATCAGCGCCAGCATCGAGGTGAGCAGCGCGTTCCAGGTGAAGATCGGCATCCGGAACATCGTCATGCCGGGCGCGCGCATGCAGAAGATCGTGGTGATGAAGTTCACCGCCCCCAAGATGGTGCCCAGGCCGGACAGCACCAGGCCCATGATCCACATGTCGGCGCCGACGCCGGGTGAGTAGATCGCGCTGGTCAGCGGGGAGTAGCCATACCAGCCGAACGCGGCCGCGCCGCCCGGGGTGAGGAACGAGGCCAGCAGGATCAGCCCGCCGAAGGTGAACAGGTAGTAGCTGAGCAGGTTGAGCCGGGGGAACGCCACGTCGGGCGCGCCGATCTGCAGCGGTATCAGCTCGTTGGAGAACCCGATGAACAGCGGGGTGGCGAACAGCAGCAGCATCAGCGTGCCGTGCATGGTGAACAGCTCGTTGTACTGCTGGTCGGACACGAAGTGCTGGTCCGGCCCGAGCAGCTGGATGCGCATCAGCAGCGCCATCACGCCGGCGCACAGGAAGAAGAAGAACGAGGTGATCAGGTACATGTGCCCGATGATCTTGTGATCGGTGGAGGACAGCCAGTACGCGAGGATCGATCCCTTGCGCTGTGCGCGCGGTGTCACGCCCGCGGCCGGCGTCTGCTGAAGCGTAGTCACGGGATACCCCTAACCCACGTCCGGACGGTCGCTGACGCGCAGTCCGCTGCCGGAACGCGGTGAAATGACGCAGATACGGAGGGAAGGCATGTCGCGCCGGAACAGCGGCCGCCGTGCATCACGCTGCCGTCCGGCTTCGAAACGGGCCGCGACACGTGGCCAGGGAAGACTCTCACGTGGCCCTCCAGCGGCGGAGCCGCCGCGGCTCGTCCTCGGTGAGCCCGCCCCAGATCCCGTACTCCTGCCCGGTGGCCATCGCGGGCACAAGGCACGCCCGGAGCACCTGGCAGCGGGCAGCGGGCGCAGATCTTGTTGGCTTCGGCGATCTGCGCCAGTGCCGGGCCGGCCGAGCCGACTGGGAGGAACCGCTCCGGGTCCTTACCGCGGCAGGCGCGTGACGACGCCGGTAACCATCATCGCGCCCTGGCGCGTCTTGTACCCGTGGCAGGAGAGCGTCCGCGCCTTCGTTCATTGACATACCTCCTTGGCCGGGCTGCTCTGCCACCGGTGATTTCATCGTCTCCATGACCCTTCAGGGCTGGCCGGGGACTTCACGGCCAGCCCGGAACCTGGCGTTACCGGAATCGTGCATGCCGGGGCTTGCCGTTTCCTTGCGACTGCCGCACGGCGACATCCGTAGCGCTCAGGCAGGCCCGGCATCCCCGGCCGGCGCCGGCGAGCCCGGAGCCTTGCGCAGCAGCAGGGCGGGCGTCACGGACAGGTTCGCCGCCGCGGTG
>JALYVS010000518.1 GCA_030853115.1 Actinomycetota bacterium
GGCGTGGGCCGCGGCGGGTGCCGCCGCACGGATGCTGCACGACGCGCCGCTGCCGCCATGGCCCGGCCGGAGCCCCGGCGAGATCGCAGCGCACCTCGACGGCGAATGCGAGTGGCTCGTCGCGAACGGAGTACTTCCGGCCGGCCTGGTCGCGCGCAACCGCCGGGTTGCCGAAGCTGCGCTCCGGCCGTGGACTCCGGTGTTCACGCACGGCGACCTGCAGGTCACCCACGTCTTCGTCGACGGTGACGTCGTCACCGGCGTGATCGACTGGTCCGAGGCGGGCCAGGGCGATGCCCTGTACGACCTGGCCAGCCTGACGCTCGGGCACGAGGAGCATCTTGGCGACGTCGTCGCCGGCTACGGCACCGACGTCGACCTTGACGTGATCCGCGCGTGGTGGTCGCTGCGAAGCCTGCAGGTGGCCCGCTGGCTGATCGAGCACGGCTTCGACCCGTCCTCGCCAGGCTGCGAGTTCGACGTGCTGAGATCCCAGGTGTTAGGAGCGGACCGGCGGCCGGCCTATCCCCCGCTCGTGGCGCGGGTGAACCGGCCCGCGAGGGCCTGGAGGTGGGTCACCAGTTCCGGTGGGGATTCGACCTCGAACTCGACGTTCAGCATGCCGACCACCAGCGCGACCAGCGCGTGAGAGTCCGAACCCATCTCGAGGCGGCAGGTGTGCTCGTCGAGGGGGGTGACGATGCCTTCGACGCGGCCGGCGAGATCCTCGGCCGGGACGTGGACGCGCATCACGGAACGATAGGGCCACATCGCGAAGCCCATGGTGCGGCGCAGGTAGGCGACGACATCGCCGTCAGGGGGCGGGCGACGGGCGAAGTGCCGGCCGTTGGGTGTCCGCAGCGACATTCGGTCGACCCGGAACGTGCGCCAGTCGGCGCGGTCGGTGTCCCAGCCGACGAGATACCACTTGCGGCTCCAGTGCGCGATGCGGTGGGGCTCAACGCTGCGCCGGGTTTCGTCCCCGGCATGGCTTCGGTAGCCGAAGCGCAGGGTCTCGGCCGCGCGGATGGCGGCGGAAATGGCGGTGAGCGTGTCTGCGTCGACGGCGGGGCCGGGACCGTACCGGGGCGGCATGGCGACCACGGCGCCGCGCAGGGCGTCGACTCGGTGGCGCAGCCGGGTCGGAAGGACCTGCTCCACTTTGGTCAGCGCACGCAGCGACGCTTCCTCGATCCCGGCGACACTGCCAGCGGCGTTGGTCTGCAGGCCCAGCGTGACGGCTACCGCCTCGTCGTCGTCCAGCAGCAGCGGCGGCAGCGCCGCGCCCGCTCCGAGGCGGTATCCCCCGACCGGTCCCATCACGGCATGCACCGGATACCCCAGCTCCCGCAGCCGATCCACGTCGCGGCGGACGGTGCGGGTCGTGACGTCGAGTCGTGCGGCCAGTTCCGTGCCGGTCCAGTCTCGGTGCATCTGCAGCAGCGACAGCAGCCGCAGCAGACGAGCGGGCGTGGTGTCCGGCATGAAGCTATCCTCTCGCGCATGTAGGACCGATTCTGTCCTACATGACAGCGATGCTCTCCTCATGACCGAAACTTCCTCCGCGATCATGTCCTTCCGCATCGACGTTCCGCAGGCCGACCTCGATGCGCTGAACGACCGGCTCGGCCGCACCCGCTGGCCCGACGCCCTGCCTGGTGTCGGCTGGTCCTATGGGGTCGACAAGGATTACCTGACCGACCTCGTGGAGTACTGGCGCACCAGCTACGACTGGCGCGGACACGAAGCGCAGCTGAACAAGATCCCCCAGTTCACCACCACAATTGACGGGCAGAACGTGCATTTTCTGCACGTGCGCTCACCCGAGCCGGACGCGACCCCGCTGATCCTGACCCACGGCTGGCCCAGCACGCCGGCCGACTTCCTCGGCATCCTTGGGCCGTTGACCGACCCGCGGGCGCACGGCGGTGACCCGGCCGACGCGTTCCATGTGGTGGCCCCGTCGGTGCCGGGATTCGGGTTCTCCGGTCCGACCCGCGACACCGGCTGGGACGTGCGCCGGATCGCCCGGGCCTGGGCGGAGTTGATGCGGCGGCTCGGTTACGAGCGCTACGGCGCGCAGGGCGGTGACTACGGCAGCCTCATCTCCCCGGCACTCGGGCGAGTTGCGCCGGAGAGGGTCATCGGCGTGCACGTGAACGCGCTGGCCGACGCCGCGACGGCGGGCGGCTCCGGCCAGGAGCTCGCCGAGTTGTCGGAGCCGGACCGGGCGAAGGCGATCGCGAACCAGATGTGGTGGTACGGGCACAACGGCTACGCGACCCAGATGGCGCTGCGACCGCAGACCATCGCCTATGCCCTCAATGACTCGCCGGCCGGCCAGCTGGCATGGAACCTGGAGTGGTTCGTCGACTGGGACCCGACGGCCACCGGCCAAGCGCCTATCGACCGCGACATCATCTTGACGAATGTCACGACCTACTGGCTGACCGGCACCGCCGGTTCCGCCGCCCGGCTCTACCGGGAGTCCGGGTCGTCGTGGGGCAGCAGGCCCGCGCCCTCGGGCGTGCCGACTGCCGTCGCGAACTTCCGGGGCGACCGCGCCGTCCGCGGCCTCGCCGAGCTGGCCAGCACTGTCGTCCGCTGGAACGAGTACCCTGCAGGCGGCCACTTCCCCTCTCTGCAGGCCCCCGCCGAACTTGTCGCCGACATCCGCGAGTTCTTCCACTCGATCGACAGGTAGGGCCGCCGGGCTGACCTGGCAGACCCGCGGGCCACTCCAATGTGCACGGGGCCTTGTTCGCCGACCATCTCGACCGCCCGCGGCTGGCGGCCCGGATGGCCGTACGTCCGGCCGGTGCGTTTTGCTCAGCCTGATGACCCGAGCTGGATGGGGACGCTGATGACCTGTGTTTTCGTCCACCCGGTGCCGCCGGGCGGGAGCTGCCAGATGATCAGCGTGGTGCCGCGGGCGGCCAGGGCGGCGGCGTGCCACGAGATCGCGATGGGCATCGCCATGAGCTACATGCTCATCGTGATGCTGTAGCAGCCTCAACGGGACCGGCGTGGATCGTACGCCGACTTCTCATCCGGCAGGAACGCCTCCGGTATAGACCGCAGGGGAAAACGCGATTACCATCAAATCACTCATAGCGATCAAGTCGTCACAGAAAGCTGAAAAGAGGTCAGGTTGTGTTGTGTGCACACGTGCGGCCTGGCCGTCATCTCACCGTAGGGCGTTCGGCGGCAGCGAGGACTTGCGCCGCTCAAACCTGGCCATGGCGACGATGCACTTGCTGGCTGCGCCGCGCTGGCGCGGGCTTGGCGGAGAACAGATGAAATGGTAGGCAGACATGCAGCGGTTGCGGACTTATACCGGCCGGCTCAATATCAAGGGCCGCTACCTGGCGCTGGCCGCGGCGATCGTTCTCGTCGCGGCGGGCATCACGATCCCGCTCACAGTCCTGTCCGGTAGCACCTCCCAGGCTTCCAGCAGCGCTCAAGCGTCGCTGCACGCAGTAGCACTGACGTCGTTCGCCGGGTATGCAGGCCAGGCGCCGTTGCCGGGGGCGCCCAGACTGGAGGTCAACGCCATCGCCTCGGCGGGAGGTCAGCGGCTCGCCGCCGGCAGCGCCGATGGCTATCCAGCGATCTGGAGGCAGCACCCCGACGGGGCCTGGACTCTGGTCACCTCGCCGGACGACCTGGCGTCACGGTCGATTCCGGCCACGCTGACCAGCGTGGCCCATGGCCCGGCCGGATGGCTCGCCGTCGGCGTGCCCGGCCCTGTGCTCCTGACCTCGGCGGACGGAACGACATGGCGGCCAGCAGCCGGGAACATCGCGGCGAACCTGGGCAAGATCTCCGTCGTCTCGGCCGCCGCCGGGCCCCGCGGTTACGTGGTCCTCGGCAAGCTGGCCGTCCGGGGCGGCTGCGTAGCGGACGTCTGGTGGTCGCCGAACCTGACCAGCTGGACGCGTGCACATGACGTCAACGGCACCGCGGGCTCCAGCCAGACCCTCGCGGTTGCCGCGCTGCCAGACGGTTTCGTCTCCGTCGGCTCGCACCACGGCCGGCCCGCGGCCTGGGTCACCTCAGACGGCACCACGTGGCGGACCATCTTCCAATCCAGCCCGGTTAACGCCCAGCTCAACCAGATAGCGGTCATCGGAGCCCAGGTGGTTGCCACCGGCGGCTCCGAC
>JALYVS010000519.1 GCA_030853115.1 Actinomycetota bacterium
GCTCCAGGCGCTGCTCCAGGCGCTGCTCGAGCAGGACGACACGGTCCGGCTGGTCCCGGTCCGGGTGGCCTGGCTGCCCGAGGGCCAGGCCGGCCGCCGTACGGTCCGGCTGACCGACATCTTGCCCGGGCTCGATCCGTATCATCCCAGCGAGCGCCAGCAGCGGCGGATCCTGGCCCGTCAGCCAGCCCGGGCCACCGTGCTGGCCGGCCAGCCCGCGACGGTCGCCTCGCTCCGGCGGCGCTGGACTGATACCACCGGGGGCGGCGCGGAGGCCGACTTCGCCGCGTACGTGGCCCGGCAGGCCACGCTCACCCTGGACCGGGCCGAGTACCAGCGGCTGGGCCCCAGGTACAAGACGCCGAGCCTGGTGAAAGAGGAGATCATGTCCTCGCGCAGGTTCGCCGATAGCCTGCGCGAGCTGCGGCCGGGCCCGGACCAGGCGCCCCCGCAGCTAGCCGAAGCAGGCCAGATTCTCGACGAGCTGGTCGCGGGGTGGGACCGGCGGCTCATCGACATCATGCCGAACCTGGGCGGCTGATCTACCAGCGCGGCTTCGACCCGCGGATCGACTACGACGACAGCCAGGTCGAGCGGCTGCGGGCCGCCATGGCGAGCCAGCCGGGCATCTTGCTGTGGTCGCACCGGTCGAATCTGGACACCTTGGTGCTCGGCGCCGCCCTGCAGGAAAAGGGCCTGCCCGCGGCGCACCTGTTCGCCGGAATCAACATGGCGTTCGGCCCGATGGGCGCGATCATGCGGCGGGCCGGGGTCATCTTCATCAGGCGCTCCACCGCCGACGACCCGCTGTACAAGCTCGTGCTGCGCGAGTACCTCGGCTACGTGCTGGAGAAACGGTTCAACCTTTCCTGGTCGATCGAGGGCACCCGGTCACGCACCGGCAAGATGCTGCCGCCCCGGCTCGGCCTGCTGTCCTACGCGGCCGACGCCTACCGGCAAGGACGCGTCGATGACCTCCTGCTGCTGCCGGTCTCGATCACCTTCGACCAGCTGCACGAGATCGCCGAGTACGCCGACTACGCGCGGGGCGGGCAGAAGAAACCGGAAGGGTTCAGCTGGCTCTACGGCTTCATCAAGGCGCAGGGCGCCCGCCATTACGGCAAGGTCTACGTGCGTTTCGGCGAGCCGGTGCCACTGAGCACCTTCCTCGGGCCGCCGGACGGGCCGACCGCCACCGACGAGGACGCCAGGCGACTCGCGCTGGCCAAAACCGCCTTCGAGGTCGCCTGGCGGATCAACCAGGGCATGCCGGTGACGGCGACGGCCTTGATCACCACCATCCTGCTGGCCACCCGCGGCACCGCGCTGACCTTCGCCGAGATCCGGCTGGGCCTGGCGGACGCGCTTGACTACCTGGAAAGCCGGGCCATACCGCGGACGGCGAGCCTGCGGGCGCTGTCCGCGACCGGGCCGGTGCGGGCCACCCTGGACGCGCTACGGGCGGGCGGCCTGGTCACCTGCGCCGCGAACGGCCGCGAGCCGGTCTGGCTGATCGGACCTGACCAGCAGCTCGCCGCCACCTTCTACCGGAACTCGCTGATCCACTTCCTGCTGGATACGGCGCTGTGCGAGCTGGCCGTGCTGCGGGCCGCTGAAGCCCCGGCCGACCCGGTCGGGGTCTTCTGGACCGAGATCGCCCGGCTGCGTGACCTGCTGAAGTTCGAGTTCTACTTCCGGGACTCCGGCGAGCACCGGCGCGCGATGCGCACGGAGATGGACCGGCACGACCCCAGCTGGGAAGAACGGCTCACCCGCGGCGAGGCCGACTCGCTGCTGGCGGGGATGCGGCCGCTGGTGTCCCACGTCATCGTGCGGCCCTTCGTGGAGGCCTACCGGCTGGTCGCTGACGTGCTGGCCCACGACCAGGCCCTGGCCGGCCGCGACGAGGTGATCCGCCAGGCGCTCGGCCTGGGCCAGCAGTACGTGGCCCAAGGCCGGCTCCGCAGCGCCGAGCCGGTCTCCGTGCTGTTGTTCTCTACCGCGTTCCAGCTGGCGGGCAACCAGGGTCTGCTCGAACCCGGCGAGGACCTCGCGGTACGGCGGGCCGCCTTTCTCGCCGAGCTGCGCGGCCTGCACAGCCGGCTCAACCGGATCGAAGAACTCGCCATCAAGCGGTACCTCACCGGCGCCGGCTAGATGACAGGCGCCGACTAAATAACAGGCGCTGGCCATGACAGGGCGAGGCCGCGGGTCACGCCTGGACGGCCGCGCCGCAGGCGACGAGATCCTCGGCGTCGGGCAGGCCCCACTGGGTGAGCGCCTCGATCGTATGCCGGCCGGGGGCGGGCGCCGGGTCGGACAGCTGGCCGGGGGTGCGGGAAAACCGAGGCGACGGAGCGGGCTGCACGACACCGTCGCGGGTGACGTAGGTCCCCCGGGCGGTCAGATGCGGGTCGCCGGCCGCCTCGGTCAGCGAGAGCACAGGCTCGGCGCAGGCCTCGCTCCCGGCGAAGACCGCCGCCCACTCGTCCCGGGTCCGGCTCTTGAACCGGGCCGAGAACAGGCCGCGCAGCTCCGGCCAGTTCTGCGGGTCGTCCCGGCGGGGCGCCTCCGTCAGGTCCAGGCCGGCCAGCAGCGCGGCGTAGAACCGCGGTTCCAGGGCCCCGACGGCCATCCACTTGCCGTCCGCCGTCTCGTAGACGTCGTACCAGGGCACGCCGCCGTCGAGCAGGTTTACCCCGCGCTCGTCGCGCCAGCGGTCCTGCGCCATCATCGCCAACGGCATCGCCAGCAGCGACGCCACCCCGTCCACGATGGCCGCATCGACGACCTGGCCCTGCCCGGAGGTGGCTCGCTCGACCAGGGCGGCGCAGATGCCGTAAGCCATCAGCATCCCGCCGCCACCGAAGTCGCCGAGCAGGTTGGCGGGGAACTGCGGTGGCCCGCCCGCCCGGCCCAGCGCGTGCAGGGCGCCGGTGCGGGCGAGGTAGCCGATGTCGTGTCCCACTGTCGGGGCCAGCGGGCCCTCTTGTCCCCACCCGGTCATCCGGGCGTACACCAGCCGGGGATTACGGCCCAGGCAGGCCTCCGGTCCCACCCCGATCCGCTCGGCCACTCCGGGCCGGAACCCCTCGAGCAGCACATCCGCGGAGTCGACGAGCCGGAGCAGCGCTTCGGTGGCGCGCGGGTGCTTCAGGTCCAGGACGGCGGACTGGCGGCCGCGGGCCAGCAGGTCGGTTTCGGGCCGGCTGGCGTCGGTGCCGGGGCGGTCGATGCGCAGCACGGTGGCGCCCTGGTCGGCCAGCATCATGGCGCAGAACGGCCCGGGTCCCAGGCCCGCGAGCTCGATCACCCGCAGGCCAGCCAGCGCCCCGCGACGAGGCCGCGGTCCGGCTGGTTCAGCTGAGCTCATCTGGTATCTCCCGCCGTCGCGCCCTGGCTTGGCCGCCTCCTAGTACACCATCCGCGGCCGCGGCCGGCCCTTCCGGCCGCCTCACAGGTCGAGGCGGTCCTGGCCGGCCCGCATCGCGGCCAGCAGCCGTCCGATATCGTCCGCGGACAGCGACCGCTGCCATTCACTGAGCGTGGCCCGCACGGTGAAGCCGCCGGGTGCAGGCTCGACGGAGGTGAGCATGAGGCCGCTGGGCAGGTGGGGCAGCGGCACCTGGAAGGCGGGCGCGGGTAGCGAAACCCGCCAGTCGCCCAGGTGCAGGGCGCGCGGCCGGATTAGCACGGACTGTCCGCCGGCGCCCGCCTCCACTTCCAGCCGCGCCCACGGCACGTCGGCCAGGCCCACCTGCGGGACGCCTGCCCGCAGGGTCAGCTCAAGCCGCGGCGACACCGCGGGCAGCCAGCGGGATGCGGCGGCAGCCGAGACGAACCCCTCGATGAGCACCGGCGCGACCACGATCGTGGGGGGCGCGCCCGGCCGCAGATGGACGTTCCTGGCCCGGACCTCAATTCGCTCGAGCTCGTACTCGCCCCACTGAACCTCACGAGCGGAGATGCTGACCTGGCCGTACTGGCCCACGGCGCGGGCCAGATCGGTGCCTGGCACCGAGATGTCCGTCAGCACCAGGGTCAGGTCATCCCCGGCGAAGCTGAGCGTTCGCTTCTTCCCGATCAGCCAGGCCCGGGCCGCGGCCTCGATCGCGGCGAACGGGTCCCCCGGCAGGGGCC
>JALYVS010000109.1 GCA_030853115.1 Actinomycetota bacterium
CCTGACGCACGGTCAGCGTGACGCCGTGCTCGGCGGAGAACTTTTCCGCGGCAGAACGGACTTCCGTGACCGTGTCCCGCAAGGTGTCCTCGTCCGGGGCGCGGGCGTCCAGCCAGGCTCTGACCGTGGCGGACACGCCGTTGGAACCGCCCGGCTCGGCGATCACCTTGCCCAGGGTGGCCAGCGCGCCGGCCCGGGCAGCGACCTGGCGGGCGGCGAGCACGGTGGCCGCGTACGGCAGCATCGGGTCACTGCGGTCGGCGAGCCTGGCCGTGCCGGCGTGGTCGGCACGGCCGCCGAAATCGAGCCGCCAGCGCCCGTGCGGCCAGATCTCCCCGGCGACGCCGACCGCGGCGTCCAGCGGAGCGAGCGCGCGGCCCTGCTCGACGTGCAGTTCGACGAACGCGCCGACGGCACCAAGCAGGTCATCGCGAGGGCCGATCCGGTCGGCGTCCAAGCCCGCGACGGTCATCGCCTGCGCCAGCGTGACACCGGCGTCGTCGGTGAGCTGCCGGGCCGCCTGCGCCTCGATGGCGCCGGTGAGCAGGCGGCTGCCCAGGCACGGGACGCCGAACCGGGCGCCTTCTTCCTCCATGAACGCCGTCAGCACCACGGGCCGTCGGGGCCGGAAATTATTGTCTTTCAGCACGTCCACGGCGGCCAGCGCGGTGACCACGCCCAGGGCGCCGTCGAAGCCGCCGCCGTCAGGGACCGAGTCCAGGTGGCTGCCGGTCATGACGGCGTCCTCGCGCCGCTCGCCTGGGGCCCACCAGGCCCACAGGTTGCCGTTGTTGTCCGGCTCGACGGCCAGGCCGCGCTGTTCGGCCTGGCGAGTGAACCAGGCGCGGCAGGCGGCGTCGGCGTCGGTCCAGGAGTAGCGGCGGTAACCGCCGGTGCTCTCGTCGCGGCCGAGCGGCTCGAGCTCGCGCCACAGCGCGGCGAAGGTGCTCATGGGGCCATCGGGACGCGGACACCGCGCTCGGTGGCCACCGTCGCGGCCTTCTCGTAGCCGGCGTCGGTGTGCCTGATCACGCCCATCGCCGGGTCGTTGGTCAGGACCCGCTCGAGCTTGGTCGCGGTGAGCTCGGTGCCGTCGACGACGCAGACCTGACCCGCGTGGATGGACCGGCCGATGCCCACGCCGCCGCCGTGGTGAATGGATACCCAGGACGCGCCGGAGGCCGTGTTGACCAGCGCGTTCAGCAGCGGCCAGTCGGCGATCGCGTCGGAGCCGTCGGCCATCGCCTCGGTTTCCCGGTACGGCGAGGCGACCGAACCGCAATCCAGGTGGTCGCGGCCCAGGACGATCGGGGCGGCCAGGTCACCACGCGCGACCATCTCGTTGAAGCGCAGCCCGGCCAGGTGCCTTTCGCCGTAACCGAGCCAGCAGATCCGGGCCGGCAGCCCCTGGAAGTGCACCTTCTCCTGCGCCAGCCTGATCCACCTGGTCAGGGCTTCGTTCTGCGGGAACAGGTCGAGGATGGCCTGGTCGGTGGCGGCGATATCCTTCGGGTCGCCGGACAGCGCCGCCCAGCGGAACGGGCCCTTGCCCTCACAGAACAGCGGCCTGATGTAGGCGGGCACGAAGCCGGGGAAATCGAAGGCCCGGCTGTACCCGGCCAGCTCGGCCTCGCCGCGGATGGAGTTGCCGTAGTCGAAAACCTCCGCGCCCGCGTCCAGGAAGCCGACCATCGCGGCCACGTGCGCGGCCATCGACTCGCGAGCCCGGGTGGTGAACCCGGCCGGGTCTTCGGCGCGCAGCGCGGCCATGTCCTCGAAGGCGACGCCTTGCGGCAGGTAGCTCAGCGGGTCGTGGGCCGAGGTCTGGTCGGTGACGATGTCGATAGGCGCGCTGGCCTTGAGCAGGGCCGGCAAGATGTCCGCGGCGTTGCCGAGCAGGCCGATGGACAGCGGCCGGGCCTGGTCCTTCGCGGCGACCGCGCGGCGGATCGCGTCGCCGGTATCGGCGGCCTGTTCGTCCAGGTAGCCGTGCTCGATCCGGCGGGTGATCCGGGACTGGTCGCAGTCGATGCAGATGACCACGCCGCCGTTCATGGTCACGGCCAGCGGCTGCGCCCCGCCCATGCCGCCGAGCCCGGCGGTCAGCGTGATCGTGCCGGCCAGCGACCCGCCGAAGCGCTTGGCCGCGATCGCCGCGAAGGTTTCGTAGGTGCCCTGCAGGATGCCCTGGGTGCCGATGTAGATCCAGGAACCCGCGGTCATCTGCCCGTACATGGTCAGGCCGAGCTGCTCGAGCCGCCGGAACTCCTCCCAGGTCGCCCACTGCGGGACCAGGTTGGAGTTGGCGATCAGCACCCGCGGTGCCCACTCGTGGGTGCGCAGCACGCCGACCGGCTTGCCGGACTGGACCAGCAGGGTCTCGTCGTCCTTGAGGTCCTGCAGCGTCGCGATGATCGCCGCGTAGGCGTCCCAGCTGCGGGCCGCACGGCCGGAACCGCCGTAGACGATGAGCTGGTCGGGGTGTTCGGCCACCTCGGGGTCGAGGTTGTTCATCAGCATGCGCATGGCGGCTTCTTGCGCCCAGCCCCGGCAGCTGAGCTGGGCCCCGCGCGGGGAGCGGACCGGTTCGTGGGTCATGTGCCCATCATGGCCGGGCGCAAATGGAGGTGACAAGGAGGCTGGCGGGTTGCTAGGTTCGGCGCCTGTGCAGCGCGTCTCGATGGTCGGCATCTCGGGGTCGGGGAAATCGACCCTGGGCCGGGAGCTGACCCGCATCCTGGGGCTCCCCCACACCGAACTCGACTCGGTCTTTCATCAGGCCGGCTGGGTCTCGCTGCCGGACGAGGAGTTCCGCCGGCAGGTGGCGATCGCCGTGGCGCAGCCGCGGTGGGTGCTCGACGGGAACTACCACGGCCAGGTGCAGCCGATCATCTGGGCGCGGGCCGACACCGTGATCTGGGTGGACATGCCCAGGCGCATCGTGATGCGCCGGGTGGTCGCGCGGACGCTGCACCGGGTGGCGGGCCGGGTCGAGCTGTGGAACGGCAACCGGGAGCACTGGCGCCAGCTGCTGAACCGGGACAAGGAGGAGAACGTGATCCTCTGGGCCTGGCAGATGCATGGCCCGCAACGGGAGCGGTACACCGCCGCGATGGCCGATCCGGCGCACGCGCACCTGCGATTCATCCGGCTGACCAGCCCGCAAGCAGTGCGGCGGTTCCTTCGCGAGCTCGAGGGTGCGCAGGTCAGGCGGCGACTAGTTCGGCGGGCTCGGCGATGACGTCGACCAGCGCGCCGTTGCGCATCACGGTGATCGCGAGCGGGCGGCCGATCGCTTCGGAGAACATCAGCCGCTGCAGGTCCTGGGCGGCCTTCACCGGCTTGCCCCCGGCGGTGAGCAGCAGGTCGCCGGGGCGCAGGCCGGCCCGGGCCGCGGGCCCGGCCGCTACCAGCTCGGCGACGAGCAGGCCCGTGGTGCGGCTGAGCCGGTCGCGCCAGCTGGCAGGCACCGGTCCTGGCATCGTGACCAGGCCCAGGTAGGCCCGCCGGACCCGTCCGTCACGGATGAGCGCGGAGATGATCCGCCGGGTGGTGGCGTTCACCGGGACCGCCATGCCCAGCCCCACGCCGGCCACAGCCGTGTTGATGCCCACCACGCGCGCACCGGAGTCGGCCAGCGCCCCGCCGGAGTTTCCCGGGTTGAGCGCGGCGTCGGTCTGGATGACGTCTTCGATCAGCCGGCCGCGGGCCGGCAGGGACCGGCCGAGCGCGCTGACCACGCCGGCGGTCACCGAACCGGCCAGTCCGAGCGGGTTGCCGACCGCCACCACCAGCTGCCCGACGACGAGCTGGTCGGCCTCGCCGAGCTCGGCGGGCTCCGGGGTCGGGCCGGTTGCCCGCAGCACCGCCAGATCGGACAGCGGATCCGCGCCCACCACCGCGAACGGAGCCGACGTGCCATCGGAAAACGACGCGGTCCCGCCCGTCGCCTGGCCGACCACATGCGCGTTGGTCAGCAGGAACCCGTCACCGGTGAAAACCACGGCCGAACCGAGGCTCTCCCCCCGGCCGCCCCGGCCCATGCTGGCGCTGCTC
This sequence comes from Actinomycetota bacterium, assembly GCA_030853115.1. Taxonomy (GTDB): domain Bacteria; phylum Actinomycetota; class Actinomycetes; order Streptosporangiales; family Streptosporangiaceae; genus Palsa-504. Next base: position 4,057 of record JALYVS010000109.1, read on the forward strand.
AGCGGCACCCGCAGGCTCGCGACCTTGGGGGTGAGGCGCTCAGCGACGCCGGAAACGATTTGCGAATAGGCGTCCAGCGGGTGACTAGGTTCCATCACATCTCCTGGCCCGTTATGCGACTTGATTACAGGATTACATGTAACCATGAAACGCCGGGCGGGCTTCCCCTGCCGTATTCCGCCTGGAGCGGAACGGCCCGTTTCTGGCCGTGATCACGAGGTGGGCGGGGGCAGCGCGTGGCTGGCCAGGCCGATCGGGTTGCCTTCCGGGTCGAAGATGGTGGCCAGGGTGCGCTCCGGGCCGTCTGAGGTGGCGGGTTCGGCGACCTGACCGCCATGCGCCGTTACCTGCTCGAGCGTTTCGGCCATGTCGGCGACACTCAGCCAGAGCATCGGGCCAGCCTGCGGGGCGGGCGGGCGGCCTTCGACCCACTGGCCGATCAGGCCGGGAGCGACGAAGTCCGGGGCGTGCTCTTCGATGTCCCAGCCGAAGACGGCCGCGTAGAACGCGGCCGCGCGGGTACTGCTGGCCGCCGGCAGCTGCAGATAGCAGACCTGGCCGTGCGCCAGGCTGAGCGCCCGGCTGGTTTCTTGGTCCTTACTCATGAGGAATCCTTTCCCGGGCGGGGCGGCACTGGACCACGTACCGGCCCGACGCTTGGGTACCGGCCGCGAGGACGTCCAGGCTGGCCTGCCGGGCGAGCTCGGTGAACTGCGCCAGGGTGCTGGTCTTGCCGCCCGCCAGCAGCATGTCGATAGTCAGGGCAGGCGGCGTTTCGTCGGCGGCAACGCCGCCGAGGACGACGATGCTGCTGCCGGGCCGGGCGGCCTGCGCGCAGCGGCGCAAGATGGCGATGGTCGGCTCGTCAGGCCAGTCGTTGAGCACGCTCTTGAGCAGGTACAGGTCGGCTCCGGCGGGCAGCGGATCGAAGAAGCTCTGCCCCACCACCGAGATCCGGCCGGCGACCGCGGCGTCCGGCAGGATCTGGCCCGCCCGGGCGATCGTGCCAGGGAGGTCGACCAGGATGCCGTGTACCTGGGGGTGGCGGCGGAGCAGGGACGCCAGCATGGCCCCGGTCCCGCCGCCGACATCAACGACGGTGCGGACCGGCGCCCAGCCGCCGCTGAGCTCGATGTCGTAATCGGGGATGCCGTGTCCGGCCGGGCCCATCAGCGCGTCAAAGTCGGCGCCGATCCGCGGGTCCGCGGCCAGGTCCTCCCAGAACGGGCGGCCAAACGCCTGCTCGTAGGCCGGCTGGCCAGTGCGAACGTAGTCCAGCAGCGTGCCCCAGGCATGGGCCATCCGGCCGCCGATGCCGTCTAGGTCGACAAACCGGCTGGCGTCCGCCAGTTGCCGGGCAGGCTGGTTGCACGAGAACTGTCCGGGTGCGTCCTGCTCGAAGACCCCGCGGGAGACGAGGTGAGCCAGGACGGCGTGCAGGGCATCCCGGTCGCACCCCGCCGCAGCGGCCAGCTCGCTGATATCACGATGGCCGGCGGCGATGTGATCGGGGATGCGCAGGGTGACCGCGACCCGCAGGCACCACGGCGTCGTCAGGTCCAGCAGCGCCTCCAGATCCACCGCGCCTTCGGCGGCCCGGTCTTCTACCATCGTGTCGTGACCTTCCTATCCTCGGCGCTGCGACCAGCGCTCATCGGGCTGGTGTCAATCCTGCCAGCTGGCCGCGGCCGGGGTCTTGGCGAAAAGGGACACGGGTAAGGTCATGCCGCTCTTCGTCCGCCGCCCCGGGCCGCCGCTGAGCGGGCTGGTACGGGCGATCGTTTACCGGGCCGGACAGCAGCCGCGGACGTCGGTGGAGAAGATCTTGCCCGGCCCGGACACCGGCCTGTGGGTCAACCTGAACCGGGACGCGTTCCGGTCCTTCGACGACGCAGGCCAGGTCAGCCAGGTACCCGGCGCCATGCTCGCCGGGCCGACGAGCCGCGCCTCGGTGATCGAATTCGAGCAGGGGCACGCGCACGTGTCGGTGACGTTCGCGCTGGCCGCCGCTAGCTCCTTCACCGGGACATTTTTGCCAGCGGCGCGGGACGAGCTGGTGCCGCTGGAAATTCTCTGGGGACCCTCCGGCGGGTGCCTGCGGGAGCGGTTGCTCGATGCCGGGTCACCCGAGGATGCCCTCTCGGTGATGGAAGACGTCCTGCTCCGGCAGCTGACCGGTGCGCTCGTCCCCGATCCGGCCGTTGTCGCTGCGGCCAGCATGCTGTCCCGTGGCGCCGGAGTCGGGCAGGTAGCCGACGACCTCGGGCTGCTGCCGCGGACCTTGCGCCGGCGATTCACGGCCCAGGTAGGCCTCGCCCCCAAGCGCTTCGCGCGGGTGCAGCAGATGCAACGGCTCGTTCGGGAGCTGGAGGGGCAAACCTGCGTCGACTGGGCGGCCGCGGCGGCCCGGCACGGCTACGCCGATCAGTCGCACCTGGCCGATGAGTTCCGGGCCCTGGCCGGGGTTACCCCGGGTGAGTACCTGCGGTCCCGCATCAGCGGACCCAACCACCTGCGGCCTACGCCGGCCTCATAGGTTTACCGGCACGCTGTCGCGGGCGGCGGCGAGCTGGGTGCGGAAGCGCTCGTAGTCGGCGAGTTCACGGCCGACCGGGACCAGGACCACGTCGTGGGCGACCGCGGAGACCCGGGCCAAGATGGCCTGGATGGCCAGTTGCCGCTCACGGTCCGCGGCGAGCACCACGATGTTCCGGCACCACGAGGAAATCAGCCAGCCGAGCAGCAACAGCGCCACGACCATGACCCCGAGCCAGGGCGCTAGGGATACGTCGCTGATCAGGGACGGCGGCTTATGCGCCGAATGGGATTCGCCGAACGCCAGGATGAGCACGATCCAGATCAGGCCCGCCAGCATCAGCGTCATCAGCAGCCACTGGGCAACCGCGATCAGCCGCCACCATCCGGCGACCTTATCGCGTCGCGGCAGTCCCTCCGCCACGGCGGCGCCGAGGGCCGACTGAGCTTCATCCGCCCGCGACCGCGCGGCCGTCAATACGGTTCCCGACCACGGTGCGGGCAGCGAACCGCCTACCTCGCCGGCGAACACCGTGATGGCGTTGTCGATGTCAGGTCGCTGCGCCTGCGCGACACCAGCGGAACCGCCGGCCAGTACGCTGCGAGCCGGCAACTGACCGCGGAGCCGGGCGGCCAGCCGCGCGGGCGGCCAGCCGATATAGCTCGCGGCCCTGCGCTCGCGCACGCCGTTCAGCGTCTCGGCCACCGCCGACACCCCGGCCGCCTTGGCGAAAGAGGCGGTGAGCATGCCAGCCGGACCTGCGGGGATGTACACGGTGGGATCTTCGGCCCGCCCGCTCGTGCCGTCACCACCGGGCGTCGCGTCTTCCCAGGGCGGCCGTGCGCTAGACGACGGGAGCGTCGGGGCCGCGGTCGTCTGCCATGGATGCCACTCATCGGCCGGGACCGCGGCGAGGTCGGCCGGGTCGGCGGAGCCGGGCTGAGCCAGATGCCCGTCCCCCGGGTATTCCTCCGCGTTCGCCGGTTCCCACGGCGGCTGGCCCGCGACCGGGAGATCGTCCCCGGTGACGCTCACCGCCGCGCTCCCGGTGGCTGGCGGCACAGCCACTTCCGGGGGCTGCCATCCGGGCACAGGATCACCGGCGTAGACGGCGAACCTGTCGAGCAAGACGTCGACGTCCGCCTCGATCCTCATCGTCGCGGCCCGCTGGGCGGCCACCGCCCCGGCCAGCACCTGGCGCAACTCCTCCAGGCCGGTGCCGTTGACCGCGGACGTGACCAGCACCTGATTCTCGGTCAGCCCTTCCGCCTCGAGCAGCCGGCGCAGGTCCGATTCGCAGTCAGCGGCCTGGCCGGGGCTGAGCGTGTCCACCTTGTTCAGCACTACCGCGGTCACCGCCGCGTGCCCGGCCAGCGGTACTAGGTAGCGCCGGTGTACCGAAGCGTCCGCGTATTTCAGCGGGTCGAGCACCCAGACCAGCATGTCCACCATCTTGACCAGGCGGTCGACCAGGGCCGCCGACCCCTTGACCACCGAGTCGTGGTCGGGCAGGTCGAGCAGGAGCAGGCCGGTCTGCGAGGCCTCACCCTCGTCGAGAGCACTCGCCCGCGCGTAACGATGACGGCGCTGCACACCGAGCCAGTCGAGCAGCGGGGCCGCCCCCTCCATGCCCCACACGCACGCGTGCGTGTGCTTGGTCGTCGGCCTGGTCACCCCGGGCGGAGAAAAATTCGCTCCGGACAAGGCGTTGAACAGGGTTGACTTGCCGCTGCCGGTGCCCCCGGCGAGGGCCACGACAGTGTGCGACGCGGACATCCGCATCCGCTCGCCTGACCGCCGCAGCAGCATCTCCGCATCGGTCAGAAGTTCCTGGCTGAACCCGTCGGCGCCGGCCCGGCCGGAACCGATCTTGGTGAGCTCGGTGAGCGAGGCGAGCCTGGCGGGCAGCAGCACGTTCGGCAGCCCGGTCACCCCGATCGTGTTCGTTGTCACCTAACCGCCTCGAGCGAGAATTCCGCCTGGTAAAGCCGGACCGCCGCGACATCATCGCACGGGCCGGCCGCATCGATCACTTCAAGGAACCTGACCAGTTCCTCATCAAGCAGCAGCCGGACCCGGCTCAGGAGGTCGGCGCGCGCCTGGGCAAGGATTCCGGTCAGCGCTACGTCACCGAACACCGACGTCAGCAGCCGCGGCGGCTCGGCATAAACGCTGGCCTGGTCAGCCTCGGCCGCCGGCCCAGCCGGACCCAGCGGCTGCTCGCCGAGCATCGCCACCAGGACGACCAGGCCGAGCACCTGGTCGTCAAAGGCGATCCGCTTGGCCGCGGGCCGCAGGTCCTCTGCTTTCACCAGCTGGGTCAGGTGGTCTTGCCACGCCCCCACCGCGCGAATGGCCCGCAGCGCCAGGTCAGGTGATGACCGGCCGAAGGAAGCGGTCTGAGTCGCGTCAGCGGCCGTAATCATGTCCGCGGCCTTGATGTCAGCCGCTACCGGGCCGCCGGGCCCGGTCTGGCCGCCAGGACCGAAGACAGACTCGAATACCTGCTTCGCGCGCACGTCGCGGGCTCGTTCGGCCGAGGCGCCGGCCAGCAGCACGGCGCCCGCTTGATCAGCACGCCACGTATTATGCACCTGCTCAGCGGCCCGGTCGGCGACGGAGACGATGTAAGACTCCAGGGCCGAACGAAGCGCGGAGTCGAGCGCCCCGGTCCGCGAAGGCCCGCGCCGGACGCGCTTGCCCTTCCTGGCCGGGCTTTTGGACCCCTTAGCCCCGCGGCGGGGCCTCAGGTCCCCGCCGACCATGCAGTCTTCCCACCGTGCGATCACCTCACCGCGCAGCAGCGTGCCGTTCTTCAGGCCGGTGCCGGCCTCGGTGAACGCGCCGTCGTACGCCCCGTAGGCGGCATTCCGCAAGGCCGTGCGCAGAACAACCTGGGCCTCGACGTGCGCGGCGATGGCCGGGACCCTGGACTTGAACGTATCGAGCACGCCGGACATCGTCTGCGACAGCACCGCCACCCTGCGGTCGGATCGGGCCGCGGTATCGGCGAGCCAGTCGCGGATCGGCTGGTAGGCATCAGGCGGCAGCATCCCGTCGACGAGCGGGATCTCCGGGATGACGAACCGGTCCGCGGCGTTGATCCCGTTGGCGTCGAGCATGGCCGTGAAGTGGCCCACGAGCTCGGTCCGGTACTGCTGGGGTACCCGGGACATCACCACGCCGAGCGAGGCCTTGCGGTCCCGGGCGTGCTGCAGGACCTCCCAGACCGACCCGTCGGCGTACCGGCTGGCGCTGGTCATGAACAGCCATAGATCCGAAGCGTCGAGAAACTGGTAGGCGAACTCGTGGTGCGCCTGCACCACCGAGTCGATGTCGGGGGTGTCCAGCAGCGCGATCCCCCGCGGCATGCCCTCGCTCGCCGCGAGGACGAGCAGGCCGTCCCGGCCGGGCCGGGCCAGGCCTTCCTGCCGGACCCGGGGCAGCGTGGGCAGGAAGTTATTCTCGGCGAACCAGTCGATTTCGTCCGGATGACAAGCCAGCACCGGGCTGTTGGTCGTCGGGCGGCGCACGCCGGTGGCACTGACCGGCATGCCGACGATGCTATTCACCAGCGTCGACTTCCCGGCCCCGGTGGAGCCGACCAAGGCCACCAGGATCGGAGCCGCCGACCTGCGGACCCGGGGCAGCAGGTAGTCGTCGATCTGGCTGAGAAGCTTGGTGCGTTCGGTCTTGACGGCGGCGGCCCCGGAGATCTCGAAGACCAGAGGAATCGCGGCGGCCCGTTTTCTGAGGTTGAGCAGCGCGGCTTCCAGCAACCGGGCGTCCACGCGGACATGAGGCTGGGGGGCGGCGTCGTCTTGAGGCTGCGGGCCGGCGTCGTCTTGAGGCTGCGGGCCGGCGGCGGGCTCGGGATCCATCGTCTCATCCATGGCGGGAGCTTCGTCGTAGTGATCTTGATCAATGACGTTATGGGGTACCGCAGGCTCGCCCGGCCGAGACGCCTCTGAGTGACCCGAAGCTACCTTCACGTAACTGTCATCCCCGCTTAGCTCCCGATCCTCACCACCGTCGGCAACATCACTAGTCGCAGGATCCTGGTCAGGGTGCTTGAGCCCGGCCGCCACGACGGCACCCGGCCCGGACGCGTCCTGCCTCCCGGCCGCAGGCGGCGACGCTGCCATGCCCTGACCCTCCATGGTTCGAACGGCCTCCTTAAGCCCTTCACAAGCCTCCGGCTCCCTGGGCCCGCGAACCCCGAGCGGTCCTATCGGGCTTAGCGGGCCTGCGGGTTGATCGCCTGGCACGCGGAGTTTATCCTCTTCATCAGGAGGTTACATCGCGCATCAGTTCTGTTATCTCAACGGCAACGTTCACCACGTCGCCAACCACGATGATCGCCGGTGGCCGGATTCCTTCCTTCACCACGAGCCCTTCCACCTGATCCAGCGTTGAGTTAATTGTGCGCTGCGTCGGCAGGGTACCGTCTGCGATTACCGAAACGGGAGTATCCGGCGGCCGGCCGTACCGCAGTAGTTCACCGGCCACCGCACCGATCCGCTCCACGGCCATCAGCAGCACCAGGGTTCCCGGGCTGCTGCCGAGCAGCTCCCAGTTCACGGTGGACCGGTCGTCGCCCGGCGGAACATGGACGGATACGACGTGAAAATCCTGCGCGACCCCCCGGTGGGTCACCGGCACCCAAGCGCTGGCGGGCACGGCCACCGCGCTGGTGACACCGGGCACCACGGTGACCGGCACGCCCGCCCGCAGGCAGGCCAGGACTTCCTCGGCGCCCCGGCCGAAGACGAACGGGTCGCCGCCTTTGAGCCGGGCCACGAAGCGGCCCGCCTGAGCATGGCTGATGAGCGCCGCGTTGATGTGCTCCTGGGCCATGGCCCGGCCGTAGGGGATCTTGCTCGCGTCGATGATCTCGACGTCGTCCCCCAGCTCGTCCAGCAGTGAGCGAGGCGCTAGCCGGTCGGTGAGCACTACGTCGGCCTCGGCCAGCAGCTGCCGCCCGCGCACCGTGATCAGCCCCGGATCACCAGGGCCGCCGCCGATAATCGCGACGGTACCCATCCCGGGGGGACGACCCCCCCTGCCCCCCCCGCGTACGGGGGGGCTGCCCGCCCCCCCGTGCCCCCCTGGCCCCCCTGGCCCGGGGTCCCCCCGGGGGGGGCGGGGGGGGCGGGGGCCGAGCTGGCCGGACTGCAGGCTGGTGAGGATGGCGTCCCGGATGGCGGCGCTGTGCCGCGGGTCACCGCTGAGCACGCCGATCCGGACGTCACCGGCCTGGCCCGAGGCGGGCGTCCACGCGCCTGACGCCTGCGCGTCGTCGGCTCGCACGCACCAGGTCTGCTGCGCGTCGGCCGCCGCGGCGACGGCCGCGTTCACCTCGGGACGGTCAGCGCATGCGCAGACCAGCCAGGCGCCGGCGCAGTCGCCGGGCTCATATCCGCGCGCCGTCCAGCGGATCCGGCCCGCCGCGGCCAGATCCTCCAGCGTCGGGGTCACGGCCGGGGACACCAGGAGGATCTCCGCGCCCGCATCGAGCAGGGCCGGGATCCGGCGGGACGCCACCGCCCCCCCGCCGACGACGACGACGCGGCGGCCTCCCAGTCGGAGTCCCAGCAAGTACGGGTCCATGTTCCTTAGCTTTTGTCGGCCACGCCGGCGGAGTCGAAGGTGGCGACGTCACGCAGCGCGCGCGCCGCGCTTTGCACCAGGGGAAGGGCGAGCACCGCGCCGGTGCCTTCGCCGAGACGTAGCCCGAGGTCCACCAGCGGGCGCAGGCCCAGATAGCTAAGCGTAACGGCATGTCCGGGCTCGGCACTGCGGTGGCCCGCGACGCAGGCGGCGATCGCGTCCGGGGCCAGGGCAGCCGCGGTCAGCGCGGCGGCCCCGGCGATGACCCCGTCTAGGATCACCGGCACCCGCAGGGCCGCCGCGCCCAGGATGAACCCGGCCAGCGCGCCGTGCTCGAAACCGCCGAACGCCGCGATGACCCCCACCGGGTCGGCTGGGTCAGGCTGATGCCGGGCCAGGCCGCGGCAGATGACCTCGATCTTGCGCGCGTAGGTCGCCGCGTCGATCCCGGTGCCGCGGCCGGTCACCTCGGCCGGGTCGGCCCCGGTGAAAGCGCAGATCAGCGCCGCGGACGCGGTGGTGTTAGCGATACCCATGTCGCCGGTGATCAGGCACCGGTTGCCCGCGGCGACCAGGTCACGGGCGATCTCGACGCCGGCCGTCAGCGCCGCCATCGCCTGGTCGCGGGTCATCGCGGGTCCTTCAGTGAAGTCCGCGGTGCCGCGCGCGATTTTGCGGGGCAGCAGTCCCGGTACCGGTTCGAGCTCAGCCGCCACGCCGATATCGACCACCGTCACCTCGGCACCGACCTGAGCCGCGAACGTGTTGACCACCGCCCCGCCAGCCAGGAAGTTCGCCACCATCTGGGCGGTCACCTCCTGCGGCCAGGGGCTGACTCCTTGCGCGTGCACCCCGTGGTCGGCCGCGAACACCGCCACGCAGGCGGGCTCGGGCAGCGGTGGCGGACAGCTGCCGGCCAGCCCCGCCAGCCGGACCGAGACCTCCTCGAGCTCGCCGAGCGAACCGCGCGGCTTGGTCATCCGGTCCTGGCGCTCGCGGGCGGCGGCCATCGCGCCGGCGTCCGGCGGCGCGATCGCGGCGATTACCTCGGCCAGCGGATCCACTGATTCCTCCCCAGGCAGCCCGCGGCGGCCATATTCCTCGGTGTGCACCGCCCAGGACACCGGCCGCCGGCGCGCCCAGCCGGCGGTCGCGAGCTCTGGTTCGGGCGCGAACTCAGTCACGTAACCCACGCACAGGTAGGCGATGACCTCCAGGTGCGCGGGCAGGCCGAGCTCGGAGGCGAGTTCGCGCTCGTCGAAAAAGCTCACCCAGCCGACTCCGAGGCCTTCGGCCCGGGCCGCCAGCCAGAGGTTCGCGGTCGCGAGCACGCTGGAGAAATCCGCGGTCCGGGGCTGGGTATGCCGGCCTAGCGTGTGACGGCCGCCACGGGTCCGGTCGCAGCTGACCACGATGTTGACCGGGGTATTGAGGATCGACTCGATCTTGAGCTGGTCGAACGCGCGAGCCCGCGCACCCGGCAGGTCCGCCGCGAACTCGTCGCGGCGCCGGGCCGCCAGGGCCGCGACCCGTTCCCGCCGAGCCCGGTCGGTGATCACGATGAAGTCCCACGGCTGGGAGAAACCCACCGACGGCGCCTGATGCGCCGCCGCCAGCACCCGGCCGAGCACCTCGGCGGGCACCGGGTCGGGGCGGAAACCCCGGCGGACGTCCCGTCGCTCGGCGATTACCCGGTACACCGCGTCCCGCTGGTCGGCCGGGTAACCCGGGTCCCGCTGGCCGTCCGGGTAACCCGGGTCCCGCCCCGGCCCGGGTTCCTGCAGCGCGTCACCCATGGGCGTGGGCGTGGTCATGGTCGTTCGGGTGGTCGTGCGGATGCTGCGGCTCGCCGACGCGGTGCTCGAAGCCTGGCATCGCGATCCGGTAGACGCACGTATCGCAATTCATCCGGATGTCTCCTGCCAGCGCCTCGTGATAGCGGTCGTAGACCAAGGCGGCGATCTCATCGCAGTCGCCCAGCACATCGGTGCACCTTACGTCTAGTCCGGGATGCGCGTCGGCGAATTCCGCGGCCTGGCTGACCACCCGGTCGGGCAGCACGCCGGGAAACAGGAAATACCTGGCCACCACGATCTGCCGCGCGCCGAGCAGGCGGCACCGCTCCAGGCCCTGGGCCACGCTAGGCCCGGTCAGCGAGACGAAGGCGGTCTCCGCCAGCGGGTAGCCCCGGCCCTCCCACAGCAGCCGGGTGGTCTTGACGACGTCCGCGTTGGCGTCCGGATCGGAGGTGCCGCGGCCCACCACCAGCACCGCGGGGAGCGGGGAAGACGGGGCCACCGCGCTGATCCTGGCGGCCAGCAGGTCGAGCAGCACGGGATGCGGGCCGAGCGGCCGGGCGTAGGTCCAGCTCAAGCCCGGATGCCGGGTACGCTCGCGGGCCAGGGCCGCGGGAATGTCTCCCTTGGAGTGCCCGGCCGCTGACAGCATGAGCGGCACGGCGACCATGTTGCCCGGGGCGCCGCCGACCAGGGCGGTGACAGCCTCGCGCAGTGGCGGCGGGGAAAGCTCGATGAAGCCGCCCGCCACCCGCGTGCCGTCCCGGGCGGCCAGCACGGCGACCCGCTCCGCGAGCGCATTGAACGCCGCGACCCCGACC
>JALYVS010000110.1 GCA_030853115.1 Actinomycetota bacterium
CGCCCGCGCCCGGCACGCCCGCGGGCGGCGGCGAGCCGGCGGTGCTGGCTGTCGAGGATCTCGTCGCGGGATACGGCGGGGTGACCGCGCTGGATGGCGTCAGCATCTCGGCGGGGGCAGCCGCGATCACCGCGGTCCTGGGCGCGAACGGGGCGGGCAAGACGACGCTGCTACGCGCGATCAGCGGGATGATCAAGCCCCGCCGGGGTCGTGTCGTGCTCGGCGGGGCCGACCTGGCCGGCCGTAATCCGGAGCAGATGGCCAGGGCCGGGATCGCGCACGTGCCCGAAGGGCAGGGCGTGATCGCGGAACTCACCGTCGAGGAAAACCTGCGGATCGGCATGATGAGCTGGCCCGGCGGCCTGCGGCGGACGCCCGCGGGGACCGGGGCCCGCGGAAACACCCGGGCGGACCGGGCGGCCGCGCTCGACGAAGCCTTCGAGCGCTTCCGGCCGCTGGCCGACCGCAGGCGCAAGCTGGCCTCGACATTGTCCGGCGGCGAGCGGCAGATGCTGGTCATCGCCCGGGCCCTGCTCGCGCGGCCGCGCGTGCTGCTGCTCGACGAGCCGTCGCTGGGCCTCGCACCCCGGATCATGACGCAGGTCATGGACCTGGTGGTCCAGCTCAGCCGGGAGAACGGGCTCACCATCGTGCTGGTCGAGCAGAACGCCCGCGGCGCGCTCGCGATCGCCGACCACGGCGTGGTGCTCAACCTGGGCCGGGTCGTGGCCTCCTCCGATGCCCGCACGCTAGCCGCCGACGTCGCACTACGCCATCACTACCTCGGGTTCTAGCCACTCATAGGAGAGCATGCCAGTGGTCGAGTTCCTTCAGTTCACGCTTAGCGGGATCGTCTTCGGGATGATCTACGCCGCCGTGGCGCTGTCCCTCGTGCTGATCTGGCGTGGCACCCGGCTGCTGAACTACGCCCAGGGCGGCATGGCCATGTTCACCACCTACGTGGCGATCGAGGTCATCCACCACACCGGCTCCTACTGGGCCGGGTTCGTGGTCGCGCTCGCGGCCGGCATCGTCCTCGGCGCCGCCTTCCAGGTCGCCGTGATCAGGCCGACCATGAACAAGCCGCCGCTGAACGCGGTCATCGTGACGATCGGGCTGCTCACCTTGCTCGAAGGCCTGGCCGGTATCTTCTACGGCGGGCAGTACCGGTCCTTCCCCGCGGCGTTCTCCATCACCGGGCTGAAAATCGGCACGACGCCGCTCGGGGTATCGCGCTTCGATGTGTTCGTGGCGGCGGCAGTGCTGGTCACGACGCTGGTGCTGGCGGCAGCGTTCAGGTACACCACGGCCGGATTGCGGATGCGCGCGGCGGCGTTCAACGCGACCATCGCCCGGCTGTCCGGGATCCGGGTCGCGCGCGTGCTTACCGTCGGCTGGGCGCTGGCGGGCCTGATCGGCGCGCTCGCCGGCGTGCTCGTCTCTCCTTCCACGTTCCTCTACCCGAACAGCATGGACACGATCTTCGTATTCGGCTTTACCGCGGCCGTGATCGGCGGCCTGGACAGCGCGGCGGGAGCCGTGATCGGCGGGCTGCTGCTCGGGCTCGCGCTCAGCTACGTGGCCGGTTACCTGGGTTCGGTAGGTTCTGACCTGACCTCCCTGGTGGCCTTGGGGATCCTCGTCGTCGTGCTGATGATCCGGCCTGGCGGATTGTTCTCCGCCGCGCGGATGCGGCGGGTATGACGATGCGGACGCTGCCGCGCAGGCTCGCCGTCGCCGTCGTGGTGGCGGTCATCGTCGCCTTGTTGTCCGTCAAGCTCAACACGTTCCGCGATTACCAGATCGCGGAGATCGCGGTGGAGGTCACGGCGGTGGCCGGCCTGACCTTGCTGACCGGCCTCAGCGGGCAGATCTCGCTGGGCCACGGCGCGTTCATGGCCATCGGGGCCTACACCGCGGCGCTGCTGCTGATGCATCTCAACTGGCCCTTTATCGCTGTCCTGGTGGTGGCGGCAGTCATGGCCGCGGCCGCCGGGGCCATCGTGGGCACCGCGGCGGCCCGGCTCCGCGGCCCGTACCTGGCCGGCGCCACCCTCATGCTGGGCGTCGCGCTACCGTCCCTGGCCTACGCCTACCCCGGGTTTCTCGGCGGGGATCAGGGTCTGAACGTGGCCTTTACCGCGCCCGGATTTCTCGGCGCGGCCTTCCCGCTGACCAGATGGCAAGCCTGGGTCAGCGCAGCGGTGGCGCTAGTCGTCCTGGTCCTGCTGGCGAACCTGTATTACAGCCGGATCGGCCGCAACTGGCGCGCCGTACGCGACGACGAGGTGGCGGCGGCGCTTGACGGCGTGAACGTCGCCGCGGCCCGCATCCTCGCCTTCGTCGTCAGCGCGAGCTGCGCCGGGGTATCCGGCGCGCTGCTCGCCATCGTCACCGGGCTGGTCGCGCCCGGTGCCTTCACGATCACGCTCTCCATCGCGCTGCTGACCGCGGCCGTGATCGGCGGCCTCGGCAGCCTGCCCGGCGCGCTGTGGGGAAGTCTCGTCATCATTCTCGTGCCCACTTATGTCACAGACCTGGCCACCAGCCACGGCCTGTCCAGTTCCGTCGGATCCAATATCCCGGTGGCCGCCTACGGTGCGGTCCTCATCCTCGTCATGCTCGTCTTCCCGCAAGGGATCCAGGGCGGGCTGCGACGACTGCTCACTTTGTTCACAGGTCCTGACCCCAAGGACCCGAAATCCGCCAAGACCCGGACCTGGCGCCACGGGTCCGAAAAGGAAGGCACTTCATGACCAGACCTCATCGGCATCGCTGGCAGGCCGCGGCCATCATGACCGTGGCCGCGCTCACCGCGGCCGCGTGCTCGTCGAGCTCGACATCGAGTTCAAGCCCGGGCTCGGGAAGCTCAAGCGCGGCGCTGACCGCGTCCGCGCCCGGCATCACCTCGACCCAGATCCTCATCGGCAGCCACCAGCCGCTGACCGGGCCCGCCGCGCCCGGCTATTCGGAGATCTCTCCCGCTTCGGCCGCGTACTTCGCTTACGTCAACGCGCACGGCGGCGTGTACGGGCGCAAGATCGTCTACAAATACCTCGACGACGGCTACGACCCGACCAAAACCGCCTCGGTCGTGCGCCAGCTGGTCCTGCAGAACAACGTGTATGCCATGTTCGACGGCCTCGGCACGCCGACTCACCTGGCCGCGGTCCAGTTCCTCAACTCGCAGAAGGTTCCCGACGTGTTCGTCGCGTCCGGTTGCGAGTGCTGGAACCAGACGTCGTCTGAGCCTGAGACGTTCGGCTGGCAAATCGACTACGTACGCGAGGGCAAGATCCTCGGCCAGTACGTGAAGCAGCACTTCGCCGGCAAGAAGGTCGCCTTCTTCTACCAGAACGACGAGTTCGGCCAGGACGGGGTCAAGGGCCTGCAGGATGAGATCCCGGCCTCGATGATCGCCACCAAGCAAAGTTATGTCGACACCAATGTGAACATCGCACCGCAGGTGGCCGCGCTGCGCGCCTCGGGCGCCCAGGTCGTGATCTCGTTCTCCATCCCGGCTTTCACCGCGCTGCTGAAGCTGAACACCTTGAAGCTCGGCTTCAGCCCGACGCTGGTGGTCAGCGACGTCGGCTCCGACCCGATTACGTTGTCCGGGCTGCTCGAGGCGTTCGCCAAGCAGGGCGGCGCGACCGTGAACGGCAACGCGCTCACCAACGGGATGATCACCGACGAATACCTCCCCGCGCTGAGCTCCAGCGACAGCTGGTACACCCTGTTCAAGCAGGTGCATGACCAGTACGACGCCAAGGCGCCGCTCGACGGCAACGTATTCTTCGGGATGGCTGTCGCCTACACATTCGTGCAGGCGATGCTCAAGGCTGGCCGGAACCCGACCCGGGCGAATCTGGTGTCGGCGATCGAGAGCGGGCTGCCGCAGGGGCCGATGATCTCCCCGTTCGCCTACGCCGCAGGCAACCACGCGGGCGCTACCGGCGCCTACATCGGCATCATCAAAAATGGTGTCGTGACGCAGCAGGGCCCCGTCCTGATCACGGATATCTCTGCGTCAGGTCCCATCACCACGTACACGGGAACCGAACAGCAGGCGCCAGCGAGTGGCATCCCTTCGCCCTGACGCCCGTAGCGGCCAGCCCGCCCGCAACGAAGGCAGGGATCGGCCGGTATGACCGCTGAAGCCAACCCCCGTGGACAGGGCGACGAGGAGTCCCCCCGTCCACGGGGGCCCAGGGGGGTACGAGGGGGACCCGAAGAGTCCCCCCGGGCCCGGGGGGCCGGGCGGGTACGGGGGGGCGGGCCGCCCTCCCGTGCGCGGGGGCTGCCGGGGGGTCGTCCCCCAGGGCCAGCATCGTCACCAGCCGGGCCAGCGCAACGCCTGCTGACCGCGGCCGAGCAATTGTTCGGCGAGCGCAGCTACCATCGGACCACGATCGCCGACATCTGTGCCCGGGCCGGGATGGCCACCGGCAGTTTCTACTCGTATTTCGGGTCCAAGGCGGAGATCTTCGCCGCCGTGGTCCGGACCATCAACACCGACCTGAGAGGGTCCATAAAGACCGCGCTTGAGCACGCGGAGGGCGGTCAGCGGGCCCGGGAGCGGGCGTCTTTCCGGGTGTACTTCGACATGTTGTCCCAGCGTCCCTGGATCGAGCGCATCGTCCGTGAGTCGGAGTTCATCGATCCAGCGCTGTTCCGTGAGTACTACGAGCACCTGACCCGGGGTTACGCGCGCGGCGTACGGGCCGCGCAGCTGGCCCGCGAGGTGGACGCCCACTACGACCCGGAGGTCATCGCCTTCGCTTACACGGGCATCGGCAACTTCGTCGGCATGCGCTGGGCCGAGTGGACCGCTGGCGCCCGGGTGCCCGAGGACGTCCTTGACGACATCCTGGAACTGCTGCGCCGCGGGCTCCCCCCGGAGCCTGCCGAGCCCCCGGATCCCGGCACCTGAACGCACGGGGTGTGGAAAACCCTGTGGACACTGTGGGGATGATGCTGTGTTCCTGGGGACACATTCTCGTGCTGGCCTGCGGGCTAGTTCATGGCATGGCTGCGGGCGGGAGGTTCGCCGGATCGGCCGGAGCCCACGTCAGCGGAGCGGAGCCAAGCACGGTGAGCTCAGCCAGCTGCATGGCGCACCACGGCGAGACGGGCTGCTGGCCGGCCCGCACCGTGTCGCAGAAGTCGTCCCAGTCCACCCACCTGACCTCCGCGACCTCGTCCGGGTCAGGCTCAGGCAGCTCATCGGAGTACGCCGCGTAAACCGGGCACACCTCGTTTTCCAGGACCCCGTTGTCCATCCGCGCCTGATAGCGGAACCTGGGCAACACGAGGGTGAGCTTCGCCGTGCCGATCCCGAGCTCCTGCTGCAACCGCCGCTGCACGCTGCCGGAGATGGGCTCACCGGGCTGCGGGTGACCGCAGCACGTGTTGGTCCACACCCCCGGCCAGGTGCGCTTGGCATCGGCCCGCCTGGTCAGCAGGAACTGGCCGTCCCGGTTGAACAGGTAACAGGAGAACGCCAGGTGCAGCGGCGTCCGGTCATGATGCACGACGGACTTGGCCGCGGTGCCGCTGGCGTAACCGCTCTCATCCAGAAGGACGATGCTTTCCACGTGCTCCTGCCTGACGCTCGCCGGAAAGAGGGGCCGAGGTGCACACTACCTTGGCCACGACGGGCGCGGCGCACCGCAGCGGAAAACCAGCCGCAGGTCAGGCCGGTTCCGGCCGGTTAATCCGATCAATCCCTCCCGGGGGTCGCCGTCACGCCCGGCAGAGGGGCGGGAACAGCGAGCCGCCCGAGGTGGTAACCGCGGTCTAATGCGAGTCGCGGGGCACGTCGTTCCCGCTGGCCCCGACGAGGAAGTCAAGGTCGGCGCCGGAATCAGCCTGCAGCACGTGCTCGGTGTACAGCCGCGTCCAGCCCCGGCGGGCGTGCGGGGCGGGCGGCTGCCACCCGGCGCGGCGGCTGGCCATCTCCTCGTCGGTGACCTCCAGGGTCAGGCTCCGGGCCGGGACGTCCAGGGCGATCCAGTCGCCCGTGCGCACCAGGGCCAGCGGGCCCCCGACCGCCGCCTCGGGCGTGACATGCAGCACGACCGTGCCGTAGGCAGTGCCGGACATGCGCCCGTCACAGATCCGCACCATGTCGCGGACGCCGCGTAGCAGCAGCTTTTTCGGCAGCGCCACGTTGGAGACCTCCGGCATGCCGGGGTAGCCGCGCGGCCCGCAGTAGCGAATGACGAGCACGGTGTTCTCGTCGACCTCGAGCCCGGGATCGTCGGCCACCTGGTAGTAGGCCGAGGGCGAGTCGAAGACCAGCGCCTGGCCGCGGTGCGTCAGCAGGTGCGGCGAGGAGGCGGACTGCTTGATCACGGCGCCATCGGGGGCGAGGTTACCGCGCAGCACCGCGGTCCCGGTTCCGGCCGGCTGGAACGGCTCGGCCAGGGTCTTGATGACCTCGCGGTTCCAGCACGGCGCGTCCGCCACGTTCGCGCCTACGCCGGATCCGGTCACCGTGATCGCGTCGGCGCGCAGCAGGCCAGCGGCGTCCAGTTCGCGCATGACCGCGGGCAGCCCGCCGGCGTAGCAGAAATCCTCCATCAGGTACTGACCGCTCGGCTGCAGGTTCAGCAGCGTCGGCACATCCCGGGCCAGCAGGTCGAAGTCGTCCAGCGACAGCGGCACGCCCAGGCGCCCGGCCAGCGCGAGCAGATGGATGACCGCGTTGGTCGAACCGCCGATGGCCGCGTTCACCCGGATCGCGTTCTCGAACGCGGCCCTGGTCATGATGGCCGACGGCCGCAGGTCCTCCCGCACCAGCGCGACGATCACCTGGCCGGCCCGCTGCGCGGTCTCGAACCGGCGCGCGTCCACCGCGGGCCAGGTCGCGGAGTACGGCAGCTGCATGCCGAGGGCTTCGGCCATCGACGCCATCGTGGACGCTGTGCCCATCGTCATGCAGTGCCCGTTGGACCTGGCCATGCAGCCTTCGGCGAACGCGCATTCCTCCTGCGTCATCCGCCCGGCGAGCAGGTCTTCCTCGAACCGCCACACGGCCGTTCCCGAGCCGATGTCGGTGCCCTGGTACTTTCCGCTGAGCATCGGGCCGCCGGTGACCATCACCGCGGGCAGGTCCACGCTGGCCGCGGCCATCAGCAGGCCGGGCGTGGTCTTGTCGCAGCCGGACAGCAGGACCACCCCGTCCAGCGGGTTGGCCCGCATCAGCTCCTCGGCCTCCATCGCGAGCAGGTTCCGGTACAGCATCGCGGTGGGCCGCATCAGCGTCTCACCCAGCGCCATGGCCGGGAACTCCAGCGGGAAGCCGCCCGCCTGCCAGACCCCGCGCTTGACCGACTCGGCGACCCGGTGCAGGTGGACGTTGCACGGCGCCAGCTCCGACCAGGTGGTCGCGATCCCGATCACCGGGCGGCCGTCGAAGACCTCGGGCGTGAACCCCTGGCCGCGCATCCACGACCGGTACACCATCCCGGCCCGGCCCGTCTCCCCGAACCACTGCTGACTGCGCAATCCGCTGTTCCCTGTCATAGTGCCATTCCTAACACCCGCCTGTTAGGGTCGCGAACGTGAGCCGGGTTCATGACATGGGCGGGCAGGCCGGATTCGGGCCGGTGCCGACGGGTGAAGACGGTGGCGTGCCGTTCGCCGCGGACTGGGAGGCACGCGTCTACGCGCTGGCCACGATGCTGCGCAGGCGCGGCATCATCAACAGCGACGAGCTGCGGGACGCGATCGAGCGGCTGCCGCCGCAGGAATACCTGTCCGCCTCGTACTACGAGCGCTGGCTCGGGGCCCTGGAACTACTGGTCACCGAGAAGGGCGCGGCATGAGCTACGGCCCGGGCAGCCGGGTCCGGGTGCGGGCCGGGGATCCGGACCATCACACCCGGGTGCCACGGTACGTGCGCGGGCATACCGGAGAGGTGATCGCGGTCCTCGGCCGCTGGCGGGTGCCGGACGACAGTGCCCGCGGCATCACGCCGCCGCGGACCGAAGCGTGCTACGCAGTCCGCTTCTATGCCGCGGACCTGTGGGGCAGTGGCGACCATATCGTGACCGTCGACCTCTGGGAGTCCTACCTTGACCGGCCATGATGACCAGGAAGGCACGGGGGCTCAGCCCGCCGCCCGGGCGCGCCGGCTCGAGGACCGGCTGATCGCCGCGGGGCTGACCAGCGACGACGAGATCGATGCGTTCCTGACCGGGCTTTCCGCTAGCGCCTCGCCGGTGAACGGCGCCCGGATGACCGCCCGGGCGTGGACCGACCCGGGTTATCGCGACCTGCTGCTCCGCGACGGGACCGCCGCCGCGGCCGAGCTGGGATTCGGCGGGCTGAGCTACCAGCTGCGGGTGGTCGCCAACGACGAGCGCACGCACAACGTCATCGTCTGCACGCTGTGCTCCTGTTACCCGGTGTCGCTGCTCGGGCCCTCCCCGGGCTGGTACAAGAGCTTCGCCTACCGGTCGCGGACGGTCCGGGAGCCGCGGGCGGTGCTCGGGGAGTTCGGCGTGACGCTGCCGGACGCGGTCCAGATCTCGGTCTGGGATTCGACGTCGGAAGCCCGCTACATGGTGCTGCCCGCCCGGCCGGACGGGACCGGGGCCATGGCGGCCGGTGACCTCGCCGCGCTGGTGACCAGGAACGGGCTCATCGGAACGGCGCTGGTATAACCCCCCGGAGCGGTGCAGGTCGCCCCAGCCCCCAGCTCCGGCCCCGGTGACCGGCGTCAGGTCCTGGACAGCAGCAGCTGGCTGGACAGCGCCTGCAGCGCGAGCCGGGGATCGGGGTCGAGAACCTGGATGGCGACGTGGTCCGCGCCCGCGTCCAGGTGCGCGGTGATGCCGCGGGCGATCGCCTCGGCGTCACCGTGCAGCGCCAGCGCGTCGATCAGCGCATCGCTGCCGCCGTCGGCGAAGTCGGCGTCCGTCCAGCCCAGCCTGCGCAGGTTGTTCAGGTAGTTGGTCAGGCCGAGATAGGGCTTTTGCACCGGCGGCCTGCCGATGGCGCGAGCCCGCTCCGGGTCGGTCTGGAATACCACCTTCTGCTCGGGCGCGAGCAGCGGCCCGTCGCCCATGATCTGCCGGGCCTGGCGGGTGTGCTCGGGAGTGACCAGGTACGGGTGCGCGCCGGCGCTCCGTTCGGCGGCGAGCCGCAGGACCTTCGGGCCCAGGGCGGCCAGCACCCGTCCCTCGGCGGGGACGCCCCGGTCGTCGAGCTCGTCGAGGTAGCTGACGAGCTTGGCGTAGGGCTGCTGGTACTCCTGCGTGGCCTCCGGATGCCCGATGCCAAGCCCGAGCAGGAAACGGCCCGGGTACTTGGCCGCGATCCGGTGGTACGACGCGGCGACGGTGGCCGCGTCGTCTTTCCACACGTTCACGATGCCGGTCGCGACCGCGATGTGATCCGTCGCGCCGAGAACGTCTTCGACGACGGTGAGGTCCCCGGCCGGGGAACCGCCGAGCCAGATAGCCCCGTAACCCAGGGCTTCTACCTCGGCCAGCAGGTCGGGGTCGAGCCCGGAGGAGTGTCGCCAGATACCGATCTTGCCCAGTTCGATGCTCATGCCTGCCAATAGCCCGGCCGCGTCGCATTTCATTCCGGTCGGCCGCGAGCTAATGAGTGGCGATGGCGGCGAGCACGTCGAGCCGGGCGGCGCGGCGGGCCGGCCAGGTGGCAGCGAGCAGCCCAAGGACGGCTGCGAGCAGCAAGAACACCCCGAGACTGGAGACCGGGACGACGGTGTCGGTGATGCCCTGCTGTTTCAGCGATGCCACCAGCGCGACGCCCATGCCGGTGCCGATGATGATCCCGATGATGGCGCCGAAGATGGCCAGGATGACCGCTTCGGAACGGATCATCGTCCGGACCTGGCGCCGCCGCATGCCGACCGCCCGCAGCAGGCCGATCTCACGGGTTCGCTCGAACACCGAGAGCATCAGCGTGTTCACGATCCCGATGAGCGCGATGAGCACGGCCAGGGCCAGCAGGGCGTAGACCAGGCCGAGTAGCTGGTTGACGCTGGCGGTCTGGGTCTGCTCGAACTGGGCCCTGGTCTGGACCTGCGCGTTGGGGTAGGGGGCCAGGGCCCGGGTGACGGCGGCATCGACCGTGCCGCTGCCGCCGGTGCGCAGCAGCAGCGCGCCGGGCGGCTGGTGGCTGAAATGGCGGTGGAAGAACCCGGCGCTGACCAGGTAGCTGCCGATCAGGGCGTTGGTCTGGTAAATGCCGCCGATGCGCATGACGGACGTACCGGTCTGCGCGAACCTCACCGGGACGGCGTCACCGGCCGACAGGTGCTTGGCGGTGGCGGTGGTGGCGTCGATGAGCAGGTCCCCCTGGGCCAGGGCGGCGGAACTGCCCGTCGCCATGCGCAGGATCACCGTGTCGGCCAGGTGCCCGGTGGAGACGCCGGTGAGCGTGGCCAGCGAGCCCTGGACCTCGAATTGCGACCGGTAGACCGTGGTGGTCACGGTTACCCCCGGTACCGCCGCGGCCCTGGCTGGCACTGACTGGCTGAGTTGCCCGGTCCCGCTGGCCGTCACGAGCAGGTCGGCGCTGATCGCCTGGTCGGCGCTGCTGGTGGCGGACCTGGACACCGAGGCGCCGAACACTGACATCGCGGCGACCAGGGCCAGCCCGACCATGAGCGCCGAAGCGGTCTGCGCGGTTCGCCGGGGGCTGCGCATGGAGTTCTCCCGCCCGAGCTTGCCCGGTTCCCCGAGCAGCCGGGCCAGCGGGCGTCCGATCACGCTGGACAGCGGCCGGGCGACAGCGGGGGCCAGCATGGCGGTGCCGACGAAGATGCCGGCCGCACCGATGCCCACCAGCGCGATGGCCGGCTTGGCCAGCCCCAGGGCCAGCATGATCACCCCGGCCAGGGCGACGGCGATACCCGAAACGAACCGGCGCCGCAGCGAGGTGCCGGCCACGGCCTGGCGGTCGCCGAGCGCGGCGACCGGGGGGATGCGCACGGCGTTGCGGGCTGGACCGACCGCGGCCGTGACGGTTACGCCCACACCGACGGCGAGCCCGACGACGATGGTGCGCGGCTCGAACACCAGTGGTCCGGCCGGCAGCGTGATCCCGAACCCGCGCAATAGCGCCTCCAGCCCCAGCGCGGCCAGCACGCCCAGGCCCAGGCCGATCACCGACGAGACGAGACCGGTCAGGGCCGCCTCGGCGAGCACCGAACGGAATACCTGGCGGCGGCTCGCGCCGACGATCCGCAGCAGGGCCAGCTCCCGGGTGCGCTGCCCGACGATGATCGAGAACGTGTTGAAGATGGTGAACCCGCCGACGAACAGCGAGATGAACGCGAAGACCAGCAGCGCGGTGGAAAAGAACGACAGGGCCTGATTGACCGCGCTGGTGTTCTCCTGGACCACGGTCTGCCCGGTGACCACCTGCACCCCGGCCGGCAGGACCGCGGCGATGGCGTGCTGGACCGCGGGCTTGCTGGCGGCCGGCGCGGTCACCACGTTGATGGCATCGAGCTTGCCTACCTCCTGGACCACCTGCTGCGCGGTCCGCAGCGTGAACGCGGCCAGGGTCGCGCCGGCCAGGTTGCCCGCCGTGCCAAATTGAGCGATGCCGGAGATGGTGAACGTCCGGGGCGGCCCGGCGAACAAGATGCGGACCTGCTGCCCGACGGTGAAGTGATACTTCTGCGCGGTCCCGGCGTCCATCACCACGTCATCGGAGGTCGACGGCGGACTTCCCGTGCCGATGTGCAGGGCAGAGACCTGCGGATCCGGGTCGAAGCTGATGCCGATGGTCGACGCGCCGCCGGTCTGGATCGGCTTGCCGTCGCGGGCCACGAACTGGGCGTAGCCCTCCACCTCACCCTCGGCGGCTCCGACCCCGGGTACCCGGCGGACCTTGGCCAGCAGCGACTGGGGCAGCTCGTTGCGCACCGCGTTCGCGCCGGTGGTGCCGAGCTGGGGAACCCCGCGGACCTGGAAGTCAATTTTCTGGTACACGTTGCCGAACAGCACGGAAAAGGTGTTGTGCAAGGTGTCGGTCAGGACGAACGTCCCGGAGATGAAGGTGACTCCGAGGATGATCGCCAGCCCGGTGAGCGCCAGCCGGAGCTTGTGGGCCAGCAGGCCCTTGATGGTCACGTTCCGCATCTCAGGCCCCCAGGGTCCGCATCCGCTGCAGGACCGAGTCGGCGGTCGGCCGTTCGAGTTCGCCGACCACGGCCCCGTCGGCCAGGAAGATGACCCGGTCCGCGTACGCGGCGGCCCGCGGGTCGTGCGTCACCATGACGATCGACTGGCCGAGCTCGGTCACCGACCGCCGCAGGAAGGCGAGCACCTCGGCGGAGGAATTGGAGTCGAGGTTGCCGGTGGGCTCATCGGCGAAGATGAGATCCGGCTGGTTGATCAGCGCCCGAGCACACGCCACGCGCTGCTGCTGACCGCCGGACAGCTCCCCGGGCCGGTGCGTCAGCCGGTCGGCGATGCCCAGCTGCCCGGCCAGGTACCCGAGCCAGTCCCGGTTGACCTTGGTCCCGGCCAGCGCGGCGGGCAACGTGATGTTCTCGGCCGCGGTCAGGGTCGGGACGAGGTTGAAGGACTGGAACACGAAGCCGATCCGGTCCCGCCGCAGCCGGGTAAGCCCGTTGTCATCCAGCCTCCCGATGTCCAGGCCGCCCACGAACGACTGCCCCGACGTCGGCCGGTCCAGGCCCGCCATGCAGTGCATCAGGGTTGACTTGCCTGATCCCGACGGGCCCATCACGGCCGTGAACCGGCCGCGCTGGAAGGTCACGCTGACCCCGGCCAGGGCGTGCACCTCGGCCTGCCCGGCCCCGTAGGTCTTGCTCAGATTCACTGACTGGGCGGCCGGAGCGGTCTGCGTGCCGTTAGCCACGTCCTCACCTTTGAGCGTCATCACTTCCTCGCATTCCTGACGGGAATCCCCCGGAGCCTGACCGAACCCCTGAAGCATGGCCCGGATCGGCGGCGCGACATCGAACTTCAGGGTTGATTCCCCGTGTGTCGCCCGTATGAGCCGCGGCGAAAACCTCATACCGGAAATCAACCCGCAAACCGGCGGGGGACACCCGCGGCGGGCCGGCCAGCTTCCCGCGGTGCAGGCGTATCCCGCGGTCACCGCTTCCGGTCACACGCCGGGAAGGGCGACCGGAAGCCCGGGAAAGGCTGCGGACATCCAGTCGTTGGCCGCCGCGCCCGGCATGGCAGTGAGGTCAGGCATGCCAAACACGTAGCTCCGCTCGATGCCTTCAGTGTTCGGGATGACCTGGGCGGCGGCCTGGAGCTGGGCATCACTCCACCGGCGGAGAGCATCGTCGACGGCCGGCGCGTCGGCGAGGGCGTCCGCCAGCGACGCGGCACTGGCTACTGCCCGCAGGACGCCGCTCCCCGCGAACGGGGGGACCAGCGTGCCGGAATCGCCGACTAGGCAGAGGCGGCCGCGTGCGTAGCTGCGGGGCACGAAGGAGTAAATGGCCTGGATTGACGAGTTGCCGCTCTGTTGCACCAGCTCGAACAGCGGCGAGGGCAGCAGGCCCGCGAGGCGGGACTCCAGGGCTGCCCTGACCTCCGATGCACTTTCCCGAACGGTACCGAGCCGGACTGCTGCCGCTCCCGGTCATCGACGAGCACCGAGGCCAGGGCGCTTTCGGGAACCTGCAGGTAGTAGCCCCACATGAGAAGGCGCTCGCCAGGTTTGGTGCTCTGCCCGGGCCCGGGGACGTAGTACGCGACCCCGTGGCCCCCCTGGTACATGGGCCGCAGGAGATCGCAGCCGCCGAGGGCACCGACGCGGATGTCGCGCTCGGGGATGAGCCCGCGCCACAGCACCATGCCCCGGTAGGCAGGCGCGGCGCCGGGGTCAACGAGCCCGCGTCCCAGCGAGCGGTAACCGTCGGCGCACACGACAAGGTCGAAGTCCAGTGAACCGCCTGAAGCAAGGTGCAGCGTCGTGCCGTCCGGTGTCGCTTCGATCCGTTCGACGGCGGCGCCGTTACGGTACAGACCGTCAGGAACGCGCCGCCGCAGTGACTGGTAGAGATGAGCCCAGTTGAACAGCATGGAGCTAATTTCGACGTCGCCCAGCCATCGCTGCCGGCCGGTCCCGGCTGCACGGGTGACGAACCGGGAGTAGCCGGCCCGGCAGGCGGGAACGTTCCCCTCGAGGAGGCCTCGCGCCGTCATGTCCTGCCACGAGGCGGTGACTAGGAGGATCCCGGCACCCCGGCTCACCAGGCCGGACTCGGACCGCTCGAAGACGGTAACATCGTGGCCGGCCCGGTCCAGGAGCGCCGCCGCCGCGCATCCGGCGACCGATCCCCCGATAATGCCGACTCTCATGCCCCGTGCCTCCGGACCCCTTAGAGCGCCACCCGGGAGGTGACGGCAATCCGTCAGCGTAGCGGCTATGCGTTCGCGGAGGAAGCCGACGGAACCGGACCAGGGGCACGACCACGTCTACGACGGCGGCATCACGGTGCAGGCAAGCCGCCGCCTGTATCCGGGCCGCGCCGCGAGATAGCCCTGCCCAGTGCTAACCTGCGCGAATCTCCCGTTGTCCCGCTCAGGACGGCCCGGCCTGCTGCCCCGTGCGAGCGGTCAGTCGCCGCCGCGCTGCTGATCCCCTCGCCGCTGGTGGCACACCCGGTCGCGATAGTCCATTGCGATGGCCCGGCCAAGGCCAGGAACTGACCGGAAATGCGGGACCTTTGCGGGCATGGCTCAGGGGCCCTGGCCGTGCGGCGTCAGGGCCTGGAGAGCTGGGCCGGAGGGTTAGGCGGCTTCTTCGATGGTGACGCTGAGGCCGAGGGCC
>JALYVS010000111.1 GCA_030853115.1 Actinomycetota bacterium
AATAGGGACCGTAGGCCGAAGGGAAGGAGTCCTAGGCCGGAAGGGAGCACGCGGGTGCGAAGGATCGCGGTCATCGGCGGCGGCATCAGCGGGCTGACCGCTGGCTATGTGCTGTCGCATACTGACTACGTGACGCTCTTCGAGGCTGATGACCGGCTGGGCGGTCACGCCGATACGCATCTCGTCGTCCCGGCCGCCGGCCCGCCGATGCCGGTCGACACCGGGTTCATCGTCTGCAACGAACGGACCTACCCGCTGCTGACCCGGCTGTTCGCCGAACTCGGCGTGAGCACCCGCCCCTCCGAGATGAGCATGTCGGTCCAGTGCGGCGGCTGCGGGCTGCAGTACGCGGGCCAGCGCGGCCTGGCCGGCCTGGCCGCGGGGCTGAGCCGGGGCCGCGGTCGCTACCTGCGGCTGCTGGCCGACGTGCCGCGCTTCCACCGCGCCGCCCGTCGCCACCTGGCCGCCACCGGCTCCGCCGCGTCCCCCGCGGACCTTACCTTCGGCGAGTTCCTCGACCAGGGCGGCTACTCGGCTTACTTCCAAGCCCATTTCGCGCTTCCGCTGGTCGCCGCGGTGTGGTCGTGTCCCCCTGGGACGGCGCTCGGCTATCCGGCCGAGTACCTGTTCAGGTTCCTGGCCAACCACGGCATGCTGGCGATTTCCGGGTCGCCGCCGTGGCGGACCGTGGTCGGCGGTTCTCGCAGCTACGTGGAGCAGGTCGCCAAGCGGCTGCAGGCGGTCCGGCTCTGCGCACCGGTGCGTGCCGTGCACCGTCAGGCCGGCCGGGTCGAGGTGCACGACGCCTCGGGCGAGGCGCTGACCTTCGACGCCGTCGTCATCGCGACCCATCCCGATCAGGCGCTGCGGCTGCTGGCCCGGCCCACCGCGGCCGAGCAGGACGTCCTCGGGGCGTTCCGCTACACCCCCAACCCGGCGCTGCTGCACACCGACGCCCGCCTGCTGCCGACCCGGCGGGCAGCCCGGGCGTCCTGGAACTACGAGCTCAGCCACTGCCGGGCCGGCCAGGTCAGCCTGGAAGCACCGCGGATCAGCTACCACATGAACCGGCTGCAGAGCCTGTCCGCGGCCGAGGATTACATCGTCACCCTCGGTGGCGAGGACGTCGTCGACCCGGATCGTGTCATCGACCGGATGGACTACTCTCATCCGGCTTACACCCCCGCCTCGGTCGCGGCCCAGCGGCGGCTGCCGGAGCTGAACACCGGAGTCACCGCGTTCGCCGGCGCTTATCACGGCTGGGGATTCCACGAGGACGGCTGCCGGTCAGGTGCCGAGGCGGCCCGGTCGCTCGGGGGTACCTGGTGAGAGCCGGGAGACCGCGCCCGCTCGCGGCCGGGGCCGCCCTTTACGAATGCAAGATCACCCACGCCCGGACCGCGCCGCTGCGCAACGTGTTCACCTACCGCAGCTACCAGTGGCTGGTCGACCTCGACCAGCTGCCCCGGCTACCGCCCGGCCTGCGGCTGCTGGCCCGCTTCGACGCCCGGGATCATCTCGGTGACCCGCACCTTGACATCCGGGACAACCTCGACCGCTTCCTCCGCGAGCGCGGCGTCGAGCTCGGCGGCGGCCCGGTGATGATGCTGGCGAACGCGCGCGTACTCGGGTACGTGTTCAACCCGCTGACCGTCTACTGGTGCCATCGGGCCGACGGCACGCTGGCCTGCGTGGTCGCCGAGGTGCACAACACCTACGGCCAGCGACATGCCTACCTGCTGCACACCGACGAGCGCGGCCGCGCTCAGGTGCCCAAAGAGTTTTACGTCTCGCCGTTCTACCCGGTCGACGGAGGCTACCGGATGAGCCTGCCTGAGCCAGGTGCGCATCTCGCCCTGAGCGTCGTGCTCGGCCGTCCGGACGGGCACTCGTTCACGGCCAGCGTGCACGGCCGGGGCGTCCCGGCCACCGCCTTGGCGCTAGCCGCGGCCACCGTCCGGCATCCCTGGCCGGCGGCGGCGGTGGCCGCCAAGATCCGCTGGCAGGGGATCAAACTTTACCTCCGCGGGCTGCGGATAGTACCACGGCCTGCTCATCTACCCCAGGAGGGGGTCCAGTGACCAGTACTAGCACGCAGCATGCGGCGCCCCGGCTCATCGACGCCGACCAGTGGCCCGACATCGCCACGGCCGCCGGCCCCTCCCTGCGTGCCGCCATCGCGCGCATGCTGTTCACCTCCGGGGTCGCCAAGCTGCCGCTGCGGGTCCGGTTTCCTGACGGCCGGATGATCGGCGCGGGCGGCCCGGCGGCTCCGGTCATGGTTCTGCACCGGCCCCGGGAGTTCTTCCGCCGCTTCGGCGCTACGGGCCTGATCGGCTTTGGCGAGTCCTACATGGCCGGCGACTGGGACAGCGCCGACCTGACCGGGGTGCTCACCGTCTTCGCCGCCAACGTCGGTGACCTCGTGCCGCCCTGGCAGCAGCGGCTGCGCCAGCTCGCGGTGCGCCGGCACCCGTCCGATGACCAGCAGACACGGGAAGGCGCGCGGCGTAACATCGGCCGCCACTACGACCTGTCGAACGAGCTGTTCGCCTTGTTTCTCGACGAGACCATGACCTACTCCGCGGCGGTGTTCGGCACCGGACCCGACGGGCTGCTCACCTCCGGGCTGCCCGCCTCCGGGTCGCTGCTGGCCGAGGCGCAGCACCGCAAGATCGACCTGCTGCTGGACCGGGCCGGCGTCGGGCCGGGCTGCCGGATGCTCGAGATCGGTACCGGCTGGGGTGAGCTGGCGCTGCGGGCCGCCCGGCGCGGCGCCCAGGTGGTCACGATCACCCTCTCCAAGGAACAGCAGGCGCTCGCCGTCCGCCGGGTCGCCGACGCCGGCCTGGCCGGCCACGTCCGCGTCGAGCTCCGCGACTACCGCGACATCGACGGTAAGTTCGACGCGATCTGCTCGGTCGAGATGCTCGAGGCGGTCGGCGAGCCCTACTGGGACGCCTACTTCGCCGCGCTCGACCAGCACCTGGCGCCCGGCGGCCGGATCGGGCTGCAGACGATCACGATGGGGCACGAGCGGATGCTGGCCACCCGCCGCACCTACACCTGGATCCACAAGTACATATTCCCCGGCGGGCTGCTTCCCTCCGTCACCGCGATCGAGAACAGCCTGGCCGCCACCACCCGGCTGCGGATCACCGGCCGCGACGACTTCGGCGCTCACTACGCGGAAACGCTGAAGATCTGGCGGGAGCGATTCTGCGCCCATGCGGACGAGGTGGAACAACTCGGCTTCGATGAGGTATTCAAGCGGATGTGGAGCTTCTACCTGAGCTACTCAGAGGCAGGTTTCCGGGCCGGGTACATCGGCGTCAGCCAGCTCACCCTGGCCCGGATATGACCGGCCCGGACGCCAAGGGGGAAGCCGTCGCCGACGTCATCGCGTCGCTGCTGAAGACGCACGCTGGCCTGGACCTGCCGGTCCGGCTGCGCGCCTGGGACGGCAGCGAGGCCGGCCCGGAGGGACTTCCGGTGGCCGTGCTCCGGTCGCCGGAGGCGCTGCGCCGGATGCTCTGGCGCCCGGGCGAGCTCGGCCTGGCCCGCGCCTACATCAGCGGCGACCTCGACGTGGAGGGCGACCTCACCGAAGGCCTGCGCCGCGTCCTAGGGGCGGTCAGGGCCACCCCGGCCCCGGCCGCCCCAGCCCGTATCTCCGGCACCCGGGCCAGCCAGGCCGCGCACCTCGCCCGTACCGCGATGACCTGGACCCCGGCCGCGCTGGCCGCGGTCAAGGCGGCGGGCCGGCTGAAGGTCCTCGGTCCGCCGTGGTTCCCGCCCCCCGCCCCCAGTTCCGAACTCAAGGTCAGCGGCCGCCTGCACAGCCGGGCCCGCGACCAGGCCGTGATCGCCGGTCACTACGACGTGCCCGCGGCTTTCTACCAGCTCATTCTCGACCCGAACATGGCCTATTCCTGTGCCTGGTACCCCGGTGACCAGCCTAAGGCGACGCTGGAAGACGCCCAGCGCGCCAAGCTGGAGATGATCTGCCGCAAGCTCGCCCTGGAACCGGGCGCCAAGCTGCTCGACATGGGTTGCGGCTGGGGCTCGCTGACCGTGCGCGCGGCCCGCGATCACCGGGCCCGGGTGACTGCCGTGACGCTGTCCGGTGAGCAGGGCGGCTACGTCCGGGAACGGGTTCGCGGCCTGGGCCTGGGGGAGCGCGCCGAGGTCAGGATCCAGGACTACCGGGACGCCGGCGGCGGCCCGTACGACGCGATCGCCTCGGTGGAGATGGGCGAGCATGTCGGGGCCGCGAACTATCCGCGGTTCTGCGCGGAGCTGCACCGGCTGCTGCGGCCGGGCGGGCGGCTGCTGATCCAGCAGATGTCCCGGGGGCCGCGCGCGCCGGGGGGCGGCCCGTTCATCGAGTCCTACATCGCGGCCGACATGACCATGCGCCCGGTCGGGGATACGATACGGCTGATCGAGAACGCCGGGTTCGAGGTGATCGGGGTCGAAGCTATGCGGACCCACTACGTCCGCACCATCCGGGCCTGGCTCGAGAACTTCGAGCGGCAGCTGCCCGCGATCAGCGAGATCCTCACCGCGGAGCAGATCCGGGTCTGGCGGCTGTACCTGGCCGGCGGAGCGCTGGCCTTCGAGGAGGGCCGGATGGGCGTCGACCAGATCCTCGCGGTCCGGCCGGAGCGGTGAGCGCGGTGTCGTTCCTGGTCACGCTGGGCTGCACCGCGGCCGGCCTGCTGATCATGATGGCCGTCACCTTCGCGGTCGCGCTGAAGGCCGGGAAGCACAGCGTGGTGGACACCGCGTGGGGCATCGGCATCGCCCTGACCACGGTGATCGCCCTGGTCAGCTCGATCGGGTCCGGGCTGCCGCTGCGCCGCACGCTGCTCGCGGTCGCGGCCGTGCTCTGGGGCCTGCGGCTGGCCGTCTACATCGGCGCGCGGAACCGCGGCAAGCCCGAGGATCCGCGTTACCGTGACCTGCTGAGCAAGGCCCCGGGCGACAAGAACCGCTACGCGTTCCGGACCGTCTACCTGCTCCAGGCCCTGATCTTGTGGGTGGCCTGCCTGCCCATCCAGGCCGGCATGCACCAGCGGGCCCAGGCCGGGCCGGTCCTGGTCATCGGCGCCGTCCTGTGGGTGGGCGGTTTCGTTTTCGAGTCAGTCGGCGACTGGCAGCTGGCCCGGTTCAAGGCCGACCCCGCCCACGAGGGCATGGTCATGGACCGCGGCTTGTGGCGATACACCCGGCACCCCAACTACTTCGGCGATTTTTGCATGTGGTGGGGCTTGTTCGCCATCAGCGTGGGTTCTCCGCTGGCGGCGGCGACCATCGTCGGGCCGTTGCTGATGACGTTCCTGCTGACCCGCGGCTCAGGCCAGGCGCTCACCGAACGCCGGATGGCCGACCGCCCGCAGTACGCCGAGTACATCGCGCGGACCAGCGGCTTCTTCCCGCGACCGCCCAGGAAGAACGCACCCGCGGGCCGGTGACGTCAGCCGGACTAGCTCGGCCGGTCCCCGCATGACGCTGGCCTGTCGCGGCAGGTCCGTTCCTTGACGAAGGGGATGGTGGATGGAAACCGCGATCGTGCTGTTCACGCGTGATCTCCGGCTGCACGACAACCCGGCCTTGCACCTGGCGTGCGCCCGCGCCCGGCAGGTGGTGCCGCTGTTCGTCGTCGACCCCGCGATCGCCGGGCCGCCGAACCGGGCCCGCTTCCTGGCTGAGTCCCTGGCCGATCTGCGTGAGAACCTGCGCCAGCGCGGCGGCGACCTGGTGATCAGGAACGGCGATCCGGCCGCCGAGGTGGCCAGGTGCGCGGCGGAGGTAGACGCGGACGCCGTCTACGTCGCCGGCGACGTGTCGCATTACGCCACCCGGCGCCGCGAGCGGCTGGAACGTGACTGCGCCCGCCGCCGGCTGGACCTCGTCGTGACGCCCGGCCTGACCGTAGTGCCCCCCGGCGCTCTCACGCCCGCCGGCGGCGGTCACTACCGGGTCTTCACCCCGTACTGGCGGGCCTGGCGCACGGCCCGCTGGCGCCCGCACTACCCGGCGCCCCAGGCCATCGCGATGCCCGCCATCGCGCACCTCGGCTCGCTCCCGGCCTGCGGCGACGGCGCCTCACCGGATCTAGCCCCGGGCGGCGAGACGGCCGGCCGGCAGCGCTTCGTCCGCTGGCGGCAGGGTCAGCTGGCAGGCTACGACGAGCACCATGACGACCTGGCTGGTGACCGGACCTCCCGGCTCAGCGCGTACCTGCGGTTCGGCTGCGTGTCGCCGCTCGAGGTGGCCATCGGGGCCCGGGACCGTCCCGGCGGCGAGGAGTTCGACCGCCAGGTGGCCTGGCGGGACTTCTTCTACCAGGTCACCGCCGCGTTCCCGGACATCGCCAGGCAGAATTACCGGCCCGGCGCGTCCTGGCACGAGGACCCGCACGCGCTGGAGGCCTGGCGCAGCGGGCAGACCGGGATCCCGATCGTGGACGCCGGCCTGCGGCAGCTGGCCGCCGAGGGGTTCATGCATAACCGGGCCCGGATGATCACCGCCTCGTTTCTCACCCGCAATCTGGGGATCGACTGGCGGCACGGATACGCGCACTTCGGTGCGCTGCTCGCCGACGGCGACGTGGCCTGCAACGCGGGCAACTGGCAGTGGGTGGCCGGGACCGGGAACAACACCCGGCCGAACCGGGTCATGAACCCGCTCCGCCAGGCTCAGCGGTTCGACCAGGCCGGCCGGTACGTGGCCCGCTACGTGCCTGAGCTGGCGGGCCTGGACCCGGCCCGGATCCAGGCCCCGTGGCGGCTCGATGACGCCGACCGCCGGCGGCTCGGCTATCCCGGCCCGATCGTGGAACTGTCCTGACGGCATGAAACAGCCCCGCCCGGTGCGCCAGCGCGCCCGGGCGGGGCTGTCAGTTCTCAGGAGGCCGGGACGGTCAGGACGGTGTCGATGATGTAGACGGTGGCGTTGGCGGTCTGGACGTTGCCGCACACCACGTGCGAGCTGTTGATCTCGTAGGTGCCGCCCATCTTGCTGGGCGTGACCGAGGCGCCTTCCAGCGTCTTGATCTTCATGCCGGAGGCCAGCTCGGCGGGGGTGTAACGGGCGCCCGCGACGTGGTAGGTGAGGATCTTGGTCAGTTCGGCCTTGTTGGCCAGCAGGCTCTTCAGCTGGGCGGCCGGGATCTTGGCGAACGCGGCGTTGTCCGGGGCGAACACCGTGATGTTCTTCGCCGAGTTCAGCGTGTCCACCAGCCCGGCGGCCTTGACCGCCGCGACCAGCGTGGACAGCACCGGGTTAGCGGAGGCCGCGGTGGCGACCGGCGCGGTGGCCATGCCGGTGAAGCTGCCCGCACCGGAGGTCGGCACGGAGGCGCACCCCGCGCCGAAGTCCATGGCGGAAGCGGCGCCAGAACCAGCCGCGGCCGGCATGGAGGAGCCCGCCGCGGCGGGCGCGGATGAACCGGCGGCCGCTGGGGTGGACGAGCCTGCGCCCGAGGCCGCCGTGGAGGAACCGCTTGAGCTGCAGGCCGCCGCGCCCATGGCGAGACTAAGGGTCAGGCCGGACACGGCCAGGAAACGGTACTTCACAGTATTTCTCCCATGTGTGTTGTCTTTACTAGATGAGGTACGGACTGAAGCCGGACCTTGGATGCGGGCCGTCATGTGACGGTCACCACGGAGGAGTCCCAACCGCTGGCGCCGTTGGGTACGGGGTAGGCGCGCGCCGATGTCTGCGTTGCGCCTGATTTATCGGTGGCACGGACCTGGAGGGTGTGCAGCCCGGGTTTGGCGTCCCAGGCCCACATCCACTGCCGCCAGGTGTCGATGCCGTCGGCGGCGGCCAGCGTGGCCTGGTGCCACGGGCCGCCGTCCACGTTGACCTCGACTCCGGCGATGCCCGTGGCCGGGGCCCAGGCCACCCCCGCCACCGCGACGCGGCCGGCCTTGACCTGGGACAGCGGCTTGGGCACGTCGATCCGCGACTCGGTCTTGATCGGCGCTTGGGCCGAGTAGCCGCGCTGGGTCCAGTACGCCTTCTGCGCGGCGAACGTGGTCACGGTCAGCTTGGTGAGCCACTTGGTCGCGGACACGTAGCCGTACAGGCCGGGCACGATCATCCGGGCCGGGAAACCGTGCGCGATCGGCAGCGGCTGGCCGTTCATCCCCACCGCGATCAGCGCGGGGCGGCCGTCCATGATGGTGGCCAGCGGGGTGGAGATGGTCATCCCGTCGGTAGCGGCGGACAGTACCTGATCCGCTCCTGCCTTCACCCCGGCCCGGCGCAGCAGTCCGGCCAGCGGCACGCCGAGCCACCTGGCGTTGCCGTTGTAGGTCCCGCCGACCTGGTTCGAGACGCACACCAGCGTGATGTCGGTCTCGGTCATCGGCATCTTCAGCAGCTCGGCGTAGCTGAACTCGAGCTCGTGCTCGACCATGCCGTCGATCTTCAGCGTCCAGGAATCCGGCGACACCTGCGGAAGCACCAGGTCGGTGTCGACACGGTAGAAGCTGCTGTTGCTGGTGAAGAACGGGGTTAGTCCGGGGGTGCCGAGTTCGGTCCCGGCCGGGACGGCGGCCGCCCGGACGGCCGGGGCGGGCAGCCGGACCAGGGCCCGGGACGAGGCGATGCTGAACCGCCCGAGCAGCTTGTCGCCCAGGCCGCCGGCCACGGCGGCCACCGCCGCCGCTCCCGCCCCCGCAATCAGGAAGCGGCGGCGGTCCGGCGCGGCCGCCGGCCGGTCCTGCGGGTTCAGGTCACCGAGGTACGGACCCGTGGCCAGCACGTCAGCAGAATCAGCAGCGAAGGCCGGGTGTTCCGGGGCGCCGTATCGGGGGTCGGAGGCTTCCAGGGTGCGGCCAGGCGGGGCGGTGCCAGCCGGGACGGGGCCGGCCGGGACCGGCGCGGGCAGCCCGGCCCAGACGGCCCGGACCAAGATGATCAGCACCGGGATGGCCGCGATCACGCCGGCCAGCGTGGGGACCACGTCGACGACGGTCGCCGTGGGCAGGTGAATGGCCGCCGCGATGCCGATGGCGGCGAAGACGGCGAGCCCGGCCAGGCCGTAGGCGATCCGGCGGACCGCCGCGATGCCGATCAGCACGGCGAACGCGAGGAGCATCACCACGATGCCGGCCAGCAGGGCTTCCTTGTCGTGTGAGCCGAAGTGCGTGATCGCGAATTCCTTGACCGGGATCGGGGTCAAGTTGATGGCCGTGTCTCCGACCGCGATGACGGGCGCGCTGTTCGGGCCGATAATCGCGGCCGCGAGCTCGGCGACGCCGAGGGCCACGGCGGCCGTCAGCACGCCGGTCATCGCGCCCGCCGTCAGGCGGCGCACTGTGGCGTGTCCCGTTGCTGTCATCACGGGCCTCATTCGGAACTGCCACCGGAGCGGATTGGCCTGGATTTAATCTGTGCTGGATTTGCGCCAGTTTTTACATCAGTGCTGCTTGCGGCCAATCCGCTGGCCTGTATGCCACGAATGCAAGACATGAACAGGCCTGAAATACGGGAGAGACAGCCAGATCCCGGCCCTTCGGAGGGGGAGAGCCGGGATCTGGCCTTTCAGCTCGCTCAGGTAGCGCGCGGTGATCATCAGGCCTATGAGGTGGTTTACGGCGAGCTGGCCGGACCGGTATACGGAGTGGTCAGGCAGGTGCTTCGTGATCCGGCCCAATCCGAGGAAGTCGCCCAGGAGGTGCTCCTCGAGGTCTGGCGGACGGCATCCAGGTTCGACCCGGCCCGGGGCAGCGCCGCCGCCTGGGCGCTGACCATCGCTCACCGGCGTGCGGTCGACCGGGTCCGGTCGGAGAGCGCCGTCACGCGCCGCGAGCAGAAGGTGGCGCCGGACATCCTGGCCGACGTCGACGTCGCCGAGGTCGTGGAAGCCTCGCTCGAGGGCCAGCGGGTACGCCGCTGCATGGATAGCCTCACTGAACTGCAGCGCGAGTCGATCAAACTGGCTTATTACGGTGGATATTCCTATCCTGAGGTAGCACAGTTGCTCGGGGTGGCCCTCGGCACGGTGAAAACCCGGATCCGCGACGGCCTGATCAGGATGCGTGACTGCATGGGGGTGGACTGGTGAAGGCGCTGCCCGACGATATGCATGTCCTTACGGGCAGTTATGTCCTCGACGCCCTGGGCGAGACGGAACGGGCCGACTTCGAGCGTCATCTGCAACGCTGCCCGTCCTGTGAGTCGGAGGTCCGCGGCCTGCGTGAGACCGCCGCCCGGCTCGCGATGGCCAAGTCGGTCCGGCCGCCGGCCCAGATGGAGGAGCGGGTGCTGGCCGCGACCTACCGGGCCCGCCAGCTGCCGCCGGTCGGCAGCGACCGGTTCCGGCTGGCTCACCGCCGGATCGTGCCGAAGGGCCTGTTCTCCCTATCCCCAGGTCGGCAGCTCTCAGGCCGGCGGGCCGGCGGGCGGGTCCGCCCGCAGGCGCATCCCCTCGATCACCCGCGCGATCATCCCCGGGATAATCGTCGGCTCCGGTCGCCGCGGCTGATCGGCGCCTTCGCCGCCGCCAGCGTGGCCGTCGCCATCGGCCTGGGCATCACGCAGCTCTCGACCCAGCACCAGCTCGATTCGGCTCAGTACAGTGCCGCCGCGATCGCCAGGGTGGTCCAGGCGCCCGATGCTCACCTGGAAACCATGCGGACCAGCGCCGGCGGGACCGCCACCGTGGTCTACTCCAGCAAACTGGGCGGCGCCATCATCAGCACCACGGGGCTGGCGGACCTGCCTTCGGGCCGGGTGTACCAGGCGTGGGTGATGAACTCCGCGGGTGCGCGCTCGGCCGGCCTGATCTCCCATCCGAACCTGTCCAGTCAGCTACTGGCCTCCGGGGTGCGGTCCGGGGACCGGATCGGGATTACCGTCGAGCCGGCTGGCGGCACCTCGCACCCGACCACCCAAGCCGTGCTGGTCATGCCGCTGACCACCTAGCGTCTCGTGCTCCGCCGTCCGTGCGGGGTCACGTCCGGCTGGCGGCGCGCAGGCCGGTGACCAGCCGCGAATCCGCATTCTGGTGCGCGACTACGGAGATGGCGTGCAGCACGGCTGCTTCGGAGTAGCCAGCTGACCGTAGCCGCTCGAGATCTTCACCCACCATCCGCCAGGGCTGGCGGCTGAGCTTGCGGGCGAACCCGGCCAGCACGCCGTCACTATCCGGCGCGGATTTGCCCTCGCCGAGGGCCTCGGCGCCTTCCCAGTCTCCGGTCTCCTCGGCGGCCACCGAGGCCAGCCGCCGCCGTTCGGGCCGGCTCAGCGGTTCGCCGGCCTCCAGCACGTAACTCCGCCACGAGTCCCACGCCATCCGCAGCCGCTCATGCCGGGGGCGGGGACTGAGCCTGGGTTCCGCGTCCGGGCGAGAGGAGACGGATCTGCCCGGACGGGGCGCGTTAACCTGGCGCAGGTCCGGCTTGAAAGCCGGCAGCGGCGTCAGGTAGTCAAACTCGATGCCGGTCGCGTCGGCGACCCTGGTGAAGTAGTTGAACATCGAGATCACGCCGACTGCCGCCTCGACTTGCGCCTCGTCGAGGCCCTGCCGTCTCAGGCCCTCCATAGCCTCCCGGGTCAGGGCCCACGGCTCCGCGGTCAGCGTCGTCGCGACCTGGGCTAGGGCGCGGGCGCGCGGCTCCAGAGAGTCGTCGTCTCCTTGAAGGACGGCCAGGGACGGAGCGGCTTCACCGCTAGCGACACGCAGAAACTCCACGTGAGCGGACGTTCAATAAAAACACTGGTTGGTGCGTGAGGTGACGCTCGCCAGCAGTTCCCGGTCAGGCCAGGGCAGGGAGGTGGTCGCCAGCGCACCTGACACGCTGAACGTGCGCAGCAGCAGCTCCGGGTCAAGGCTGTGCGCGCGGATGATCCCGGGCGCGTCACCGTGCGAGGGACGGTATACCGGTGGCATGGGCCGGTCGTCGACCATCGCGGCGTACGCCTTGGCCAGGGCTGGCGACGCCTGCGCCCGCGGTATGGTGCTCAGCCATTCCATAACACCATTATATCTTGCCCCCCGGGAGAGCGCAACGACGCGTCGGGTGAACGCCGTGTCCCGGCTGACCCAGATATGACGGCAGCGGCGGGCCAGCCGGGATCCTCGACGCCGGCCGGGTGATCGCCGGCTTCGCCAGCGCCAGGATCGCCGGCCTTGCGGTCTAACCGTTCTCGGTGATCGCCTTCATCTTCTCCAGGGTGAGCCGCATGCCGGTCAGGTTGGTCGCCATCCTGGCCCGCCCGGCCAGCGCCCAGTACAGCCGGAACGGCAGGCGGCCCGGCAGCTCGAAGGACTCGGTGACGTCCGTGCCGGCCGCGACCGGGTCCAGCTGGTAGCGCCAGGTGTTGACGACGGTGCCTCCCGGGCCGTTGACCGTGAAGGCGAACTCGCGGCCGGGGTCACTCGCGACTACGGTGCAGGTCGTCCAGTACACCGGTCCCCGGCCGTTGCGCCGCACGTGACCGCGGAACCGCACCCCGACCTGGGGTCCGCTCGCTCCGCCCAGCCACTGCGCCTCGAAAGTCTCCGGGCTAAACTCCCCGATCCTGGTGATGTCGCTGACCAGCGCCCAGACCTCCGCGGGCGGCACGGCGAAACGGACGGTCACTGAGCCTTTCATCAGGCCAGGATATGGCCGGCCGGCCCAGGTCAAGAGCCCGCTCACCGGTGGGGCTTGACCAGCCGGCGCGGGTGCGCTCACGGACAGCCGGTCCGCCCGGTTTGCCCTTCCCGCCGGGTGTCCCGACAATGAGAGGACGGGAGGCGGGCCTTTCCGGCCGGCTACGGGCGTAAAGATCGGGCAGCGTGAGCGAAGGTTACCTGGACAACCCGGGCCATCCCCGGCTGCTCGCGCTTAGCGATCTGCACGTGGGCTACCCGGAGAACCGCAAGATCATCGAGGAACTCCAGCCGGGGTCCGATGAGGACTGGCTGCTGATCGCCGGGGATGTCGGGGAACGGTCCGCTGACATCGAATGGGTGCTGCGGACCCTCGGCGAACGGTTCGCCACGGTCGTGTGGACCCCGGGCAACCATGATCTGTGGACCCACCGCGCCGATCCGGTCCAGCTACGCGGCGAGGAACGTTACCTGTTCCTGGTCCAGATGTGCCGGCGCCTGGGGGTCATCACCCCGGAGGATCCCTACCCGGTGTGGGAAGGGCCGGGCGGCCCGGCCACGGTCGCGCCGTTGTTCCTGCTGTATGACTACAGTTTCCGGCCGGACGGCGCGCTGACCAAGGAACAGGGCCTGGCCATCGCCTACGAGACCGGCATCGTCTGCAGCGACGAATCGCTGCTGCATCCTGATCCTTACCCGAGCCGGGAAGCCTGGTGCTGGGCCAGGGTGGAACAGACCGAGCGCAGGCTCGCGGCCCTGGATCCGGCGTTGCCGGTCGTGCTGGTGAACCACTATCCCCTCGTCCGCGAACCCACCCGGGTCCTGCGGTACCCGCAGTTCGCCCAGTGGTGCGGTACCACCCGCACGCACGACTGGCATACCAGGTTCCATGCCGCCGCGGTGGTCTACGGGCACCTGCATATCCCGAGGGTGACCTGGTACGACGGCGTCCGGTTCGACGAGGTCTCGGTCGGCTACCCGCAGGAGTGGCAGCGCCGCGACAGCCCTCCCGGCATCCCTCGGCAGATCCTCCCCGCGCCCGCGCCCGCCCCGGCGGCTGACGGCAGGCCCCAATGATCACAGCCGTCTGGCCGGCCGCGCTATATCGCCTTGCGGTATAGCGCATAACGCTATAGAGTGGCACGGCAGAGTCACTCACATGCCGGGCCAGCTGAAGCGAGGGAAAAACCAGTGCGAGACAATCTGGACCGATGGGCCGATCCGCCGCTTCTCGTGCTGGCCAGCCTGGCCGGCGAACCTAAGCACGGCTACGCCATCACCCAAGACGTGGCGCAGACCATGGGCGTACGGCTCAGCGCGGGGACCCTCTACGCGGTGATCGCGCGGCTGGAGGGCCGCGGCCTGATCGAGCCGCTCGAATCGGAGGACCGCCGGCGGCCCTATCGGATCACGGCGGCGGGAGCTGAAGCCCTGGCCCGGCAATCCGAGCGGATGAGCCAGGTCGCCTCGCTGGCCAGGGCCCGGCTGAGTGCCAACCTGGGCTGGGCCGGAGCATGAGGCGGCCGGCTGAAGTCCCCAGCGCGTCGCCGCTGTGCCGCGCCGTGCTCGCGGCCTACCCCCCCTCGTGGCGCGCTCGCTACGCCGATGAGGTCCGGGCGCTCCTCGATGATGCGGGTGCCAGCCCAGCGGTTGTCGCCAGCCTCGCCTGGCGGGCGATACCCGCGTGGGCCGGGCCTTCCCGGCATCTGCATGACCAGCCGGGCCGGATGCGGGCCAGCCTGGCCACCGTGCTCATGGCCTGGTCGATGCTCACCGGCCTCGGGCTGGTCTTCGCCCAGCTCACCCAGCTGCAGGGGTTCCAGCCTGCCCGCCACCCGGTCATCGGGTGGTGTTACACGGTCTTCGATGTCGCGCTCGCCTTGTCTTTGCTGGTGGCCGTCGTCGGCGGCCTGCCGCTGTGGCTGCTGATGGTGCGCCGTGCCTGTCGTGAGGTGCGCCCGCGCGATCTGGCCTACCTGCTGCTGCCGATCATCGCGCCCGGCCTCTACCTCATCGTCTTGATCGGGACGGTCCGGCTGGCCGGTGGCGCCCACGGCGTCGGACCGTGGGGGTTCCTGGCCGTAGCCCTGTCCGGGTTCGTCGCGGCGGCCGTCGCCGCGGCCGGACCGGGCCTGGCTTTGCGCAGGCTCGCGCCCCGTGGGCAGGCCCTCCGGCTGGCCACCACA
>JALYVS010000520.1 GCA_030853115.1 Actinomycetota bacterium
CTTCTCTGAACTAAGAAATGATCAAGGAATCTCTGGTGATGGCCGTTGTCCCCAGGCATGGAAGATCGCAGTGATCACTAGGTCGATGTTGCGGTCGTCGATGCCGGGTCAGGGTGTCGCGGAGGCTCACGGGTATCCCGCCGGCGAGGCTGGCCGCCAGGCGGAGCATGCGCTGTTCCCCGCCGGAGCACGGCAGGGTGCCGGCGTCGAGGGCTGAGATGGCTTCGGGCCAGTCGACCTCGGCCATTGTGGTGGTGCCGTCGGTGATGCTGGTGCGGGTGTGCACGAAGGCGGCGGTGAAGTCGTCGCGGAGCAGCCAGGTGTCGTGGCTGATGAGGAGCCCGGTACCCGCTTCGATGGGGTAGATGCCTGCCGCGGAAGCGCGCAGCGCCGCGTGCAGTGCCGTGCTGGGGGTGTCATAGCTGCTGGCGGCGGTCATGGGGTCTTCCCGCTGGCAGGAAGGATGGCCGGGGTGGTGACGGTGCGTCCTGCTGTCTGGGGGAATCCGGGCATGCCCAGGTGCAGGGCGGTGTCGCGGCGGGCGGCCAGCGTGTCGAGCTGGGCGAGCTTGGCGGTGGCTGCGGCGAGGCTGACCTGGAGTCCTTCGACCTCGCCGGGCCGGCCTTGCTGGCGGGCTTCGGTGATGCGGTCGTGCAGGTTGTCGCGGATGGCGGCCAGGCGGGGGCGCTGGGCAGGGTCGGGGCGCAGCAGGGCGCAGCGGATGCCCCATTAACTGAACTAACTACGATGTTTCGGCAGTTCATGGCATGTTTTCGGTTACTGGCGCTAATTTGTCCGCGTGATCGAATCGGATGAGGAACAGGGACGCGATCTGTCGCGGCTCGTGGTGTCGCGGGCGGGCCGTCTCGTGGCCACCGGCGATGCCCAAGAGCCGTATCAAGTGGTCGGCCCCGGCGGCGAGATCGTCGAGCCGGTCTCAGTTTTCCTGCGGGACCTGCTGGCGTCGGGGAAGCCGGAATCGACGCTGAGGTCGTACTCGGTCGACCTGCTCCGGTGGTGGCGGTTCCTGGACGCCGTCGAGGTGGAGTGGGACCGGGCGTCACGAGCCGAGGCGAGGGACTTCAGCTGCTGGATCCAGCTGACGGCCAAGCAGCGGCTGCAGACGTCCAGGCCGCGGGCAGCCCGCCTGTCCTCGAGGACAGCGGGAGCGCCGAACCGGGTGACCGGCAAGCCGGCATCCGGCGACGGCTATGCGCCGTCCACGGTGGCGCATAGCGAGACGGTGCTGCGGCGGTTCTATGACTTCCACCGCGACTGCGGGACCGGCCCGGTGCTCAACCCGTTCCCGCTGGATGCCTCCCGCCGCCGTCGCGGCCGCCCGCACGCTCATCACAACCCGATGGACGAATGGAAGCCGGAGCGGACGGGACGCTACCGGCCGACGGTGCCGAAGCGGATCCCGCGGGCGATCCCCGACGAGTGGTTCAACCAGCTGTTCACGTCGCTGCCCTCGGACCGGGACCGGGCCCTGGTCGCGTTCTGGATCTCCACCGGAGCCAGGGCCGCGGAGCTGCTGGGCATGCGGCAGTGCGACTTCCGGCCCGGCGAGCAGCTGATCAGCGTGGTCCGCAAAGGCACCCGGGCGGTGCAGGAGCTCCCGGCGTCGGCGGACGCGTTCGTGTGGCACCGGCTCTACCAGCAGGAACTGCTGCGGATGGGAGTGCCGCGGGGCCGGAAGCAGCCGGCCTGGTGGACGCTGCGGCGGCCTTACCGGCCGCTGAGCTATCACGGGGCGCACCGGATGTTCGAGCGGGTCAACGCCTCGCTCGGAGCGGACTGGACTTTGCATGATCTTCGGCATTCTGCAGCGTCCAGGATGGCCCGTGACAGCGAGCTCAGCCTCACTGACGTGCAGTGGGTGATGGGCCATGCTCACCTGACCACGACGGAAATTTACCTCACGCCGACCCGGGACGAGGTGATCGAGGGCGTCCTCGCCCACCACGCCCGCCAGTCCCGGGCGAAGGAGGCCCCGCCGCCGCAGCCGGCGCCGGGCTATGACCCTCAGTCGCTGTCGGTGCTGTTCGGGCGGCCGTCATGACGGCCATCGTGAAGCACACGATCCGCAGCAATCAGGCAGCTGCGGGCATCGCGGCTCCGGCTCAGCCGCGCAACAGCCAGCTGCGCAGGCAGTTCCCGCCCAGGCCCGCCCGGGAACGATGGCCGGCCACGGCCCACGACGTGGACGAGGTACTGCGGCGGCTGACCTCGCCGCCGTTCCTCCCGGAGGTGAAGGCGACCCAGGCCGGACGGCGCCGGGGGACGGCCAAGCTGCTGCGCTGGCTGTCCTCTTTTCCTGGGGACACCTGGCAGCAGCGCTGGGAAGCCTCCGGGTCCGAGGACCACCCGGGCAGCTCATGGGCGTCGCTCCCGCTGGGCTGGCTGCGCGGCAACGGCCTTGCGGCCTCCTATGACGAGAACGACCTGTCGTCGGGGCTGCTGATGCTCATCTGCGGGGACGTGATCCGCCCCCGCATGACCTGGATGGTGACCCGGGCCCACAGGCACCTGGCCCCGGTCATGGCGGAAGTACGCGACGCCGCCGGGTTCGCCCGGCTGCGCGAGCTGGCGGAATCCGGGCCGTCGTCGGCCCTGAAGGACGCCCGGCTCGCGGACACCAGGATCGCGACCATCCTGGCCTGCAAGGGCGGCGCCGTCAGCGACATCACTGTCGGGGACTGCGTGGAGATGGCCGACGCCCAGCGGCTGGTCCACTCCCGCGGCGGCCAGAAGAAGGTCGACTTCTATCTCCGCCTGCACGCCCTCGGGATCTTCCCCGCCGACGCCCCGGCCACGATCCGCGCGTTCGGCATGGCCCAGGGACAGCTGACCGTCGAGGAACTCGTCGACCGCTACCGGCTGCGGTGCAAGCCGGTCCGCGACCTGCTCGTGGACTACCTGAAAGAACGGCAGTCCGCACTCGACTACGCCAGCCTGCAAGCTATCTCAGCGTCCCTGGCCGGCCTGTTCTGGGCCAGGATCGAGGCCCTGTCCCCGGGCATCGACACACTGCGGCTGCCGCCGGAGGTCGCACGCGCGTGGAAGGAAGACCTGCAGACGATCAGGCGCAGCGTCACCGGCCCCGACGGGCGCAAGACCGTCGTCACCCGGCCGCGGATCAACGCCAAGGACGAGCTGATACGCGTCCGGGCGCTCTATCTCGACATCGCCCAGTGGGCCATGGAGGAACCGGAACGCTGGGCGCAGTGGGCAGTCCCGAGCCCGGTCAGCGACGCCGAGATCAGCTGGGCCAAGGAACGCCGGCGCCGCAAGGCCCGGATGGACCAGCGGACCCGCGAGCGGCTGCCCGTCCTGCCCGTCCTCGCCCGCACCGCCGCCAACCGCAGGACCGCAACCGCCCGCCACCTCCAGGCCGCCATCGCGACACCGCCCGGCGAGATCATCGAAGGCACCAGCGGGACACTGCGCCGGGCCGTGACGCCCACGGCCAACGGCAGGCACGTGTGGGCCGAGGACACCGCCGCCGGCAAGCGCCGCAACCTGTCCTATGAGGAAGAAGAAGCATTCTGGGCCTTCGCCACGATCGAGGTCCTGAGACTGACCGGCATCCGCTGCGAGGAGCTCCTGGAACTCACCCACCACGGCATCACCGAGTACCGGCTGCCTGCGGCCGGCGAGCTCGTCCCGCTGCTCCAGATCGCCCCGAGCAAGACCGATACGGAGAGATTGCTCCTGGTCAGCCCCGAGCTGGCCGACGTCCTGTCGGCGATCATCAGCCGGCTCCGCGGCCCCGGCGGCGACGTCCCGCTGACCGTCTCCTACGACGTCCGGGAACGGGTCTGGAACCCTGCGATGCCGCTGCTGTTCCAGCGGTCCATCGGCAGCGAGAACCGGGCGTTCACCCCCAGCGCGATCCGCAAGCTGCTCATCAACGCGCTCGCCGCGACCGGCCTGACCGACGCCGCCGGCGACCCGCTCATGTTCTCCCCGCACGATTTCCGCAGGATTCTCTCTGCTTAGTTACCGTGTGGCTATTACCTCTGGAGTCCCGTGCGAGCTG
Organism: Actinomycetota bacterium; assembly: GCA_030853115.1. GTDB lineage: Bacteria > Actinomycetota > Actinomycetes > Streptosporangiales > Streptosporangiaceae > Palsa-504. Next base: position 4,043 of record JALYVS010000520.1, read on the forward strand.
GGAGTTTCGGCTGCGGTGGGCCGTGTCGTGTTTCTATGGTTCCGGATCGTGATCC
>JALYVS010000521.1 GCA_030853115.1 Actinomycetota bacterium
ATTCCGGGCAGCCAGTTCCTCATACGACGGCTGCTCCGGATCCGGCATCCCCGAACCCAACCACGATCACAAAGCGGACGCCAGCACCGACACACCGCAGATCAACAAGGGGCCTGACTGGTTACGCCAGAATGGCGCACCAATATTTTGCCTTCTAATGGACACTTGCTAACATTTAGTCCGGAATGGCAGGCTGACTTCAGCGGACCCGCGGTTGCGGTGTCTTTCGGGTACGGCGGTCCGCGGCGAAGCGGGAGCGCCGGCGACAGCCCCGCGGGCGAAATACCGGCCGTCCAGCAGAACGCAGTGTCGTAGCCGTGCGCCGGCGCGAGCCCGGTCAGCAACTGGCGCCTCAGCAGCCGGGCCGAGGCCGTCGCTAACGTTCTGAAGATGGTATTGGGATATACCAGCGGCGTTTTGCACGTGCGCGCACAGAGCGTTAGGAACCCGCTAGTTATAGCCCTGTTATCGGCACTCTGAGTTATATTAGACATGAGGGTGAGCAATTTATGGCGAAGTATCATGCTGGCAGATAGAGTTGCTATCACACGTCCGGTGAGCGACGCCGAATCCTGACATAACAGCAGCTAGACGGCGACGTGAACCATCCAGGTGACGGACTAGGAATGAGCCCACGACACGCGTCGCGCGGGTGCGTGACATACCGGCGAAAGAGTTTTACTATGGATCTGCGCTTAACGCGCCAAGCTAGGCGGCCCATTAGTCTGGCTCATCCGCCCGTTCGCCTTTGCCGCCTCACGATGATCACCTCAGGAGATTTCAGCATGAAGCCCGGCGACAGCGCGCATGACGCTAGCCGATCAGCACACGATGGTGCCGGCGGTGCCGGTGCCACCGTTGGCTTTGGCCACGACAAGCTAACGCCGTCGCTAGCGACCCAGCAACCTCTCCAGGACATTCAGGACATCATCGACAAGCTCGCCGTCGTTACCCAGGAGCTCCGCCGTCCTGGAAGCCGCGTGCCCGGTTCATCGCGCTAGACCTAATCGCGCCGGGTTTGATCGCGCTGCGTTTGATCGCGCCGGGCTCCGAGGCCTCGTAGCAGGTCGGCGCTGTCGGAAGCACTGAGCGCGGATGCGCGCAGCAGGGCGAAAGCGCGGATGTACCGGGCCACGTCAGCCTGGCTCTCCAGGTAGACGCCGCCGGAGAGCGCCTCCAGGTAGACGACGCCCAGGCTGGGCGCATCGGGGAACCTCAGGATCGCGAGAGACCCGCTGCCGGCCGCGGCATGGGCTCCGGCCGAGAACGGCAGGATCTGAATCGTCAGATCGGGAAACTCCTCACTCAGCTGGACGAGGCGGCCGATCTGACCGGCCAGGACGGCCGGGCCGCCGACCGCCTGGTGCAGAGCACCTTCGCCGATGATGACCCAGAAACGCCGTTTGCCGGTGAGCACGCCCTGTCGCCGCACGCCTTTGGCCGCCACCGCGTCCTCCCGTTGCTCCTCAGTCGCATAACCGGGCTCGGCAGCGGCGATGGCGCGCGCATAGTCATCGGTTTGCAGCAGGTCAGGGACGATCTGGGCTTCGTACGTCATGATCTCGGAGGCGGCCGATTCCATGATGACGTAGTCCAGGTAAGCCTCCGAGAAGCCGCCCGCGAACGGATGCCACCAGGCTTGTCGGCCGCCCCGGCTCGCGATGTCCACCAACGCGGCCTGCTCGCTGTCCGGCACGCCGTATTCGGTCAGTAGCTCACGCAGCTCCTTGGGCCTGATACCGCGCTGCCCGGTTTCGATTCTGCTGATTTTCGAGCGGTCGCATTCAAGCACGCGGGCCGCGTCTTCCAGGGCGTAACCCATGTTCTCCCGGTACCGGCGCAGCGCGCCTCCGACCAGGCGGCGCCGTGCGGGGGAATCTCCGGTCACGGTTCCTGCCTTCCCGCGGTCATTACTCCGCTGAAGCGATCTGTAACACTTAATGACAAACGTAGCATTTGAAGTAGTCCACGACGTGGCGGCGACACGCCCGAACGCATAATCGGTTTTGCGAGAGGCCGGCCGGATGGGTAAGAGCGGAGGGGTCAGACGCCGAGCCGGTCAAGAGCGGCGAGCACGCGATTTTCTGACACCGGAGCCACCGTCCCGAGCGTCTGGGCGAACAGGCTGACCCGCAGCTCTTCCAGCATCCACCGCGCTTCGGTCAGGCCCGCACCGCCCCGGCCTGCCCGGTCCGTGCTGGCCAGCTCCGCGGCCGCCTGCCGGTACGCCTGCTCAGCCCGATGGGCGACGATCATGCTCGCCGTGTCCCGCGCCGGGTTCTCCGGCAGCTTGTCCAGCCGCCGCTCCATCGCCTGCAGGTAGCGGTCAAGGTGCGGCAGCCGCCGCCAGCCGGTGGCGGTCACGAACCCGGCGTAGATGAGCCCGGACAGCTGCGCGCGCATGTCGGCGACGGCCGGCCCGGCGGCGTCGCTGTTCAGGTCGTCGAGCCGGGATTCGACGGCGTGCGCTAGCCTCAGCACCGACTCCACCCGCCGCACCACGTCGCCGGTCACCTCGTGAAGGCGGGAACGGGTCGCGGCGGACAGCCGTTCGAAGCCGTCGCGGTCCCAGGCCACGCCGCCCGCCTCGGCTATCAGGTAGTCGGCCGCGCAGCTGATGCAGTCGGCGAACATCGCCGCGACGCCACCGTGCGGATTGTGACTGAGCGACAGCTTGGCCCGGGTCGACAGGGCGCCCGCGATGGACTTGACCGGCGACGGCGCGCCTAGCAGGATCAGCCGTCGCGTCCCGGCCCACATCGCGCCGCGCGCCGCGGCCTCGGTCTCGAACAGCCGCACGTCCACCGCGTCGCCGGCGTCGAACAGGGCGGGATAGGCCACCACGGTGCCCTGGGTGAAGACCTTCGGCAGCGCGCCGAAATTCCACGACGTCAGGCCCGAACGAGTGATGCCGCTCGCCGCCTGGGACAGCACCGCCCGCAGCCGCGGCCGGAGCTCGCGCTGCAGCTCGCCGACATCTTTGCCTTCGGCCAGGACCCGATCCCCGTCGGTCACCCGGACGGTGATCCGCAGGTGCGGCGGTAGCTTCGACAGATCCCAGGCGTCGCGAGGCACCTCGACGCCGCGCAGTGACCGCAGCTGACGAGCGACCGCATCGCGCAGGTCGCCCGCGGGCGGCCCGAGGCGGCCGGCCACATCCCTGGCCACGTCGGGCGCGGGCACCAGGTCGCGCCGCAGCGACTTGGGCAGCGACCTGATCATCTCGGTGACCAGCTCGGTGCGCAGGCCGGGCACCTGCCAGGAGAACTCGGCTGGGTCGACCTGGTTGAGCCTGCTCAGCGGGATATCGACGCTCACCCCGTCGGCCTGGCTGCCGGGGTCGAAGGCGTAAGAGAGCGACAGCGGGGACGCCTGAGAGGGTCCAGCGGACTCCGTGGTCCAGATGTCCGGGTAGGCGTCCGCGCTGATCTCGCCGGCGTCGTCGCTGAGCAGATCGCTGGCCTTGAAGGTCAGCAGCGCAGGATCGGCCCGGCGAGCCTGCTTCCACCAGGTGTCGAAGTGCTGGCCCGAGACGACGTCCGCGGGTATCCGGGCATCGTAGAAGGCAAAGAGCTCATCCTCGCCGACGACCAGGCCGCGGCGCCGGGCGCGATGTTCGACCTCTTCGGCCTCGGCGAGCAGCCGCCTGTTATCGGTAAAGAATTTGTGCGAGGTATGCCAGTCGCCCTCCACCAGCGCATGCCTGACGAACAGCTCCCGCGCCGCGGCGGGGTCGATGCGCCCGTAGCTGACCTTGCGGTCCACCACCAGCGGGACCCCGTACAGGGTCACCTTCTCCAGCGCGACCGCGCCGCCGCGCTTCTTCTCCCAGTGCGGTTCGCTGTAGCTGTGCTTGACCAGGTGCCCGGCCAGCGGCTCCACCCACTCGGGTTCGATCCGCGCCACGGTCCGCGCCCACAGCCTGGACGTCTCCACCAGCTCGCCGGCCACGATCCAGTCCGGGCCCTTCCTGACCAGGCTGGAGCCGGGGAAGATAGCGAACCGCGCGTTGCGGGCACCGAGGTACTCGGCCCGCGGCCGCCGCCCAGCCGGCGAGCTGGCCCCCGGAGCGCCCGCGCCGGGCGCCCCCGAGG
>JALYVS010000522.1 GCA_030853115.1 Actinomycetota bacterium
GGACGTGGACCGGGCGGTCGCGGCGGCGCGGCAGGCACTGGCGGGACCGTGGGGGCAGCTGACCGGGTTCGGCCGGGCGGCCTTGATGCGGCGGCTGGCCGGGCTGATCGAGCGGGACGCCGGCCGGCTCGCTGAAGTCGAGACCCGGGACACCGGCAAGCTGCTCCGGGAGATGCGCGGGCAGCTCGGCGCCATCCCGCAGTGGTTCTATTATTTCTCCGGGCTCGCCGACAAGCTCGAAGGCTCGACCATCCCCGGCGACAAGGCGAACTTCCTCGTCTACACCCGCCGCGAGCCGGCCGGGGTGGTGGCGGCGATCGTCCCGTGGAACTCGCCGCTGCTGCTGCTGACCTGGAAGCTCGCCCCGGCCCTGGCCGCGGGCTGCACGATGGTGGCCAAGCCCAGTGATCACTCCCCCGCCTCGGCGGTCGAGCTGGCCGCGCTGATGGACGAGGCGGGGTTCCCGCCCGGCGTGTTCAACGTCGTGACCGGTACCGGGCCCGCCGCCGGCCAGGCGCTGGCCGGGCACCCGGGCGTGGACAAGGTCGCGTTCACCGGATCGACCGCCGTCGGTGCCGAGGTCGCCCGGGCCGCCGCCGCGAACATCACCGGGGTCCTGCTGGAGCTGGGCGGCAAGTCCGCCCACCTCGTCTTTGACGACGCTGACCTGGACGCGGCCTGCAACGGGGTGCTGGCCGGGGTGTTCGCGGCCACCGGGCAGACCTGCATGGCCGGGTCCCGGCTGCTGGTCGCCCGGCCGGTGCACGACGCGCTGGTCGAGCGGATCACCCGCCGGGCCGCCGCGATCCGCCTCGGCGACCCGCGCGCCGACGACACCGAGATGGGCCCGGTCGCGACCGGACCGCAGTACCGCAAGGTGCTGTCCTTCCTGGACTCAGCCGCCCGCGAAGGCGCCACCATCGCGGCCGGGGGCCACCCCGACAAGCGGCTCGGCGGGTACTTCGTCCAGCCCACCGTGCTCACCGGCGTCAAGCCCACCATGACCGTGGCGTGCGAGGAGGTCTTCGGCCCGGTCCTGGCCGTCATCGCGTTCGACACTGAACCCGAGGCGATCGCGCTGGCCAACGACAGCCGGTACGGCCTGGCCGGCGCGGTCTGGACCAAAGACATCCACCGCGGCCACCGGGTCGCCCACGCCCTGCGCACCGGTACCGTCTGGATCAACGCCTACCGGGTCGTCGGCCCCGACGTCCCCTTCGGCGGCTACGGGCTCTCGGGCCTCGGCCGCGAAAACGGTATCGACGCCGTCCACGAATACACCCAGACCAAAGCCATCTGGGTCGAGCTCACCGGCGGCACCCGCGACCCCTTTACCCTGGGCTAGCAGGCCGGGTTGGCACGCTGCGCTAGCCTCCCGGGCGGGTTCGTGGCTTAGATCGCTCGCATCCGGTTGTTGCGGGGGTCGTGGCTGACCTCCGCGAGGCCGAGAGCCTCCAGCAGCGGGGGCAGGTACATTCCGAACCGGCCGCGGTAGCCGCTGCGCAGTCCGTACCAGCCGCCGACGGGATTATCGGCCGACCGGCCCCACGCCTCGACGGTGCCCTCGGCGGCGGGCTTCTTCTCGTCGGCCGCGCCGAGCGGCACCCAGTCGTCCTGTTTGACCAGCCAGGCGTGCAGGTCGTCGATGGCGCTGAGGTGATACTTCAAGGTGGTGGAACCCACCTGACAGACCAGCGCCGGCGGGCTGGCCTGCTCGTCCCGGTACATGGTGTAACTGGAGGTGCCGGGCGGCGTCTTGAGCTCCCACGGGTCGTCCTTGCTGCCTGTCATCAGGTATCCCCTTTCACGATGGCCGCCGCGAAATGCGGCAGCAGGCTCTGCCAGCCAGCCCGATTGCGATCGCGCCACTGACCTGCGGAAGCACCCAGCCGTTCCCAGCCGTGGTGCTCGATCTCGATCCGGGTGGCGTCGCTGCCCTGAGCCAGGAAGCGGATCTCCACCTCGGTGGCATGAGCGGGATCGGTCCCGAGGTACCACCGGTAGGCCAGCCGGGCCGGCGGCTCCCACACCGTCACCTCGCCCCATTCGTGCTCGGCGCCATCCGTGGTCCGCTCGTAGATAGTCCGCCCACACCCTCCTGCAGGACCACGAGCGCGGCGCGCCCGGTCACGGTGTGATCGGGCGGCCACCAGGTGCCGATGCCTGAGGTCCAGACGCGGAACGCGTGCCCGGCCGAGCAGGCCACGTCAAAGGACATTCGCAGCGGTTCGGTCATTCCGCGGGCTGGTTCTCGGTGATCGCGGCGGTCCGGGTGTTCTCGGTGCTCTGGGTGTTCTCTGTGTTCGCAGTGTTCTCGGTGTTCGCAGTGTTCTCGGCCAGCAGCCGGAACCGCCGGGCGGCGTCCCCCCAGACTCGCTCCAGGTAAGCCTGGACCGCGTGCATCCCCTGGTCCTGCAAGTGATAGATACGGCGCGTCCCCTGAGCCTGCTCCGCCACCAGGCCGGCTTCTTTCAGCAGGCGCAGGTGCCTGGAAACGGCCGGACGGCTGATCGGCAGCGCCGCGGCGATTTCCCTGACCGGCTTGTCGCCGTGGCTGAGCAACCGCAGGATATCGCGCCGGTGCGGATCACCGAGCGCCTCGAACGGATCCCCGGAAGCACGCGCTTCGATCACCGGCTCGTGCTCTCCTCCCGGCCGCAGGCATTGGTAACAACCCGGCTACCGTAACACACAGGTTACCTGTAGGTGAGGTAGACCGCCGGACTGACAGCCCTCCCCCGGCCCGTCCGTGGCGAGCTAGTTCGAGCACTACTTCTGGTCTCGCGCTTGTGCTTTATCCTGAGTCGTGTCCGACGTTATTGAGAGGCCTCCATGATCCAATCTGTGGAGCGGGCAGCCGCGATCCTTCATGTTCTCGGGTCTGGAACCCCTCGCCTCGGCGTTACCGAGATCGCCGCCCTGGTCGGGCTGCCCAAACCGACCGTCTACGGGCTACTGCGCGCGCTGGTGAATCACGACCTGGTGGCCCAGGATCCCGATACCGGTAAGTACAGCCTCGGGGCCGGCGTCCTCCAGCTCGGCAACGCCTACCTGGACAGCTCCGAACTGCGTGCCCGGTCGCTGCTGTGGGCCGAGGCTCTCGCCCACCGGGCGAACGAATCGGTCTGGGTGGCGACCTTGTCCGGCACGCGGGTGATCGTGCTGCACCACGTGTTCCGGCCCGACAATACGGTGCAGATCCTCGAGGTAGGAGCGGCCATTCCGTGGCACGCCTGCGCGCTCGGGCACGCGATCGTCGCGCACCTGCCCGCGGCGGAAGCCGCGCGCGCGATGGCGGCCAGCCTGAACCCGCTGACCGGCCGGACGAAGACGACCAGGGCGGCGCTCGGCCAGGCGCTGGCCCGGGTCCGCAGGCAGGGCTATGCCGTGGAGGATCAAGAGGCGACGGTAGGCGACGCAGGCCTAGCGGCACACATCGTGAACCGGACGGGCACTGTCGTCGGCTCGATCGGCCTGGTCGGGCCGGCCGAGCGACTGCTGGCGTCGACCGCGACCGCCGAGCTCACTCGCGCGGTGGTGGAGTCCGCCCGGTCCGTGTCCCGGGACCTGGGGGCCGGCCGCGGCGGATCCGTGCTGTCCGTATCGGGCTGAGGTCACAACCGCTGAGATCACAGCCGCTGAGATCACAGCCGCTGGGGTTACCGATATCCAGGCGCGGGAATTTCCATCCGTGGGCGCTTCTTTGCGGTAATGAGACGGTGCCGAGTTCTGCCGTCCCCACCTCAGCGCAAGCCTGTCTGCCGTCGGGCCGGTAAATCAGTGAGCATTCTCCGGTACGGCGGCGAAGTGCGCCGTAAGCGGTGGATCCCTCCCGCATCCCCGAGCCCGGAAAGCGCCAGAATGCTGTTCGGTATAGCCGAATGATGTTCTCAGGGCACCATAAGCCCGTGCGACGCGACCGTCAAGAGCTCACCCCGAGCCGCCCCGCCCGCACCTGGCCGGTCCGTGATCGCCGCCCCCGGCGGCCGCCGTCCGGCGGTCGGCCGGCCGTCGTCCGGCCGAGTCACGCCGGAACCGCGCCATCCCCCGGAACCTGGGGTTTACCCAGATCATCTGGCCTTCGCGGGGACAC
>JALYVS010000112.1:0-13260 GCA_030853115.1 Actinomycetota bacterium
CCGCGCCCATGAACAAGATAACCGCCGTCACCATCAGGCCCGGGGCGACGACCGCCGCGGCCAGGCTGATCTGCCCCTTCGCGTGCAGAAGCCCTCCGCCCGCCGCGGCCAGGACCAGCGCGAACGTACCCAGCAACTCCGAGAACAGGCGCCGCCATTCCCGGCGCGGGTCATCGAAGTCCTTACGGTCCCCGAACTCAAGCGAGAGCACATGGTGCGTGCGCGGGAAAGCCGTCCCCAGCGCCGGGCCGTCCGCCCCCTGTCCGGCCCCGCGCTTCGCCGGACCATCCTCCCGGCTCACCGGCACGTTCTCCGTCATGCCGCGGTCCTTCCCGTCAAGAGCTACCCAGAGGCTTCGCCATGAGGATCGCAAGCCTGCCCTCCGGTAATCTGCGGGTTCGGGGTTCGAGTCCCTGGCGGCGCACGCATTTTGACCTGGGGTTATATTCATTCTACATCCCCCTCGTGAAGGCCAATTCTGGCCCGTGGTTGCTCCAGGTTTGCTCGTCAGTCCGGACCTAGTCGTGCGGGCCTCGGATCCTGACCAGCGCAACCCTAGCGATGGTGTTACGCCGGGCAGGTCATGACGATTCAACCGGCCAGCTACCGTACTGGCCTACACGACCCACCCTGGAAGACCCACGGGACACGCGCCCCTAGTGGTAGACGCCGAACTCGTAGAGGGAGTAGCCGTAGGTGGTGGCGCGGGCGGTGCCGTAGAAGCGGACGTAGCGCCCCGAGCCGGTGACGTTGAAGTCCTCGACGCCGCCCGAGCCGCTGGTCGTGGAGTAGATGGTCGTCCAGTTCGTGCCGTCGTTGGACACCTGGACCTGGTAGGCCCGCGCGTAAGCGGGCTCCCAGATGAGCTGGATGTGGCTGATCGTCGTGACCTGGCCCAGGTCCACCTGGAGCCACTGCGGGTCGCTCCAGGCGCTGGACCAGCGGGTGCTGTCGTTACCGTCGGTCGCGTTGCCGGGGGGATAGGGAGCTCCGGTGCCCGTGGCCTGGTACGAGGAGGCCGTGGTCGGCTTGCCGAGCGCCACGTTGGTGCCGTTGACCGGCGGCGCGACCACGCGGAACGACTCGCTCTGCACGCCTACGTTGCCCTGGCCGTCGTACACGTAGACGTAGACCTTCCAGACGCCGAGGGCGCGCGGCGCGGTCACGGTGAACGTGCCGGGGCCGGCCTGGGTGAACGTCGCGTACTGCAGCCCGGTGCTGCTGTCCACGTACTTGCTGGAATACATCAGGTTGTAGCGCATCGGATCGGAGTTGGGATCGCTGACGTTGACGCTGACCGTGAACTGGCCGCCCGCCGGGACGGTCGTGTCCGGCGTCACCGCCATGCCCGTGATGACCGGAGGTGTGTTGGACTGCACGGAGCCGCCGAACATCTTGGCCACCTGGAAGTACGACAGGCGGTTCCAGCCGCCGGTCTTCAGGTTGTACCAGACCCCGCCGAAGTCGTTCTGGATGTCGTAGTTGAACAGCGTCCCGCCCAGGGAGATGCCGGGGTTTCCGGTGATGCAGCCCCAGGCGCTCGCGTAGCCGGCGGCATTCTGCTGGTCGGTTTCCTGGATGGGCACGCCATTGGCGTCGTTGGGGACCTCCCATTCGCCCGCAGGTCCCGACTCAGTGACGATGTAAGGTTTGGTAAATCCGCCGCTGGCCCAGTTCTGCTTGAGGTTACAGGCGTCGCCGTAGTCGTTCACCGCGATGAGGTCCAGGTTCGGCGCGTTGACCTGATAGTAGTTAAAGGTCGCGGGGCGCCAGGCTTCTGTCGAGGTCACCGGGTGGTTGGGGTCCGCCTGGTGGATCGCCGCGGCGACCTGGTTGACGTACTGGGTGTAGGCGTTGTCCTCGGCCACCAGCTGGGCTCCGGAGTAGACATGGGGCAAGTTCAGCAGCACCTCGTTGCCGATGTCCCACATGAGCACGTTGGGATTGTTCTTGTAAGTGTTGACCCACTGCAAGGTGCTGGTGAGGGTGCTCGACTTATAGGCCGAGTCGTTGACGTAATCCGAGGTCTGTCCTAGCCAGAAGCCGTTGATGACCTTGATGCCGTACGGCCCGGCCGCGTCAAGCAGGGACTGCGTCGTCGCGTCGGTCCCCCAGTTCCGGATGGTGTTGACCCCCATGGCGTGCAGGTCGGGCATGTAGGCGGCGGCCGTGGAGTTGGCAGGCCCGAACGTGACGCCCTTCATCTGGTACGGCGCTCCGTTCACCGACAGTCCGTAGTTGCCCAGGCTATTCCCGGTCACCTTCACCACGCTGGCGCCGGTGGGCTCGGGCGGGGTGGTGTAGGGCGGCGGCGTCGCGCCAGTGGCCTGCTGCACCTGCAGGGACCCGATGCTCAGGGTCCCTCCGGAGGAGGTCGCAGCACTGGGCGACGTGCAGTTGCATACGGTGTTGGGGTACGACCCGCCGATCGCGAGGTCCAGGACGATGAAGACACCATGGTCGACGGCCGCCTGCCAGGTGCTGGCTCCGACCTGGCTCTCCTTCACGACCCAGACCTGCTGGCCGTCGATGTAGTACCGGACCTGCTCGTCGGTGAGGGTGCGGTCGATGATCTCGGAGTAGGTGTTATAACCCGACTGGCAGCCGGTGCAGGTCGCCAGCCCGCTGGTCTGGCCGTTGTACTCGGCGCAGTTGCCGCCCGGCGCGGTGCCGCAGTGCAGCGTCTCCGAGGACGAGCTGCGGCCGTTGACATCCTCCATGAGGTCGCTCTCGCCGACGCCTGGCCAGCTGGCGGGATTACTGCGGTAGCCCGCGCCGAGGGCGAAGAACTTCGGCCAGTAACCCAGGCCGTTGGCGGGGTTGGGCTGCTTGACCGAGGCGCTGATCATCAGCTGGCCGCCAGCCGGGGCCGCGAAGTCGCTGCGCTTAGTCTCGACCCGGCCGGAGGTCCAGGAGCCGCCCGAGTTGAGGGCGGTGATGTTTAGGTGACCGTTGCCGTCCAGGTAGACGTTGCTGGTCGAGTTGCTCATCGTCTCGACCTCGCCGGTGCCCCAGTTAGCCGCGCCGCTGGCAGAGGTGGTCCCGGTGTCCTCGGTCCAGCTGGCCGAGGACGGCGCCGAGCCGGCTGCCCCCGCGAAGCTGTCGCTCCAGACCGGGGTCCAGTTGCCCGTGGGGGTCGGGCTGGGGGTGGGTGTCGGGCTGGGGGTGGGTGTCGGGCCGCTGCCGGTGAAGACCTGGAACTCATAGAGCGAGTAGCCGTAACCGCTGGCGCGAGCCGTGCCGTACATCCGGATGTAACGGCCGCTGCCGGTGACGCTGAGTGTCTGGGAGCCGCCGGTGCTCGTCGTGGTCGAGTAGATCGTGGTCCAGTTGGTCGCGTCCGCAGAGACCTGGATCTGGAAGGCGGCGGCGTCGGCGGGGTTCTGCCAGGCGAGGACCACCTGGCAGATCGACTGGGTTGAGCCTAGGTCCACCTGAAGCCACTGCGGATCGCTCCACGCGCTGGACCAGCGCGTGGAGGCGTTGCCGTCCACAGCTGCCGACGCCGGGAACTGGCCGCTCTCCACGGACGAGGCTGTGGCGGGCCGGTTCAATGCGGCGTTGGTCGTCCCGCAGGCCTGGCTGGCGGCTGATGCGGCGGGCGCGGCGCTGACGCCGGCCGGCCGCAGGGCCACCAACCCCGTGGCCAGCAGGGCGGCCAGCAAGGCGGCCGCCGCGACGGCCCTGACTCGCGGGGCTGTGATGCGGCGATCTCGGGCTGCGGCGCGACGGTTCATCGGAGTCTCCAAACCTGGGCGGCCAGGACGTGCTAGCGGATGCTGTCCGGGGGGACCCGGGACCAGCCGAGCGCCTGAATGCGCGACTGGGCGGCCGCTGGCAGGGGACGGCCTGCCAGCAGGAAGCTCACCCGGCCGACTTAGTTCATAACTTAATTTAACTTTTCAAAAAGGGGTCGTCAAGGGTTAGCGGGGGACCACACCGCCGGACCGCCGCCGTTGAGGCCTCAGACTCCCGGCACCAAGGTCTGCGTCCTGGCTGTCATCGGGCACGTTTTGCTTCGCATCGGAATTGTGAGTTAACTCGGGTGAGTGCACAAAACGGTGGCCGGGGTCTTCGCGCCCAGTTTCGCGGGCCGTCCATCCCCGGGCTGCGGGCTGCGGGCTGCGGGCTGCGGGCTGCGGGCTGCGGGCTGGGCCGGGCCAGCCAGGGCGCAGTTGTACCTTCGGTGGACCCGGCATGGCGGTCCCGGAGGTTGCTGCCGAGCCGCCTGGCCGACGTGTGCCGCGCAGTACGTGAATCGGCTTGCCCGGTTAGGAGGATCTGGCGGATGGATGCGCAGGAGTGGAAGATGAGCCTGCCCTCCTGGCGGGATGGCTCCGCCAGGAGGGCGTTGATCGCCTTTCTGCAGGAGATCACTCAGGGACCGGACGCTCTCCCGGTGCCTGACCGGGTGGCTGCCTTCGACAATGACGGCACGCTGGCCTGCGAAAAGCCTCATACGGCGCTGGCGGGATTCCTCCTGGACCGGCTCGCCGCGGCCGGTTCAGCTCCGCGGGGGGTGGGCAGCGGCCATGACGTGCTGCGCGAGCTAGGTGTGCTGTTCGACGGCCAGGTAACGGCGCAGTATGAGGAACAGGCGCGCCGGTACCTCAGCGGAGCGCTGCATCCGCGCTTCCACCGCCCCTACCCGGGCCTGACGTACCAGCCGATGCTGGAACTCATGGCCCTGTTGCGGGCCCTGGACTTCAGCGTTTTCATGTGCACCGACAGCTCCCGCGACTTCATGCGGGTCATCTCCGGCCCGGTCTACGGGTTGCGGCGTGAGCAAGTGATCGGGTCGGAGGTCCAGATCCAGGCTGTAGGCGGCCGGCTGGTCCGTACAGCTCTGCCGGTCCCGATGGATGACGGGCCGGGCAAGGCAGTGCACCTGTGGGATCGAACCGGGACCCAGCCGGTGCTGGCGGCGGGCAACGCAGCCGGAGACATTGACATGCTCCGGGCCGCCCGCTTCGCCCTAGTGGTTCACCACGACGACGATGTCCGTGAGTACGCCTACGACGATCCTCAGATACTTAACGCGGCCGCCGCAGGCGGGTGGACGGTGCTGAGCATGCGTGACGATTTCGCCCGCGTCTGGCCCGCGGACCTTGCCGATAACGCACGGTGACCGGCACGGTCAGTGCTTCGCCGGGTGATTACTCAGCCGGGGTCGCCGGGGAGGGCGGGCATGTCCAGGCCAGGACGGCCGGCGGCAGTGTCCAGACCACCATCCAGGCGGTGAAGGCGATCAGGGACAGCCATTGCGGGCTCGGTGCCGGGAGCCAGCCGGTGCCGTCCCGCAGCAGAACGTACCCGCCGGCCAGCGCGCCGAACGCGAGGGTGAGTATCCGGAGAGTGAGCCAGGCCGCCCGGTCCCGGATGGCGAGTTCCCGCTCATCCGGGCGACGGCGGCCGGTGAGATCCCGGGTGAGCCGCCGGACCCCCATCCATGCGGCGGCCTCGATGCCAATGCAGGCGAACTGGGCCACGTTCACTGTCCTGGGCAGGTGCGCGGCGGAATAGGCGGCGAACTCGGCGGCCTGCGCGAGCAGGCTCCCATACAGGACCAGGACGAGCAGCCGCCCGTGGCCGGCGGTCCGCCGGGCGGCTATGGCAGTGATCATGGTGCCCTCCTCGGGGTGGTCTCAGTGTCGTTGCCCGGGTAAAGCTGCTGGGACATGGGCGTGAACGGCACACGCGAGAACACCGCCTCGACGGGCAGGCCGAAGAACTCGGCGAGCCGCAGGGCCAGATCCAGGCTCGGGTTGTACTCGTTCCGCTCGAGGTATCCGACGGTCTGGTAGTTGACGCCGACCGCGTCGGCAAGCTGCTGCCGGGAGACCTGCCGCTCGGCGCGGAGGACAGCGATGCGGTTGCAGAGACGCTCACTAGTCCGCACAGAACTGCTGCTCTCCGTCCTTCTCATGAACTAAACCGAAGTTACGGGCTCTCCGAGTAGGAATCGCGTGCCTGACCAGGCACGCGAGCCTCCCGGCGGCCTTTCAATGTAGCCAGGAAATATCGGCGTGGCGTCTCGGGATTCCCGGATGTACGCTGCTAGGGTTCGAGCATGATGGACCAGCCGACCGCGATGCACGTGGCCAGGATCCGCAGCTCGCACACCGGGAAGGACGGGCAGCGCCGCGACTACGAGTCGCGGCTGCTGCGCCGCACCTACCGTGACGGGGACAAGGTCCGCCACGAGACCATCGCGAACATGTCGAAGATGCCAGGCAGCGTCGTGGACGCGGTCGAGGCCGCCCTGAAGGGCGAGGTCCTCGTCCCCGCGGGCGAGGCGGCGGTCACGATCGCGCGGTCGGTGCCGCACGGCCACGTCGCCGCTGCGCACGCGATGGCCCGGAAACTCGGGCTGCCCGCCCTGCTCGGCCCGGCCGGCCGCGATCGCGACATGGCGCTCGCGCTGATCTTGTCGCGCGCGGTGCACCCGGGCTCGAAGCTGTCGACGATCGCCTGGTGGGGCGACGTCACGCTCGGGCAGGATCTCGGCATCGAGCACGCGACGACCGACGAGGCCTACGCCGCGATGGACTGGCTGCAGGACCGGCAGGAGCTGATCGAGAAGAAGCTGGCCCGCCGGCACCTCGCACCGGAGGCGAACCCGTCCCGGATGGCCTTGTTCGATCTGTCGTCCTCGTGGCTGGAAGGCTCGCACTGCCCGCTCGGGGCGCGGGGCTACTCCCGCGACGGCAAGAAGGGCAAGGTCCAGATCGAGTACGGGCTGCTCACCGACCCTGAAGGCCGCCCCGTCGCGATCCGGGTCCTGGAAGGGAACGCCGGCGACCCGGCCGCGTTCACCGAGATCGCCGGCGTCGTGAAGAACGCCTTCGGGCTCAAGCGGATGGTCATGGTCGGCGACCGCGGCATGATCACCTCCGCCCGCATCCAGGCCCTCCGCGAGCTCGACGGGGACTACGCGTGGATCACCGCGCTGCGCGCCCCCGCGATCAGGAAGCTGATGGCCGACGACGGGCCCCTGCAGCTGTCCCTGTTCGACGAGCAGGATCTCGCCGAGATCACCTCGCCCGATTTCCCCGGCGAGCGGCTGATCGCCTGCCGCAACCCCGCCCTCGCCGAAGAGCGGGCCCGCAAGCGCGAGGACCTCCTGGCCGCCACCGAGAAACTCCTCGCCCCCCTCATCGCCCGGGTCGCCGCCGGCAGGCTCGCCGGGGCCGCCGAGATCGGGAAGAAAACCGGCGAGATCCTGAACAAGTACAAGATGGCCAAGCACCTCGACGTCACCATCACCGACACCAGCCTCGCGATCCAGCGGAAACAGGACCAGATCGCCGACGAAGCCCGGCTCGACGGGATCTACGTCATCCGCACCCCGCTCCCCGAAGCCGAGCTCGGTGCCGCCGGAACCGTCACGGCCTACAAGAACCTCAAATACGTGGAGCGCGACTTCCGCCACATCAAATCCGACGACCTCGACCTGCGCCCGGTCTTCCACCGACTGGAAAACCGAGTCCGGGGACACGTGCTGATCTGCATGCTCGCCGCCTACCTCACCTGGCATCTGCGGCAGGCCTGGGCGCCCCTGACCTACACCGACGAGGAACCCCCCGCCCCGGCAGACCCCGTCGCCCCCGCGCAGCGCTCGGCATCCGCCGAGGCAAAGGCCCGCCGGCAGCACGACGAGCACGGCCGGGCATACCTCAGCTACCAGGGCCTGCTAGACCACCTGGGCACCCTGACCCGCAACGAGCTCCGCTTCGCCGGCACGCCCGCCGCGGTCCCCGTCCTGACCGACCCCACCAGCCGGCAAAAAGAAGCATTCGACCTCATCGCAGCCGCCATCCCGCTCACCCTGAAGAAGTAGCCAGAAACCGCCGCCAGGCTCAGCGTGAAAGCGCAGGCCAGCGGCGGTCTCGGCATCTTCAGGCCCCGTAACTTCGGACTAAATGTAGTATTACTACAACACATTTTGCAAGTAGTAATGAATGACCACCGGTCAGCGGTTCAGATGGCCCGTTGCCCGGCCGCCCCCGCGCTATGCCGACTCGCGGAGGACTAGTTCGGTGTCCAGGATCGCGTGGCAGGGCTCACCGTCAGGCGCCGCGATGCGTGCCAGCAGTTCGCGGACCATCCGGGCCGCCATCGCGTCAACCGGCTGCCGGATCGTGGACAGCCGCGGGTCGGTGTGCTGGGCCAGTGGCGAGTCGTCGAAACCGATGACGGCGATATCGTCGGGCACCCGCCGGCCGAGGCGGCGCAGCGCGCGCAGCGCCCCCACGGCCATCAGGTCCGAAGCAACGAACACCGCGTCCAGCCCGGGCCGGTGATCGATGAGCCGGGCCAGCGCGTGCTCACCGGCCGGACGGCTGAAATCGCCGTACGCTACCATGCCGGGATCGCTGATGCCGGCCGCGGTCATGGCCTTGCGGTAGCCGAGGAGACGATCGACGCCCGGCGACATGTCGGGCGGCCCGGCGATGGTGGCTACCGCCGTCCGGCCGTTATCCAGCAGGTACTTGACGGCCATCCTGGCCCCTTCGATGTTGTCAGCGTCCACGTAGGGCACGGTGTCTCCGCCGCTGACCGGGCGCCCGCACAGCACGACCGGGGTACCGACGGTGGCCAGGTCGAAGTCGGGCGTGCGGTGCATCGAGACGAACAACGCGCCGTCCACATGCCCGCCGCGCAAGTACCGGGACACGGTCTGGTAGTCGCGGGGCGAATGCAGGGTGAGCAGGACAAGCTGCAGATCCGCGGACGCCAACGCCTTGCTGACACTCCACAGCATCCGGGCGAAGAACGGGTCGGCGAAGACCTTCAGATTCTCCTCGCACACCACGAGCGCGATCGAGTCCGCCCGCCGGGGCTCCGCGGATCGCGCGGCGCGGGTCCGCACATAGCCCAGCTGGGTCATCGCGTGTTCCACCTTGTCCCGGGTCTTCGGCCGGACGCGCGCCGAACCGGTAAGGACACGCGACGCCGTCGCGGACGATACGCCAGCCAGCTGAGCCACATCGGCGAGAGTGGGGGGCGTCGCGGACAGGATCGCATCTGAAACTGTCACCGCCTTCTCCTCGGCAAGTCCTCGGGGCGCTTGTGGTGCTCCCGCCTGCGAACCGCTCGCGCGTATGTCGAATTGTTGGAATGATTTTGTAACGTAAATGAAACTTTCTGCAACCACTACGGTGCAAAATTGTTCCTTCCGCCCAGAACCGGTTTCACGTCCAGGCCAGCCGTCAGCGCCCCTGTTATGAAAGTTCCATAACAGGCGGTGCTGTCCAGCGGTCCCGGTCAGTGGCGGAAAATGTGCGCTGGCTGGGCGAAGGCTGGCAGTGACCGGCGTCGCTGGCGTCGGCGCAGGGCGCGGCGATGACGCTTCCTTGACCGTTCATCCGGGCCTGTCTAGCGTGAGCGTCGCTCGGCGGATGCTCCGCCCTTTCCGGAGGTACATGTCATGAGATTGCGCAAACTGCGCCGATATTTCGTAATGACGGTCACGCTGCTGGCGGGCGTGGCCGGGCTGAGCGCTGCCGGTGCCGCGGGGGCGATTCCGGCCAGCGCGGCGACCGGGTGTTCGGTGGCATACACGGTGACCAACCAGTGGAACACCGGGTTCGGCGTCTCGATCAGCATCACCGACCTCGGGTCGCCGGTCACCAGCTGGACGCTCGGGTACACCTATTCCGGTAACCAGCAGCTGACCCAGGGCTGGAGCGGAAACTGGTCCCAGTCCGGCGCCCACGTCACGGTGACCAACGAGAGCTATAACGGCTCGCTGGGCACCGGGGCTTCGACGCAGATTGGCGCCAACTTCTCCTACAGCGGCACCAACACCAGCCCAACGACGTTCACCCTCAACGGCGTGACCTGCACCGGCCAGGTGGGCGGGGGCGGCGGCGGCGGTTCGATCGCCGTCAACCCGGCCTCGCTGTCGGTTACCGAGGGGACTACCGGGACGGTCGGCGTCTCGCTGTCCGCCGCCCCGTCGGCCAACGTGACGGTCAGCGTGACCGGCAGCGGGAACACCGGCCTGACCGCTTCGCCGACCTCGCTGACGTTCACTCCGTCCAACTTCGGGACGGCGCAGAACGTGACGATCACGGCTAACAGTTCGAGCACGGGAACGACCACGTTCACGCTGGGCGCGACCGGATACACCTCGGTCACCGTCACGGCCAGCGAGACAACCTCCGGCGGCGGAGGCGGCGGCGGCCATGTCGCGGACCCGTACGCCGGCTCAAAGCCGTACCTTAACCCCGACTACGTCAAGGAAGTCCAGGCTCAGGCCACCGCCGACGGATCCAGCGCCGAGGCTGCGGTCGCGACCTACCAGACCGCCATCTGGCTGGACACGATCTCCGCGATCAACGGCACGACTGGCCGCACCGGCCTGCGGCAGCAACTCACCAACGCGGCCGCAGCGGGCACCTCCGCCACGCCGTCCCTGGTGGAGATCGTGGTCTACGACCTGCCCGGCCGGGACTGCGCGGCGCTGGCCTCCAACGGCGAGATTCCGGCGACCGCCGCCGGGCTGACCCAGTATGAGACCCAGTACATCGACCCGATCGCCACGATCCTGAACGGGTTCGCCAGCTCCAACATCCGGGTGGTCGCGATCGTCGAGCCGGATTCGCTGCCGAACGTGGTCACCAACCAGAACAAGCCGGCCTGCGCCACGGCGACCCCGTATTACGAGCAGGGCATCACCTACGCGCTGAACAAGCTGCACGCGATCTCCAACGTGTACAACTACCTGGACATCGCGCATTCGGGCTGGCTCGGCTGGCCGAACAACATATCCCAGACCCCAGCCGTGTACAACACCGTGGTCAAGGGCACGACGGCGGGGTATGCCAGCATCGACGGGTTCATCAGCAACACGGCGAACTACACCCCGACCCAGGAGCCGTTCCTGCCCAACCCGACCCTCAACGTCGGCGGGAACCCGCTGGATTCGGTGCTGTTCTACCAGTTCAACCCGACGTTCGACGAGCTCACGTACGACACCCAGATGTACAACACGCTGGTGGCGGCCGGGTTCCCGTCGAGCAAGCGGTTCCTCATCGACACCTCCCGTAACGGGTGGGGCGGTCCGTTGCGGCCGACGGCGCTGAACAGTTCGCCGACCACCGCCGCCGCGTACGTAGCGGCGAACAAGATCGACCAGCGGCCGTTCCGCGGCGACTGGTGCAACCAGAACAACGCCGGCATCGGCGCCCGGCCGGCTGACCAGCCGCTCGGCGCGTCCAGCCCGATCCTGGCCTACGTATGGATCAAGCCGCCGGGCGAGTCCGACGGCGACTACCCGAGCGGTTCGCACACCCACGGCGACCCGCACTGTGACCCGGCCGGCACGAACACTGACGGCAACGGGGGCACGTACTCGACCGGGGCCATCCCCGGATTCGACGTACCGGCCGGACAGTGGTTCGCGGCCGAGTTCCAGATGCTGGTCCGCAACTCCTACCCGGTGCTGCCGTGACTCGGCGCCGATATTTCGCCGGCCTGGCGGCGCTCGTACTGAGCGCCGCCGGGCTGGGGGCGGCGGTCGCCCCGGCCGCCCCGGCTAGCGCCGCGACCGGTTGTTCGGTGGCGTACACGGTGACCAACCAGTGGAACACCGGGTTCGGCGTCTCGATCACCGTCACCAACCTCGGCTCCCCGGTCACCAGCTGGACGCTGGGGTATTCCTATGCCGGGAACCAGCAGCTGACCCAGGGCTGGAGCGGGAACTGGTCCCAGTCCGGGCCGGCCGTGACCGTCACCAACGCATCCTGGAACGGGTCGCTGGGCACCGGCGCGTCGGTCCAGATCGGCGCGAACTTCTCCTACAGCGGCACTAACACCGCCCCCGCCACGTTCACCCTGAACGGGGTGACGTGCACCGGGCAGGTCGGCGGTGGTGGTGGCACCATCAATGTCAACCCGACCTCGCTGTCGGTGGCGCAGGGGTCTACCGGGAAGGTCGGCGTGTCGCTGTCCGCGGCGCCGTCCGCGAACGTGAGTGTTACCGTGGCCGGCACCGGTAACACCGGTCTTGCCGCGGCGCCGACGTCGCTGACGTTTTCCCCGTCGAACTTCGCGACGGCGCAGAACGTGACGATTACCGCGAATTCGTCCGGCACCGGAACGACCACGTTCACGTTGAGCGCGACGGGCTACACCTCCGTCACCGTCACCGCGACGGAGACGTCCTCCGGCGGCGGCGGTGGAGGCCCGGCCGCGCAGTTGCACGTGTCCGGGAACAAGCTGCTGACCGCCAGCGGCCAGCAGGTGATCCTGCGCGGAATCGACCGATCCGGCACCGAGTACGCCTGCGTGCAAGGCAGCGGCATCTTCGACGGCGAAGTCGATCAAGCCGCGATCACCGCGATGAAAAGCTGGGGCATCAACGCAGTCCGGGTGCCGCTGAACGAGGCGTGCTGGAACGGCGAGTCGTATGTGAACCCCGCCTACGCCGGGGCGAATTACCAGAATGCGATCAAGTCGTGGGTCAGCCTGCTGATCTCCAACGGCCTGGACGTGATCTTGGACCTGCACTGGACCGACGGCGCGTACACCGGGCCGTCGGCGGGCTGCTCGTCGGCGCAGGCCATCTGCCAGAAGCCGATGCCCGATGCCGCGCAGGCGATTCCGTTCTGGTCGTCGGTGGCGAAGGTTTTCGGCGGGAACGATGCGGTCATTTTCGACCTGTTCAACGAGCCATACGCGTCCCGGGCCGACAACAACAACTCGGCCGAAGGCTGGCAGTGCTGGGCCACGGGAAGCCCGTGCACCGGCATCTCCTACCCGGTGGCCGGCATGCAGCAGATGATCAACGCCGTCCGCGGCGCGGGCGCGAACAACGTCATCATGCTGGGCGGCGAGGAGTACTCGAACGATCTCACCGGCTGGCTACAGTACCGGCCGACCGACCCGGCCAATAACCTGGCCGCGTCGTGGCACTCCTACAACTTCAACGCGTGCAGTTCGCAGTCGTGCTGGACATCGCAGATCGCCCCGGTGATCGCTTCGGTGCCGGTGATCGCGAGCGAGATCGGCGAGAACGACTGCTCCGGAAGCTATATCAACCCGCTGACCAGCTGGCTGGACTCGCAGAACACCAGCTATCTGGCCTGGGCCTGGAACGCCGACTTCAACTGCTCCTCTGGCCCCGGCCTGGTTACCGACTATGTCCCCGGCACCCCGACCAACTACGGTGCGGCCTACAAAGCGCATCTTGCCTCACTAGGCCTGTAATGCCAGCAACCCACTCCCCCGCGCCCGTCCCCGTGCCCCCGCACG
>JALYVS010000112.1:13270-14651 GCA_030853115.1 Actinomycetota bacterium
CGGGGTGGGTGGGCCTACTGCGTAGCTCAACCAGCTACACAGTCGTCGTGATGATCCTTGTCGCATGTCATGCCGTCGTAGGCGATGATCCGCAGCTCGGAGCTGTAGCGGCGGCCCTGGCGGTCGGTGAGCCAGAGCTGGTCGGTGTCGGGGAGCATCTCGGTGACGGTGAACTCGGTGTGCCCGGCGGCTTTGCTCTGGCGGATGTGCTTGGCGAGCAGGTTGACCAGGACGATGCTGCGGAAGTCGGCGGCGGTGGGCTTGAGCTCGACCGGGACGCGGTAGAACACCCGCTCGGGCAGCTGGTGGTCCTGCCGCCAGCGCCGCGCGAGACGGTAACGTTCCTGCTCGTCCAGGACGAACGCCCAGGCCGTGTCCGCGACCTGGAAGACCCATCGCTCCCGGCTCAGGACGAACTTGTCGATCGTGACCCGCGGCCGGTGCGCGGCCGCCGCCGCCAGCTGGAACGCATCGAGGATGACCATCACCAGCAGGTCCCCGATGACCTCGAAGAAGTCCAGCTCAGTGCCCGACGGCTCAGGGCCGGACGGCTCGGGGCCGGACGGCTCGGGGCCGGACGGCAGGACCTGGACGACCAGATCGTCGCCGCGGCGGGCCACGGTCATGGCGGCGCCGGGCAGGACGGTGTCCGTTTCCGGGGGGTCGAGTGAGTCGTTGATGTCGGCGGACCAGTAGAGCTGACCTGGCCCCAGCAGGGCGGAGGGCGGGCTGGTGCGCGAGGTCACGTACGGGTGGTCTTTCCCGTAGATGAGGTTGATCCGCTCCGGGCCGCGGTCGGCCTGCTCGGCCGCGATGAGCCGGGCCGGGTCGGGGTGCTGCCCGACCAGGACCCGCGGGTCCAGGGTGTTGATGGCCAGGTGTATCTCGCCGAGAACCAGCAGGAAGTTGCCGCGCTCCACCTCGGCGGCCGAGGCCGCCGCGAGCATGATGTCCGGCGCGTGCTGCCGGGCGCCGCTCCAGGTGACCGGACGCCGCGGAAAGCACTCGGCGGCCCGGGCGCTGATCGCGTCCGCGCTGACCTGGTGCCTGCGGGGAGACTGCGGCGGCCCGAGCACCTGCGCCCAGCGCCGTTGCAGCTCAGCTGTGCTCGCCGCGGCGAGCTCGCTCTCCCTGCGGCGCAGGTAGGGCGAGGCCAGGGTAAGCAGCCGCTGCAGCAGCACCGGGCCGCCGCGGGCCCGGGCACTCTCGCGGTCCAGCAGCTCCGCGAAGTACACGCGGTACCTGTCGATGATGTCGTTGACCAGCCAGCGGGCGCTGTCCAGCACCAGGCCGAGCGGCGCCGCCAGCGCCCCGGTCACCGCCTGGCCCAGCTCCACCCGCACATCCCGGACCGCATCTTGATACACCAGGGTCCGGCCGG
>JALYVS010000523.1 GCA_030853115.1 Actinomycetota bacterium
CCGCGTCACCCGCACCGGCGCATACCACCAGCGCTGGTCACAGTGGAGACGACGCCGCCAGGCCACCGCCCGCAAATCACATTACGCCCGGCGAACCAGAGATCACGAGACGCTGCTGTAGTACTAGCCCGGCGGTCACCCGGTGCCGGATAATTTCGTACTCAGGTCGCCCTAGGGCCTTGTCTGTGTAACGGGGAAGAAGATGTTCGCGATAGAAGTTCATGGCACGATTATGTCAGCCCCCGTAGTTGTCGCATCTTTTTGAATCCGGAAGTCATTCATCACCGACCCGCATGAGCGCGAGCAGCCGTTCTCTCAGCGCTTTTTCCTGGTCCCTCATGAAAAAGTGACCGCCGGAGAAATATTCAATAGTAAAGGACGCGCTGGTGTGAGCCTTCCAGGCGCGTAGATCCGCGTCGCGCATGAGCTCGTCGTCCATTCCGGCGTAGACGGCAATGGACATGCCGACGGGCTCGAATGGCGTTGGCACGTATCGTTCGGAAGCCTCGAAGTCCGCTATCACGGCTGGTGCGATCAACCGGATGAACTCAGCGCTGCTGAGCAGCTTCTCCGGCGTTCCGCCCAGTGCTCTCAGTCGGCCCGCCACATCGGGCGGGCTGGAGAGCCGCAGCTCTTGCCTAGTACCGGCAGAATCTCCCGGCGCCAGCTGGCTGCAGGCGACCAGCCACGACCGCGGCCACCTTGTTCCGGCCGCCGCCAGCAGGCCGGCGAGCTCATACGCCACGAGCGCTCCGCTGCACTGGCCGAAGAGCACGATGGTCCCGGCCGTGATGCCCCGGACCGGTCCGAGGATGCTGGCGGCCATGTCCTGAATGGTGGCCAGCGGGGGCTCGGCTATTCTCCGCTCCCGTCCAGGGAACCGCGCCGCCCAGACCGATGCGTGCGGCTGAAGGGACTTCGCCAGCGGAGCGAAGGAGGAGGCACCGGCGCCGGCCTGCGGTATGCAGATCACGGCCCTGCCGCTGGACGGGGCGGGGCACAACTGCACCAGGGTCTCGATGGGGGGACTCACCTGCGACTGCCGTGTCCAGTATCCGATGGCGCGGCGGCCGAACTGCCGACAGCCCGGTACGCCTGGTTCGCCAGGAACGAGTACGTAATGCACGGCAAGTTGCAGGCGGTTTGCCCGGCGGCAGACGGGCAGAGCCGGAAGAAGATGACGCCACCGACGCAGTCAACCGCCGGCACTTTCACGCGCGGGTGCTCGGCAAGCCAGATGCGGCAGCCGTGGGCTGCGATTGTGAGCCAGTGAGCCGTCGACAGGCCCCTGTCCGCTTCACATTTCCGCATGGTCCCTGTCCACGAGGCAGCTCACGAATTCTTCACCTAGACCGCGTGTGATGTGCTCGAGCACGGCCGACAGGGGGGTGTCCAGGCAATCCGACAGCTCCCACTGCTCTCGCGTCAGCCGACCTTGCAGCGCCGCGAGGATGAGCCGGAGCACTATCTCGTGTGCCCGGAGGCAGCTCGCGTCCTGTGCCACCGGATCGGCGCCCCACCGGAGGATGTCGAGCAGGACCGGCGCGGGCGTGCAGCGAAAGCTGGCCGCTGCCAGCGCGATGTTCGCGGCGGCCAGCACATCTCGCACGCCGGCCGGGTCGTAGCGGCGCCCCGGCAGCATGGCCCGCAGCAGCTGGAGCTCGTTTTCCACCAGCTCATGCGGCAGTACGGGCAGCCCGGCCTGGACGAATCGCCGGTCGCCGGCGTCTTCGGGCATCTCGATGGCGTTTGTCAGCGAGCTTGCCTTATCTCCCCGCCGCCACGCGGGCTGCCCGTAGAAAAACTGCTCCTGGTAGCCGGGCGGGAGCCCGCGGAAGTACAGGATCGCATCCGGGTGCCTGGTGACGATGACGTGCAGCGCAAGCTGGAGAGCGTCTGCCGGCCAGCCGAGGTCGCGGACCCCGACGACCGGCGGGTGCACCGGCCGTGTCCGCGTCACGGCGAACAGCAGCAAGTCCACCGCCTCGGTGACATTTTGCGTGTAGAAGAACCGGTCCGGATCGTGCATGTCGAGGACACCGGTCTCGACCTTCCGCGTGAACTCGCCCAGTACGGGGCTGTTCTCCACGACATGGGTGAACCGCACGATCGATGTCCGCGTGGGCCGGCGGTCGGCTTCGCCGCTGTGGACCATCCACTCGGTGAGCTTTTTCGTACCCGCATAGACATCGGCTGTCAGCAGCCGGCTTGCCTTACCAGTCGAGCAGAAGACAAAATCGCTGGTCCCGGCCGCGCGGGCCGCGCGCATGACCGTGTCCGTCCCGAAGACATTGGTCTCGATCGCCCGGACCGGCGCATCCTCGGCCGCGCCGGGTATCCGTTCAGCGGCAAGGTGGAAGACCACGTCGGGACGGAACGCCTCCAGCGCGGCCGTGACGCTCGCCGGTGAGCGAACGTCGATGCGCTCGCCTGCCCGCACGCATGGCGCATTATCTGGCGACAACACCGCAGCGGGCTGGTACCGGGCAAGCCGCCGGATCAGCGCGCCTCCGATAAAGCCTGCGCCGCCGGTCACAGCGATCCGCCGGTTCCGCAAGCGGCCTGCGACGAGGACATCGTCAACGCCGCAGCGGCGCTGGCTGGTCTCGGTGAACGGGTGCTCCAGAAGAACCGGCATGGTGAAGAAGCTGACTAGCTCATCGCGCAGCGCCGCGAGCCGGCAACGCATGGCCGACTTCAGCTCCGCTGGACCCGTGCCCGGCGGCACAACGCTGCGGATGTCGTCAATGATCGCGCGGCGGTCTCGGATGGCGCTTCTCACGCTGGATATCCGGCGGCGAGTTCGGCGAGCGCGTCCAGCATGCCCGCTAGCACGGTCCGGGCGAAGGCTTCGTCCAGCCCCTCTGTCCGGTATTCGATCACCACCGCGAGATCCTCCTCGTCCTTCCCTGTGAGGGTCACCGACAGTGGCCTGCGTGACAGCCGTACTGGTTCGGGTTCGTCCGCCTTCCGGACGGTGGCTTCCCCGAGGTCCAGCGCGGCCAGACCGCCTGATCCTTGGTTGCGTCCACCTGTCACCTTGACGTCGTACAGTCCTGGATCCGTCCAATCAAGGACGTCGTCGTACTGGATGTGCTGGTAGTCGAGCGCCCGGGCCATGACCGCACGCACCCTGAGCAGGTAGCCGCCGTCGATTCTCGCGGGCACCGCGGTCCGTATCAGGATGCTGTTCGCGAAAAGCCAGCCATGCTGGCGAATTCTGGCAACACGCGGTTGGCGGTAGGCGATCCGGTCACCACGTCAGGAACCCCGTACATGCGGGCCGCGGTGATCGCGAAGGCGCCGACGGCGATGGTGTGCACAGAGAACCCGTCTCGCCTGATTGCCGCAATGCCCGCGGCACACTCCCGGCTGACGGCAGCCGTGACCGTAGATGTTCGCAGGTCCCCGGTCAGGACCCTCTTGTCCTGGCACGGCAGCGGCAAGCGGTTGGCACCGCACAATTCCCGCTGCCAGTACTGGCGGAACGCGTCGCGAGCCGGCCCGTCGAGCCAGTTGCGCTGCCACATAGCGAAATCGGCATAGCTCGCGGCCGGCGGGGTCCCGGCCTCACCGCGGTACTGTCTGCTGATGTCACGGGCGACGACGGCGAGACTCGTGCCGTCCATTACGAACTGGTGCGATCGGATCAGCAGCGCGTGCTCGGTACCGTCGGTTATGACAGCCGCGCGGAAACATGGCTCCCGGTCCGGCCTGATCCGCGGCGGACCGAGCTGCCAGAGTTCCCCGTCGCCATCTGGCATGCTGTCAACGGCGATCACCTGCGTCGCAGGTGCCTCGGCTTGCACCTCGAACCGCGCGCTCGCGGAGTCTCCGCTAAAGACGCTCCTGAGTGCGTCATGACGCCGCATCGTGTCGTCGATCGCGCGCGCGAGACGCCTGGAGTCCAGGCGGCCGGAAATCCGCAGTCCCGTGCCCGATGCATAAAAGCCCGGCGCGGGCGACGACGTGCCCGCCCGCGTCCAGGATCGCCGTGATCAGCTCATGCCCGGGGAAGTTCCTGCCGAAGCAGGTCACGCGGCCGGCGAACAGCTCCGGGCGGCGTTTCACC
>JALYVS010000524.1 GCA_030853115.1 Actinomycetota bacterium
GGCGCCCAGGTCGTCGTCGCGGCGCGGACGGCGCCCGGCACGCCGATGCCGGACGGGTGCCGTTTCGTGGCCGCCGATCTGGCCACGGCCGTCGGGGTGACCGCGCTCGCCGGGCAAACGCTCGAGCTGCTGGGCGGTATCGACGTCGTCGTCTCCAACGCCGGCGGTCAGACCTACCGGCCCGAGGGCGTGCTGCACTTCAGCGACGAGGACTGGCAGCATGACCTGGACCTCAACCTGCTGTCCGCGGTGCGGCTGGACCGTGCCCTGCTGCCGGCCATGATCGCCCAGGGTGGCGGCGGTTCGATCGTGCACGTTGGCTCCGGCGCGGCGCGCCTGCCCCGGCCGGCGTCGTTGCCCTACACCGCGGCCAAGGCCGCGCTCACCGCCTACAGCAAGGGGCTGGCCAAAGACGTCGGCCGTCACGGCATCCGGGTCAATGTCGTCCTGCCGGGCCTGATCCGCACCGAAGCGCTGCAGGGCCGCCTGACGTCGCTCGCCGCGCAAGCGGGCGAGGAACCCGGGTCGGTGCTCGATCGCATCGTCGCGGGGCTGGACATCCCGCTGGCCCGGGCCGGCGTCGCCGACGACGTCGCGCAGCTGATCGCGTTCCTGGCCTCGCCAGGCGCGGCCTATCTCACCGGCAGCCAGTTCACCGTCGACGGCGGCGCGCTTCCCGCCATCTAGCCCGCGGGCTGTTACCCCGGTACGACGGTGACCGGACGCCGGCCGGCCAAAAAGACCGCCGGTCAGGGTGACCGGGTACACGGTCCAGGCTATCTTCCAGATTGGATTCTCGATGTGGCTTCTTATTCCGTATCGCCGTGCGCCGAAGATTATTCGAACTTGTCCCGCATATGCGGACATTTTAGATTTGACATAGTCCTCCGGATAGCCACCCCGCGGCAGGGCCTCGCTACTGTTGACGCCCGTCCGGACGGCCGGGTTTACTCGTCGGCTCTGCTTATTAGCGGGCACCGCTGGTCGCCTAATTTTGGCCGCCGGCGGCAAGGGTACTGACATAATTTCACCGGACGATATCGTCGCCAGCTACTATCTTGGATGGCTCAGACAAGGGGAAGAGATTCTTCGAGGTGGGCGGCTGGCGCCTCTGAGGGAAGCCCGGCACGAAGGCCGCCGTAACTGGCGCGGCACCTGAGCGGCCGCTTGATCTGCGCTTTGATGTCAAAGGAGACGGCATTGCCACTAGCGGGACGATTCGGGATTAATACTCGCACAAGGCAGTCCTAGTAGTGCCGGGCCGCAGCAGCGGGACGGACTCTTTAATGGCCACGCACCCCGGCGATGCTGGCTTTGCCGTCCAGAAGCACGACCAGGTGGCCCGCGGCGTGGATGTGATCGCCGTCGGCCGGCTGGCATTGACGCCAGCATGGGCGTCCAGGCCAGCTGCCCGACCGCGACTGCCGGTGGCGGCCGAGGATCCCGCCTCATCGCTGACGCCGCGGGAGGCAGAGGTGCTGCGCCGGATCGTGGTGGGGCAAAACACCAAGAAGATGGCCCTCGAAATGAATGTCACTACCGAGACTCTGCGCACTTATGTCCGGAATATCCTGGCTAAACTCGGCGTGCACAGTCGGCTTGAGGCCGCGGCTATCGCCAGCGCGCCGGTCCCGCCCGGCCACCACGAACTGGACCGGAACGATCCGCTGTTCGCCGCGCTGACGCCCCGGGAACGCGAGGTCCTGCTATACCTGACGAAGGGCTGCGGACAGCCTGAAGTGGCCAAGCGGCTTCATTTGTCCGCGAAAACCGTCAACACGCACCTGCATAACCTGCGGGGCAAGCTGGGCGTGCATTCCACGTTGGAAGCGGTTTCGCTGGCCCGGTCCTGGATTGACCAGCGGGCCATGTACCGGGATCCTAGCGAGCCCGGCCGCGGCGGGGCGATTTAAGCACGACCTTCTATTTTTCCGGCATAAGTAGTTGTCCTGTCGCTTGGGGTTGGGCTTGGGCTTGCACGCAAACCGGCCGTTTGCAGTAGTAATTTCCGTAAGACTGAGGGCAGTAGCAATCTCGGTAAAATGAGGATTGCCGGCCGGCTGGTACGGCGGCTAACCTCCTATCCGAGGCTCAGGAATTTGGGGAGTCCTTTAGCGTGTGCAAATGCTGGCCCGGCGGGTCAGGAAAGCACCGCTAGCCTGATTTAGAACGCGCACATCTGACGCTATGTCAGTAACGTGCCATCCCGCGCCGCAGGCCGTGGTACCGGGATATCCATAAGGAAGACGAAGGGGAGCAATATGTCTGAACTGAGCATTCACGAGCTGGAGGCCGAGACCGGCGAGGTGCTGCCGGCCCGCGAGACCCTGGGCGTGTACAACACGCACCACCACGTCTACGCCATCAACACGGCGCTTGCGGTGGACTACAAGACGCTGCTCTCGCACAACACCGCCGTGGCGGTCCAGAACATCAGGGCCTGAGCCTGCGAATTGCGAAACGTCTGAATGCGTCCTGCCGGGGACCGCTCCGTACGGTCCCCGGCAGGTGCGGCGGGATTCGTCCCGCCGCAATCCGGCGGCCGCACGAGGAGGCAGCAGGTGATGGCAGTGAGTCAAGGCTCACGGGGGGCCGGCGCCGACGCGGCCCGGCCCGAGGCTGACCCGGGTCTCGCGCTGCTGGCCGACGTGCCGCGGCTGACTCGCGGCGTGGAGCAGCTCGGCGAATACCAGGGCTCGGGCCTAACCGGAGCTACCTACCTGGTCCGTAACGCCCGCGGCCAGGTCGTGCAGGTGTCCCGGCTGCTGAACCAGGTGCTCACCGGGATCGACGGCCGCAGTACGGTCAGCCAGATCGCCGCGCAGGTCACCGCGGCGTCCGGCCGGCCGGTGAGCGCCGGCAACGTCGAGTACCTGCTGACCAACAAGCTTGCTCCGCTGGACCTGCTGACCCCGGTCGACGGAGCCCCTAGCCACGCCGCCGCCGGGCCCGCTCCGATGGTGCTGGGGCTGAAACTGCGCCGCACCCTGGTGCCCGAGGCGGGCGTGCAGCACCTCGCGCGCCTGTTCCGGCCGCTGTTCACCCCCGCCGTAGTGGTGGTGGCGCTATATACCCTGCTTGCCTCGGACACCTGGTTGCTCCGCAGCGGGCGGTTGGGCCCTGCCTTCGAGTTCGTGCTGCTCAGGCCGCCGCTGTTGCTGCTGGTGATCGGCCTGTCGATACTGTCGATGCTGTTCCACGAGTGCGGTCACGCCGCCGCTTGCCGCTACGGCGGAGCCCGGCCCGGTGTCATCGGCGTCGGCTTTTACGTGGTCTGGCCCGCGTTCTTCACCAACGTCACCGACAGCTACCGGCTGAGCCGGGCCGGCCGGATCCGCACCGACCTCGGCGGCGTTTACTTCAACGCGGTCTTCGTCCTCGGGCTGATGGCAGCTTATCTGGTCACGGGGTACGTACCGCTGCTCCCGGCCGTCTTCCTGATTCACCTGGAGATCATCCAGCAGCTGTTGCCGTCGCTCCGCTTGGACGGGTACTTCATCCTGGCCGACGTGATCGGCGTGCCCGACCTGTTCCGGCGGATCGGGCCCACGCTGCGCAGCGTGATCCCAGGCCAGCCGGCCGATCCCCGGGTGCGGGGCCTCAAGCGGGCGCCCCGGGTGATCCTGACCGCGTGGGTCCTGCTCGTGGTTCCGCTGCTCGGCCTGGAACTGACCCTCATCATCGTCGATGGCCCCGCCCTGGTCAGGACCTTCGCGCACTCCCTGGACGTGCAGCGGGCAGCCCTCACCGCCCAGCTCGGCCGGGCCGACGTCCCGGACGCCCTGCTCAGCGCGTTCTCGGTGCTGATGCTCGTGCTGCCGATGGCCGGCCTGAGCTACATCCTGCTAGTCACCGGGCGGCGGGCCCTGCGTTCCTTCGTCACGGTCAACCGCCGGCATCCCGCCCTGCGGCTGCCTTCGGTGGCTGTGGTCCTGGTGCTAGCCGTCGTGCTCGCCGGCCAGTGGGGACTCCTGCCGCCCATCGGCGGCGGTCATGCCGCCGCGCCCCGCCCGTCCGCGGTGGGCCAGCTCACCCTCCAGCGGCCCGCCCCCATGGTCACCGCGACC
>JALYVS010000525.1 GCA_030853115.1 Actinomycetota bacterium
TTCCACGCCCCGGCGGTGACGCCGGCGCCGCGGCGCCCCGGAACGACCACCCCATGAGCGCCGAACGCCGCCGCGGAACGCACCACGGCACCGAGGTTGCGCGGGTCGGTGACGCCGTCCAGGGCGGCGATCAGCGGCACCTGGCCGGCATCGGCAGCCCGGGCGAGCAGTTCGTCGGGATGCGCGTAGTCATAGGGACGGACCTTCAGGGCCAGCCCTTGGTGCAGCGCCCCGCCGGTGTGCCGGTCAAGTTCGGCGGCCCCGGCCTCCAGGACAGCCAGCCCGCGGTCAGCGGCCAGCTTGATGGCCTCGGCAATCCGGTCGTCGTGCTGGATGCGGGACCCGACGTACAGCGCCACCGACGGGACGCCGGCCCGGAGCGACTCGACCACCGAGTTGCGCCCAGCGACGAACTCGGCCGCGTCACCGGCTCCCCGCGTTGGGCGTCCCGACGATCCCGCCGACCCGTAAGACCCAGCCGACGCGTAAGAGCCAGCCGACCCTTTAGCCTGGCCAGACCGGTAAGGTCCACCCGGTCCCGGCGGGCGCGACGGCCGAGACGGCCCGGTGGGGCCATCTCCATGGCGGCGGACCCAGGACCCCTCGCCGGAGCCCGACGAACCCGGACCCGGCGAGCCCGAGGAACCGGAGCCCGAGGAACCGGAGGCCGCCGCGGCGGCGGAACGCCGCTGTGCCGGGTGGCCTGGCCGCATGGACGCGGGCGGGGTCGGGCCCTTGCCCTCCAGCGCACGCCGTCCCATCCCGCCGGTGCCTGGACGCGGCTTGCCCGACTTGGTCTGGCCCGATCCCGAGCGACCGGTGCCGGGTCGCCCGGCTCCCGTCCGGCGCGGCCGGGCTCCACCTTTTCCGCTCAACGCTTCAGCTCCCATCGCGGGCCATCTGCGGTGTCCTCGACGACGACACCGATCTCTTCCAGGCCATCTCTAATCGCGTCCGAGGACGCGTAGTCTCGTCGGGCCCGCGCCGCGTCCCGCTGCTGCAGGGTCAGCTTGACCAGTGCCCCGATCACCTGCCGCAGCCGGTCACCGGACCCGCCGTCGGTCCCGGCCCAGCGCGGCGCGAGCGGATCGAGGCCGAGCACGCCGAGCATCGCCCTGAGCCGAGCCAGACTGACCCGGACGCCGGCTTTGTCCGAGTTGGCCAGCGCCTGGTTGCCGTCCCGGACGCAAGCATGCACGGACGCCAGCGCGGACGGCACACCGAGATCGTCGTCCATCGCCGAACGGAACGATACCGGCAGCCCGGCAGGCCGGCCGACCTCACCGCCGTCTTGTTCCCCGGGCGGGCCGGCGCTGTCGTCCATGCCGAGGCGGCCGAGTACCTCGCTGGCCCGCGCCACGAAACGCTCGATTCGCTGATACGCGGCGACCGCCTCTTCCAGCGCGTCCTCGGAGAACTCAAGCAACGACCGGTAGTGCGCCTGGACCAGGTAGTAACGAAGCTCCGCGGGCCGGACCCGGGTCAGCACATCGGTGACGAGCAGCGAATTGCCGCCGGATTTGCTCATCTTTTCCCCGGCCAGCCCGAGCAGGCCGTTGTGCAGCCAGTACCGGGCGAACCCGTCACCGGCGGCCCGGGATTGCGCGATTTCGTTCTCATGATGCGGGAAGATCAGGTCCATCCCGCCGCAGTGGATGTCAAAGGCCGAGCCGAGGTACTTGGTGGCCATCGCCGAGCACTCAAGGTGCCAGCCGGGACGGCCCGGACCCCACGGGGTTTCCCAGCTGGGCTCGCCCGGTTTCGCGGCCTTCCACAAGGTGAAGTCGCGCGGGTCGCGCTTGGCCTCACCGCCGCCGGAGTCCTCGGCGGGACGCATCTGATCGAGCCGCTGCCCGGACAGGGCGCCGTAGCCGTCAAAAGAGTGCACGTCGAAGTACACGTTCCCGGCGGCCGGGTAGGCGCTGCCCCGCTCGATCAGCCGGCGGATCAGCACGATCATCTCCGGGATGTGCCCGGTGGCACGCGGCTCGATATCCGGCGGCCGGCAGCCGACCGCGTCGTAGGCCCAGCTGAACGCGCGCTGATTGCGCTCGGCCAGGATCGGCGGGGCAATGCCCTCGCGCTCGGCGGTCCGCAGGATCTTGTCCTCTACATCGGTGACGTTCCGGCAGAAGGTCACCTGGTACCCGCTAGCCTCCAGCCAGCGGACCAGGACGTCGAAGCACACCGCCGACCGGAGGTGGCCGATGTGCGGGGGCGCCTGCACCGTGGCGCCGCACAGGTACACCGACACTCGCCCCGGCGCGATCGGCGTGAACTCGCGCACCGCCCTGGCGGCGGTGTCATGAAAGTGCAATGTCACCCAGTAAGGCTACGGGATACGGCCAGTGCCTGGCCGGGGCCCGGCGGGCAGCAGCAGGGCGGTCGCCATCGCGGCGATGCCTTCACCCCGGCCGGTCAGGCCGAGCCCGTCGGTCGTGGTGGCGGCTACCGTGACCGAGGCGCCGGACAGCGCCTCGGCCATCACCTTCTCCGCTTCGGCGCGGCGCGGCGCGACCCGGGGCCGGTTGCCGATCACCTGGATCACGACGTTGCCGACGACGAACCCGGCCTCGGTAATCAACCGGAACGTCTCGCGGAGCAAAGCAATCCCGGACGCGCCCGCCCACTCCGGGCGGGCGGTACCGAAATTCTCCCCGAGATCGCCGAGCCCGGCCGCGGACAGCAGAGCGGTGCAGGCGGCATGCGCAGCGACATCTCCGTCCGAGTGACCATCGAGGCCAGGCTCACCTGGCCAGAACAGGCCCGCCAGGTAAAGCTCACGCGCGGAGGTCAGCGGATGAACGTCGATTCCGATTCCGACCCGGGGCAGCCCGGACCACGGGGCCGGGGACACCTGCTCAGACACCGGTCAGAGTGGGCTAAGACTCGGCCTAGGTAGCCAGGACCTCGTCGAGCAGGGCCTCAGCCTTGTCCTCGTTGGTCTTCTCCGCCAGCGCGAGCTCGCTCACCAGGATCTGCCGCGCCTTGGCGAGCATGCGCTTCTCGCCCGCGGACAGGCCGCGTTCCCTGTCCCGGCGCCACAGATCGCGGACGACCTCGGCCACCTTGTTCACATCGCCCGAGGCGAGCTTCTCCAGGTTGGCCTTGTAGCGCCTGGACCAGTTCGTCGGCTCTTCCGTGTGCGGCGCCCGGAGGACCTCGAACACCCGCTCAAGCCCTTCGGCGCCTACGACATCGCGAACGCCCACCAGCTCGGCATTGTCCGCGGGAACGCGTACGGTGAGGTCACCCTTGTCTACCTTAAGAACCAGGTAGGTCCTATCCTCGCCTTTGATAGTGCGAGTCTCGACCGCTTCAATGCGAGCAGCCCCATGATGGGGATATACGACGGTATCGCCGACCTTGAAAGACATGTGGCAAGTACCCCTTCCGCTGAAGGCCATCTTACCACGTCGAGCGGTGTCGATAAAATGCCCATCGAGGTAAATCTGCAGGTCAGTACGGTGGTTACCAGCCCGTACCCATATCGCTCAGCTGACTGCGGCCCGGCCAGCGCCGCTCCTTCACTGCTCGCGACTTCCTCCCTAGTCTACCTGAGCGACCTCGGCAAACCTGACACGTTGCCGACTGACGCACCGAAAGGCCAGGCCGGAGGCCCCGCGGCAGCACCGACGCCGGTAATGGCCTCATACTGGAGAGCAAAGGTCCGTTTTGGCGGCCGGAGGTGACGGTGAATCCTGGCGGCGGAGCTGGGTGGGACGAGTCCCCGCTCGACATCCAGATTCCCGATGACGCGCGGGAGCTCGACCGCGACGTCCTCGCTTACCACCGTGAGCTGCGGATCAGGCGGCGCCGCAGCCGGCTGCGGCGCTTGGCCGGGCCGCTGGCCGGGCCGGGAACGGCTATGCCGCTGCTGGCGAGCATTCTGGCCGTCTGCCTGGTGGCCGGCGCGATGCTCTCGGTAGCCACCTTCAGCCCGGCCACGGCTCCGGCAGAACGGACCCACCCGACCGCGGCGGCCTCGAGCTCAGCACCGGTCACGCCGCGGGCCAGTTCCGCCCCGGCGGCA
Source organism: Actinomycetota bacterium (assembly GCA_030853115.1). Taxonomy (GTDB): domain Bacteria; phylum Actinomycetota; class Actinomycetes; order Streptosporangiales; family Streptosporangiaceae; genus Palsa-504. Next base: position 4,034 of record JALYVS010000525.1, read on the forward strand.
CTGGCGAGCCCGGCGACCGCCGCCATCGGGAGC
>JALYVS010000113.1 GCA_030853115.1 Actinomycetota bacterium
GGAGTCAGCAGGCGTCGAGCCCGGGTACCAGACGCGGCCCTCGTCGTGCGACACCGTCCAGGCGGCCACCTCGGTACGGGTCCCGTCAGGGTGGACGACCCACAGCTCGCAGGTCGTGCCGACCGAGATACCGTTCACCAGGACCTCGAACGTGTTACCCCAGAGCTCCTTGGCGTAATTGATGGTGGCGCTGACCCCGGTGACCTTGCTCGCGGTCTGCGCCGTTTCCCAGGTCCCGGTCCCGGTCGGGTACTGCGCGGCGTACACCGTATGAGTCGTGGATGTCGCCGAACGCACTCCGCCGAACAAGCCGCCCGCGATCACCACGACCGCGGCCGCCGCGGCCGCCAGCTGCCACCGGGTCCGGCGCCGCCTAGCTGCGGCCAGGTCGAGCACGGTGCCGAGCAGTTCGTCCGGCGGCCGGTCCTCGGTCATCACGCGCACCGTGTCGTCGCCGTGAATCCGGCTGACTTCGTCCGGGTTAACCCTGGCCAGCAGGGCAGGCAGGCCCGCCAGGCCGGCCAGCTCGTCGCGGCAGTCCCGGCAGGTGGCCAGGTGCTGCTCCACTAGCGTGCGCTCGGCCGGGTCGATGGCACCGAGCACGTATACGCCAAGCGACGACCTGGCTTCCGTGCAGTCCCATGTCGGGGTCATGGCGCCAGTCCTCGTTCCTGCAGCGCCAGCTTGAGCGCCTTCAATGCATAAAATGTACGAGATTTAACGGTACCTGGCGGTATGCCGAGGGTGGCCGCGGCCTCGGCAACCGAGCAGCCGCGGTAGTAGGTTTCCACGATCACCCGCCGGTGATCGGGCCGCAGCGAGGCTAGGGCGTCGGCGACGGCCCACGACTCGAGCGTGCGGTCGGCATCGTCGTCAGAGGGCAGAAGTTCCAGCGCCGCCTGCCCGGTCTCCGGCGGCCGGGCCTGCCGCGCGCGGTAAGAATCAACGGCAAGGTTGCGGGCGACGGCGAACAGCCATGGCCGGGCCGGCCGGTCGGTCAGCGCCTCGGGATGGCGCCAGGCCCGCACGATCGTTTCCTGCACGAGATCCTCCGCGCGCTGCCTGTCACCGCCCGTGAGATGGAGGGCATAACGAAGCAGGGCGCCGCCGTGCTCGGCGTAAAGCGCCCGGACAAAGGCTTCGTCTGCCACCCGCCCCGGACGGGGCGCGGTTCGCGCGTCTGGCACATCTGCTGGAACGTGCGGCGGTGCCGGGCGGTTCAACCCGCCAAGAAAATTGTTGTCGCCGGGCGCTGCCCCCGGGACGGGGGGACCCGGGGGGCTCGGAGGTCCGTGCTGGCTCATGCTCACAGCCTGGCTCAGTCGGCGTTTGACTTCGGAACGTGTTGCTTTGGACACTGTAGGGCGTTATCTACCCAGTGTGCCGTATTGACGGGGGAATGCCCACCCCTCGCGCCTTCTCGCCTCACCCGCCGGCGAACTGGGGCAGCACCTCGATGACGGCGGTGTCCCGCAGGACCAGGTCGGCCGGCACATGACGGCCGGCCGACGCGCCGTCAACCAGGAAGGAGGAACTCGCGAGCACCGACCTGAGCCGCCCGTCATCGCCCCGCCGCGCCACGATCACCTCCAGCGCCTCCGCCAGCGTCCCCGCTTCGACCGACTCCACGTCAACACCGGCCGCCGCCTTAGCCGCGGCCCAGTACTGGATTGTTACTTTGGCCATTTGGGATATCCTCTTGTTATCGGGACCCGGGCGCCGCTGCCTCCGGGTCCTTGTCTGTTTATACAAGTAGTGAGGGTGCGACCGCACCAGCGAGTAAAGGGGCCACGGAGTGAGCGACCTGCTGCTGATCACCGGCGTGCTTGAACCGTCTGCGGAGGTACTGCCTGCTCTGGGGCTTTTGCTGCACCCAGTCCGGGTGCTGCCCGCAGATGCGTCCGCACTGGTGGAGGCCCCGCCCGCGGATGCGGTGCTGATGGACGCGCGGCGCGACCTCGCGCACGCCAAGAGCATCTGCCGCCTGCTGCAGACCACCGGCCTGGACTGCCCGCTGTTCGCGATCGTGACCGAGGGCGGCCTGGCCGCGGTGAACGCGGAATGGGGCGTCGACGACGTGATCTTGCACACAGCCGGGCCCGCCGAGGTGGAGGCCAGGGTCAGGCTCGCCATCGGCCGCCGGGCCATCGCCGCCGTGGCGGACGCGCCGGACGAGATCCGCTCAGGCGAGCTGGCCATCGACGAAGCCACCTACGCGGCCCGGCTCCGAGGCCGGGTGCTTGACCTGACCTTCAAGGAATTCGAGCTGCTCAAGTTTCTCGCTCAGCACCCGGGCCGGGTTTTCACCCGGGCGCAGCTGCTGCAAGAGGTCTGGGGCTATGACTACTTCGGCGGCACGCGCACGGTGGACGTGCACGTCCGGCGGCTGCGCGCCAAGCTCGGCCCTGAGCATGAGGCCCTGATCGGCACCGTGCGCAACGTCGGCTACCGGTTCGTCCCGGTCAAGGGCGAACGGGGCGAGCGGGCGCCGGGGACAGCCAGCGAGGATCGCGCCAGGAGCACCCCGGACGCGGGAGTCCGGGCCGCGACCGCCACCCGGTGACCCGATGGCCGGTGGCCGGCGTCGTTCTCACCGCGGCGCAGGTCACGGAGGTGCTGAAGCTAGCCGCCGCTGCGAGCGCGGCCGACGGGGTGCCGCCGCTGTCGGAGCACGTGCTGCTGCATCTACGTTACGACAGCTCCACCCCGCAGCCGGGCGCCCCCGGCGCCGACCCGGTCGCCGGTCCGGATCCGGGGACGGGCCGGGATTACGTCGCCACCGTGGACGGCGAGATCGCCGCTTACGCCCACTTGGACCCGCCGGAGCCGGAGGTCAGCGGCGAGCTGGTGGTCGATCCGGGCCGCCGGCGGCAGGGCCTGGGCCGGGCCCTGGTCAGCCAGCTGGCCGCCGAGGCGGACGGGCACATCCTCCAGCTGTGGGCGCACGGGGACCAGCCTGCCGCCGCCCGGCTGGCCGCGGGAACGGGGTTCGAGCGTTTCCGCGCCTTGTGGCAGATGCGCCGGCCTCTGGGCGACCAGCTCGCCGAACCGGAGTTCCCGGCCGGCCGCCGGCTGCGCACCTTCGTGCCGGGCCAGGACGAGGATGAATGGCTGAGCCTGAACGGCCGGGCGTTCGCCAAGCACCCGGAGCAGGGCGGCTGGACGAGGCACGACCTTGAGCTGCGCGAGCGTGAGCCGTGGTTCGAGCCGGCTGGTTTTTTCATCGCCGAACGAGACGGCCAGATGGCGGGTTTTCACTGGACCAAGGTGCACCCGGCGTCCGAGGCGAATCCCGGCGCCGCAGCGGGCCACGCGGCTGCGAGCATGACCACGCCGGGCGTCGGGGAGGTCTACGTGGTGGGGGTGGATCCAGCCGAGCAGGGCAGCGGGCTAGGCCGGGCTCTTACCCTCGCCGGGCTGCGCCACCTGCGCGACCTGGGCCTGGCGGCAGCGATGCTGTACGTCGATGAGGACAACACGCCCGCGATCCGGATGTATGAGAGCCTCGGTTTCACTCGGAGCAGGACCGACGCCATGTACCGGCGAGACCCTCGCTAGCGGGCGCAGATTCCCAGCGCCTCGTCCAGCTCCGCCACCGTCAGAGGCCGGTCCGTAGTCGCCACCGCGCTCAGCACCTCGGAATAGAGCTCGATCTCATCGAGGGCGACGCGGTCGTGAACACGAAGATCCAACTGCCTGGGAATCGTGCTCACCTCCGGCGCTGATCGCGACTCCGTTCGCTTACGCCCCAGGTTACGTGCCGACACTGCTCCTCCGCATGACCCATCAGAGCCATTCGCTTACCACCTTCACGCATGGTTTTACCCAGTCTGGCGGTAACGATTCCGGGAAACTACGACGCAGTTGCCGTCAATCCGGTAATGCACGCCACAATATTCACATGCGCACCTCAGCCCAAAATGCTCACTCAAGTCAACACAACTCATTATTGGACATAAGTTGTGAAAACGTACAAATCTCAGCTGACTTACGCATGGTTACGATTCCGGCCGCGGTCATGGACGATTCGCCCCGTCCCGCCCGTCCTGAGCACGCATACTACAGAAGTAGCGGTCCCCCGGTCGGATCGCCCAGGTGAGCTGGTGCCCGGTCGGCCCCGCTAGACTCCGGACACCGTTTCCGCCTACTTCGGACAACATGATCTCGGGAAGCCATGAATGACAACAGTGATCTCCTGCCGAACCTGGTCCACGAAGATGCATTCGAAGTGCAGATACGTGGGTACAGCCGCCGTCAGGTAGACGAATATATCGCCCGCTGCCGTAGCCAGATCCGCGACCTAGAGCAGCGCCTGGCCCGCGCCCTCGACGATGGCGAAGAACTACGGCATGACCTGGCCACCGCCCGTCAGCAGGCTCTCGGCGCCAAGCCCGCGCACGAGGAAGTCAGCGAGCGCATCGCCCAGATCCTCAAGCTGGCCGACGACGAGGCCAGGTCCCAGAAGTCCATGGCCCATGAAGATATAGCCCGGCAGCGCAACGACGCTCAGTCTGAGGCGGACAAGGCCCGGGCCGAGGCGCGGGAGCAGGCCGAGCGCATGCTCACCGCGGCTCAGGAGCAAGCCGAGCGGGCGATCACCTCGGCGAGATCCGAGGCGGAGAACACCCTGAACGCCGCGCGCGCCGAGGCTGAGCGCACGACCAGCGACGCGACAAAGAAGTCCGAGGGCGCTCTGGCCAGCTCCAAGGCACAGGCCAAGAAGGCGCTCGACGAGGCGACGGCCCGGGCCACCGCCATTCACGATGGCGCCGAGCGCCGCCTGAACCTGCTCTCTACCAGGCACGCGGAAACGATCAAGCGGCTCACCGAGATCCTCGACGGAGTCTCCACGCTCGTTACGGCCGAGACCGCCCGCATGTCGCTCGAGGACGAGGTCGACCAGGCGACCGCCCAGGCGATCGGCTCCCCGGAGCCGGCCGGCGCGCCACGCCAGGGCCAGAACCAGGGCCAGGGCCGGAGCCAGAACCAGGGCCAGGGACCCATCGGGGGGAGCGGGCCCGGGGCCCCCGGCGGACCGCGGCCGGGTGCTCAGCAGCAGCCCCCCAAACTCGTGGTGACGTCCCCGCCCCCGGCGGCTCAGGGCCGGCCGCTAACCTCGGCGACGGCCCCCCAGCCGGTCCAGTCCCAGCCCGGTCAGTCCCAGCCCGGCCAGTCCCAGCCCGGCCAGTCCCAGCCCGGCCAGTCCCAGCCCGGCCAGTCCCAGCCCGGCCAGTCCCAGCCCGGCCAGTCCCAGCCCGGCCAGTCCCAGCCCGGCCACTCCCAGCCCGGCCAGTCCCAGCCCGGCCAGTCCCAGCCCGGCCACTCCCAGCCCGGCCAGTCCCAGCCCGGCCAGTCCCAGCCCGGCCAGTCCCAGCCCGGCCAGTTCCAGGACAGGCGGTCCCAGGTGCGCGCAGCCGTCATCGATCCCGATGAGGAGGCCGAGGGCGTCCGTATCGTGCCCGGCGGCGACGACTAACCCGCCGCCCGGCCCGGGTTCAGGTAACCGGTGTCCAGGCCCTGCGCGAGCATGTCCAGGCGTCGCAGGATCACCCCCTCACGCAGGGCCCACGGACACAGTTCAATCTGATCGACGCCCAGCAGGTCCAAGATGGCGTCGGCCACGATGGCTCCGGCGGGCAACTGCGGGGTCCGGCTGGCTGAGACGCCGGGCAGCCGGGCCCGCTCGGCCGCGGACATCGATGGCAGTCGTTCGGCCCAGGCCGCTACCTCGGAGTGCCTCAGGACACGCTTGACGTAGGGGCCTTCGCCGGACGGGGCCGCACCGGCGATCCTGGCCAGCTGCCTGAAGGTTTTAGAGGTTCCCACCACATGATCCGGGGGACCCTGCCGCAGCATCCCGCCGACCCCCCGGGCGATCTCCGCCCGCACGTGTTTGCGCAGGCGGCGTATCTCCTGCGCCGACGGCGGGTCTGAGCCGATCCAGTACCTGGTCAGCCGGCCGGCCCCGAGCGGCAGCGAGGCCACCGCGTCGGGCTCCTCGTCGAGGCCTGACGCCACCTCGAGCGAGCCCCCGCCGATGTCTATCACGAGCAGCCGCCCGGCAGACCAGCCGCACCAGCGCCGGGCGGCGAGGAAGGTAAGCCGCGCCTCTTCCTGACCGGTCATCACGTTGATCTGCGCGCCGGTCTGCTCCCGGATCCTGGCCAGCACCTGCTCGCCGTTGACGGCCTCCCGGACGGCGGAGGTCGCGAACGCGATGATGTCCTGGACGCCCTTGTCCTCGGCGATCCGCAACGCCTCCTCGACCACGCCCCGCAAACTCCTCTCGCCGGATCCGGACAGCGAGCTCCCCTCTTCCAGGTGAGCGGCGAGTTTGAGTTCGACTTTGTGGGAGAAGGCAGGCATCGGCCGCGCCCCGGGGTAGGCGTCGACGACGAGCAGATGCACCGTATTGGACCCCACATCAAGCACCCCAAGTCGCATACCCTGACGCTACCCTGCAGGTGGACGGGAAAGCCGGCCGTGCTCTACCGGCCCGGGGGAGGTCTGCGCGTGCGCAACGGCGAGGTGTCCTACTGGTGGCAGTCGCACGGCCTGCCGGCCCGACGACCGCCGCTGCCGGGCCGCACCGAGGCCGACGTATGCATCGTCGGCGCGGGCTACACCGGGCTGTGGACCGCCTACTACCTCAAGCGAGCCGACCCGGGACTCAGGGTCGTCGTACTGGAGGCGGATTTCGCCGGATTCGGCGCCTCCGGCCGGAACGGCGGCTGGGTGACGGCGACCCTACCGGGTTCCCGGGCCCGCTACGCCAGGGCCGGACCGGGCCGGACGGGCGTCCGCGAACTCGAGCGGCGGCTCCGCGAGACCGTCGACGAGGTGGCCAGGGTCTGCACGGATGAAGGCATCGACGCTGGCCTGGTCAAGGGCGGCACGCTCTCGGTGGCCACCTCCGCGGCCCAAGATGCCCGGCTACGGCGGCAGCTGGCCGCCGAGCGAACCTGGGGTGACGGGCCCGAGATCGTCCGGTACCTCGGCCCGGACGAGCTCGCCGGACGGCTGCGGGTGACGGGCGCGGTCGGGGCGCTCTACTCACCGCACTGCGCCCGGGTGCAGCCCGCTGACCTCGTCGCCGGGCTGGCCGAGGTAGTAACCCGGGCCGGGGTGCAGCTGTACGAGGGGACCCCGGTGACGTCCATCTCGGCCGGGCGGGCCCGCACGCCGGGCGGCGGGGTGCGCGCGGCGTACGTCCTGCGGTGCACCGAAGGCTTTACGGCCGAGCTGCCCGGTGAGCGCCGGACGCTGCTGCCGATGAACAGCTCGATGATCACCACGGGTCCGCTCAACGACCAGGCCTGGAAATCCATCGGCTGGGACGGCAGCGAGACGCTCAGCGATGGCGCCCACGCCTACATCTACGCTCAGCGCACCCCGGACGGCCGGATCGCGCTCGGCGGCCGCGGCATCCCCTACCGCTTCGGGTCGCGGCTCGATCACGACGGCGCGATCGAGCCGTCCACCGTGGCGCAGCTCGGCAGGATCCTGCGCCGCATGTTCCCCGCCGCGGCGCAAGCCGGGATCGAGCACGCCTGGTGCGGCGTACTCGGGGTGCCGAGGGACTGGTGCGCCACCGTCGCCCTGGACCCGGTGACCCGCCTGGGCTGGGCGGGCGGCTACTCCGGGCACGGGGTGGCGGCCGCCAACCTGGCCGGCCGGACGCTCGCTGACCTGGTCCGCGGCGTCCCGAGCCCGCTCACCACGCTGCCCTGGGTCGGCCATCACTCGCCCCGCTGGGAACCTGAGCCCGCCCGCTGGGCGGGCGTGCACGGCCTCTACGCGCTCTACCGCACAGCCGACCGGCTGGAATCGGCTCGCCGATCCCCGCGTACCTCGCTGCTGGCCCGGGCGGGCGACCTGATCTCCGGTATCCCGCACTAGCGCTGCGGCCCGGCTGCTCGCGCTGGCCCGGCTGCTCGCGCTGGCCCGACGGCTCGCGCTGGCCCGGCTGGAATTACCTGCGGCGGGGATGACCCGGATGCTCGGCGTCGATGAGGTCCTCGTACTCAGGATGAGCCGTGATGAACTCCGACACGAAGCCGCAGTAATTGCTTAGCGGCATGCCCTTGGCCCGGACGTCGTCGAGCGCTGCCTGAACCAGCGTGGTCGCGATACCCCGGCCGCGGTAGGCAGGCTCGACGATCGTGTGCCTGAACACCATCCTGGGCCCCGAGTGCTCGTACACGATGGTGCCGATCACCTCGCCGCCGATCAGCGCGTCGTAGGAAAGCGATTCCGGGTTATCCCGGACGGTTATCCTCGGGGTCCCTGCTATCTCCGGGGTCTGCGCCATCGTGTCGTGCCCGCCCTTGTCGTCGTCGTATCGGCGCCTGTGTACCGGCCCTGAGTACCGGCGCCTGCGGACCCCCGCTGGTTGTCCCCGCGACCGGCTCACCGGTCCGTCACCGCGAGACTATACGGGGCCTGGGCCAGGCGCGGATTACCGCGGGCAGGTTCGAAGCGAATAGGTTGGACCGGTGAAAGCAGTGCAGTTCGCCGCCTACGGCGGCCCCGGGGTCCTGCGGCTCACCGAGGTCGAAGAGCCGCACGCCGGGCCTGGTCAGGTCCGGATCGCCGTGCGAGCGGCCGGCGTGAACGGCATCGACTGGAAGATCCGGGCCGGGTTCATGCGGGAGATGGGTCCACTGCCGCTGCCGGCCGGGACCGGTGTGGACGCGGCCGGGGTGATCGACGAGGTCGGGCCGGGCGTGGCGGGCGTCGCCGTCGGCGACGCGGTGTTCGGCTCGGGGTCACGGACGTACGCGGAGTACGCCGTGCTGTCGAACTGGGCGCTCAAGCCCGCCGGGCTGTCCTTCGAAGAGGCGGCAGGTTATCCCGTCCCGGCGGAGACGGCTCTTCGGATCATCAACCAGGTGGCCGTCAAACCCGGCCAGACCCTCCTGGTCAGCGGGGCCTCCGGTGGCGTCGGCTCAGCCGTCATCCAGTTCGCCCGGCAGCGGGGCATCAACGTCATCGGAACCGCGAGCCCGTCCCGTCATGACTACCTTCGCTCGCTCGGGGCCGTTCCCACCACCTACGGCGACGGGCTGGCCGACCGTGTTCGCGCCATCGCGCCCGGCGGTGTCGATGCCGCCTTGGACATCGCGGGCTCCGGGGTAATCCCCCAGCTGATCGAGCTGACCGGTGATCCGTCGAAGGTGCTGTCGATCGCCGACTTCAGCGCGCCTGAGCACGGCGCGCAGGTTTCCTCGGCGCCCTCGGCCGCGGCCGCCGCGTACGCGGAAGCCGGGCGGCTGTTTAGCGAAGGTACGTTCCGCATTCCGGTCGATAAGAGTTTTCCGCTGGCCGAGGCGGGCCAGGCGCAGGCGGCGAGCGAGGCCGGGCATGCCGCCGGCCGCCTGATCATCACCGTTCCCTGACGCCGCCCGCCCCTTACCCCGTCGCGCAGACGCAAAACTGGTTCCCCTCCGGATCTGTCATGACCACGTAGTCGTCGCCGGGCTCGCGGCAGTGGCGCACGAACCTGGCGCCAAGCTCGGCCAGCCGCTCAACTTCGGCGCCTTGATCGTCGGTGTAGAGGTCGAGGTGCATCTGGTCCCTGGCGGTTACGGCCGTGCGCGCCCGCTGGAGCGAGAGGTTGACATGCTGGCCACGCAGCACACGGAAATGGTCCCCGTCGGCCGCTGAGGAGGGATCCAGGCCGAGCGCCGCCGACCAGAAGCGGGTCATGAGCTCCATGTCCGCGCAGTTGATCACGGTGCTGCCGAGCCGGATGGTCACACCGGGAGCCTTTCACACCGGAGTCACAGCAGGCGGCCACGGCCCCAGCCGTGACCGCCACCCCCGTCATTGCCGCCGTCGTCCTGATCGTGGCGACCAGGAAGCCCGGCGGTCAGTAAATGGTCTTGATCTTGGTCTTCGCTGAGATCGTCCCGCGATTGGTGCCGATGAACGAGTAGACGCGAAGATGTGCGGTGTAGTGCAGAGTTTCGCTGCGGCACACGGTCTCGTGGTAGCCAATGGCCACCGCGCCTAGATTGGTATGGTGGCTATTGTTCGCATTTGACTCCAGCGTGACCCCGGCAGCAGCGAAGACACTGCGAACAGTATCTTCGGCACACACGTTAACCTTGACCCCTGACCCGCTTTTGGTGTAATTGCCCCAGGCGTTGACACCGTACATGGCCGGGAAAGAAAAGCCGTGCGTATTGGATCGCATGGTGGCCGCAGAGACCGGCAGTGCGCTAAGGGCGAGCATCGTCGCGGCAGCGGCAACGGTAGAAATCCGGCGCAGCATATGAATTCATACCTCCGTGTTGGCTTTGGTCTTGACCTTGAGGGAACAAGCAGGCTAGCAGCCCCCCGAGCGGCGGGCAACGCGGCGCACGGAGCACCGTCGGGCCGGTTGCCGGCCACCGGCCCGCTGAGTAAAGCTGACCGTTAAGGGGCCTGGCTCGCGGGCAGATCCGGCCCGAACGGGCCAGCGATCGACACCGGTTCCCACGGGCGGCTGCAATGGCCGGTTACCAGCACCCCCGGCGCCGCTGCCCCGCTCGACCTGCGCCAGATAACCCAGCTGCCGTACCGGTTGACGGCGACGACCCGCCAGCCGGCCGGGGCGTCCGGCCAGCTCGCCCGCGCGGGTTGCCCGGTCGGCCAGGCCGCGTCGATCACGGTCACGCCGGCCGGCGCCGGCTGGCAGAAGGGATTAAACGGCTGCACCTGCGTCGACGGCACTTCGAAGGCCTGCGCGATCCGCAAAATCCCGCTGACGTTGGAGGCGATGGCGATCTGCTCACCCGGTTTCAGCCCGTCGGCCGCCGCCATCTCGGTCATGCCGGTCGCCCGGGCCGACACGCCGTCGGCCACCGAGCCATGGGCCGTGAGCTGGGCCACGGCCACCAGGCTCACCGCCGCTACCGCGGCGCCCAAGACACCTGCCAGGATCCGCATGCGGCGCGCGAAGAGCGCGAAGAGGACCCACAACAGGAACAGGGCCAGCCCTACCGCCGTCGCGACCAGGACGCTGGCATGATCCCAGTCCTGGGTCAGCACGGCAGGCTCGCCGTTGTTAAACGTCCTCCCTCGCCCCGTGGGCAGGGTCGTTCCGGCGTGTACAGCCACCGTCACGACGGCCAGCGTGGTGAAGCCTACGACGCAGGCGGTGAGGGCGAGGATCGGCCGGGGCGCCGCCCGGAGCAGCACCACCGCGCCGACCAGGAAGAACGTGACGGTCATGCCGTCCAGGTAGCGCCCGGAAGTCCAGGTATGCGGCGGTTGGGGGCCCAGCCCGGCCGACGCGGCGCAGGCGGTCACGACGGTAAGCCCGACCAGGAGCGACGCCATGACCCGCAGGTCGGTCCGTACGCCGCGCCGCACGTTCGCGGCCACCGCGGCGGCCAGGCCGATCCCGGCAATGCCCCAGCTGTCCAGCACCAGCCGCCACAGCTGGCCGCCTGCCATCTCGACCATGTGAATGGCCCCGTACGCACTTTCCAGCGTGCTCACCAGCAGGCCGGAAAGGCTGCGGGTGCCCTGCGGGTACAGGGCAGAGACCAGATAGCGGTCCAGGGCCCAGCCCGCGCCGACGGTCACCACCGCGGTCAGCGTGGCCGCGGCCACGCTGCCGCGGGCGGCGGGCCGGCGCCAGGCGACAAAAATGCAAACGGCGGCGAAGCCGGCCAGCAGCACCATGCCCCGGGAATGCACCGCGTAGGCATAGCCGGACATCACGGCGGACCCGATGGCGGCCGTATACCGCGCCCGCCCCGAGGTGGCCGCCAGCCAGCTGTGGGTGGCCAGTAGCCAGGCCAGCGTGACCACCGGAAAAATCGCGTCGGCTATCGCGTACTCGCTGTAGAAGAACCCGGCGGGCAGCAGCGCCGCGACCATGGCCGCGCCGTAGGCGGCTGGGCGGCCGAGCCCGAGGCGGCGGCAGACCAGGTAGCCGAGCGGCATCACGGCGGCGCTGACCGCCGCGTTGATCAGTAGTACGGCGTGATAGACGGTGCTGGGGCTGCTGGTGAACCAGTACACCGGCGTGATCAAAAGCGGATAGCCGCCCTGGTACAGCGTGGCGCCGGAGAAGTTGGCCGCGGTGCCGCCTGCGAGGACCCGCGCCGCGATCAGGTAGGCGGTTTCGTCGGGATTGTCCAGCGGCAATATCTGCGACCGGCTAAACCACGCGCGCAGCCCGGCCTGGCCTAGCCAGCCGACCACCAGCAGCAGCGCGAGCAGCCAGTTCCTGCGCAACGGGTCAGCGGTGGCCCCGATGGCCCGTTCAGAGCGGGAGCTAGCCAAGACGGTACTGCCGTCCGCATCGGTCTGGCCCGCAGGCAATATGGCTTCATCCCTGTTGATCACGCAAAGTCCTTGCCCCTGAGTCGCACCAGGCAACGAGAGGTGCCGCGCTCGCGGCCGACGGTCCCCCTGGCAGGGCTCATTCTGCCGTATCAGGCGGCCCCATGAGCGAGATTTGACCGTGTTCTCACTAACTGCGACCGTGCCAGCGGCCCGGGTGGCGAGGTGACCTGGCCCTTAGCTGCTCGCTGAGAGAGGCAAGTCGCGGGTCCCGGTCTCGCTTCCCTAAGATGAGACTGTGATCAGGAATGTCGTTCTCGTCAAGCTGAAGACCGGGGCCGATGCCGCGGAGGTGGCGGAGATCCAGGACGGCTTGCGGAACCTGCGATGCCCGGGCACGGTCAGCTACACGCTCGGTGACGACCTCGGCCTACGGGACGGCACGTGGAGCTTCGCGATCGTCGCCGACTTCACCGACATGGCCTCCTACCGGGCCTACGACCTGGACGCCGCGCACAACCGGTACCGGGCCCGGCTCGGCCCGCTGACCGAGCAGATAGCCCGGGTCCAGTTCGAGCTGCCGCCCGGTTAGCGGTACTCGTGCGGTGGCGTATGACCCGACCATCTACCTAGGCTCTGCTGCCCACTATCGCGACGGCCGCCCCGCGTACTCACCGGAGCTCGAGGCCGTCCTGACGCAGGAAGCGGCTCTCGACGGGACCGGCCGGCTTCTGGATGCCGGCTGCGGCCCTGGCGTACTTACCGTTCGCCTCGCTCATCTGTTCGCGCAGGCAGTCGGCCTGGATCCTGATGCCGACATGCTTGCGGAGGGCCGTCGCGCCGCCGGGGAAAAGGCGGTCGCGAACATCCGGTGGGTCCAGGGCCTGGCCGAGGACCTGCCCGCGGTCGCGCCGGGACCGTACCGGCTGGTGACCTTCGGCCAGTCCTTCCACTGGACCGACGAGCAGCCAGTGGCCGAAACCGTCTACGACATGCTGGAGCCCGGCGGTGCGCTGGCACTGATCGTTCACACGGTGACGGGGCAGTCCCGGCCGGCTGACCCCGGAGTGCCTCCAATCCCGCACGATGAGATCAAGGCGCTGGCGGAGAAATATCTCGGGTCTTCCCGGCGCGCCGGGAAGGGCACCGTCCGGGAACGGACTCACCGCTTCGAGGATGTGCTGGCCCGGACTCGCTTCGGCGTTCCGCGGCAGTTGTTCGTGCCGGGCATCCCCGACCTGCTGCGAGATAGCGAGAGCGTCCTATCCGGCTACTTGTCTCTCTCATCATCGGCGCCGCACCTGTTCGGTGATCGTCTTGACGACTTCGCCGGGGAGGTGCGGGCGCTGCTCGCGAGCCGTTCGGCCGAGGGCATGTTCTGGGACTGGCCGGGCGACACCGAGGTGGTAATAGGCCGCAAGCCCGGGGCCAGCGTGTTACTCACTTGCCAGTGGCGTTACGCATCGTATCGGTCGTGGTGGCGGAGCCAGCTCAGCAGCGGACCGTCGCTGCGCCCGGATGGTTGCTCCCAGTCTTCCTGCCGGCCGCGGGCGGTCAGGTCGAGCCACTGGTAGGTGCTGTTGACCATGTCGGTGCCCCGCGCGTAGCTGGAGTAGGTGTGGAAGACGCGATCACCGCGGCGCAGGAAAGCGCTGATGCCGTGCATCTCGCCGGTCCACCCGTGCCAGCGCGGTCCGAGCTCATCAAGGTCCCGGTAGTTGTACTCGACCGGCGCCACGGCCGGGTTGAGGGTGACGTGGAAGTCGTGATTGAAATCGCTGCCGGAAGCGGAGTACCAGGGCACGGTCCAGCTCATTCGCTGCCGGAATGCCTCGAGCTTGGGCAGCGGCGCCCGGCTGACCATGGCTAGCGTGGTGTCCCGGGCGTGCAGGTGGGCGGCGTGGCCGATGCCGTCGGCCAGGAACGAGCAGGATTCGCAGCCCTCGTCCCAGTCCGGGTCGAACATAAAGTGGTAGATCAGCAGCTGGCTACGGCCCTCGAACAGGCCGGGCAGGCCGACCGGCCCGGCCGGGCCGCGGAAGAGGTATTCCTGGTCAATCTCGACCATCGGCAGCTTGCGCCGCGCAGTGTTCAGCGCGTCTCGCTGACGGGTGAATTCCTTCTCCTGCGCCAGCAGCTCCCTGCGGGCGGCCAGCCACTCATCTCGTGAAACAACCCGCGGATCATCCATCTCAGCCTCTCCTGCACTAATTGATCCCGCTCGCTGCGGCAGGCGGTCCCGCGGGCGTCGTCGGCCAGGATCTCGGCGCGGGCGCGGGCGCGGGCGCGGGCGCGGGC
>JALYVS010000526.1 GCA_030853115.1 Actinomycetota bacterium
GTCGCGGCGCGGGCCACCGGTGGAAGCTGGCCGGACGGGGCGTTCCCGGCGGCCAGCCTGGCCGCCGGGCCCGACGAGACCCGCGCGAAGGCCTGGGACGAGCTGTGGGCCGCCCATGAGTCCGCCCGTTACCGTCTTCATCGCAGTAGCGTCGTGCTATTACCCGGGCCTCCCAGGATCTATCCGCTGCCCCCTGCCGCCGTGGCCAGGACGTGCTGGGACAATAGCCGCAGGCCATGATCATCGGCCTAGCCAAACCACGGGAGGGCGAAGGCCGTGATCTGGACAGGTGAGCGGAACCGGCAGCAGGGACAGCTGGTCGCCGAGATGCACGCGGTCGCGGCGGCGGTGCCAGCGGAACGTGTCGCGGTCATCGCCGGCGGCCTGCCCGGTGCGGACAAGTCGGCCGCCCTGGCCGCGGCCGGTATCGAGCCGTCCAGGTACCTGACGGTCAGTGTCGACGACATCCTGGTCCGGATGGCGGCCCACCAGCTCATCCCGCCGGCCGACCCGGCGGACCGGGCGCAGGACGGGTTGTCCCCGCTGGCGCGAGCCGGACGCGTGCACGGGGAAGCGCAGTTCGTGGCCAAGCGCGCCGGGCTGCTGGCCCTGACCCGCGGCCGGAACCTGATCCTGGATATCTCGCTGGCGTCCTGGCGCGCGGCTGAATCCTGGACTTACGCCCTGCGGTTCGCCGACTACGCCGTGAACGCGGTGTTCGCCGACATCGGGATCGAGGAAGCGGTGCGCCGCTCGGAGGAAGCCCATCAGCGCGGCGAAGAGGAGTTCCGCCACGGCCAGGGCTACGGCGGCCGTTATCCCCGGGCGCAGGCCATCCGGGCCCTGGCGATCCCGGCCGCCGCCGAGCCCAGAAACCGCATCAGGTGGGCCGTCGGCGCGCGGTCGGCCGGCGCGATCGGCGGAACCGCCGGGACCGGGGCCTTTCCGGCCGGCGCGGTCACCGCGATGATCACCTCCTTCCGGGACGGGAAGTCGACCCTGGACGATCTATCGCTGGAGTTCCGCGCTCGTCGCTGGCCTCAGGTTCCCGATGTCTGTCCGCCCGAGCTAGAGCAGGCTCGATCGGCCATCGATGACCCTGAACCCTATGTGCCTGGGTCTTTCGACGATGTCATACTGGCCTATGACCGCGGCTGGCTTTCCGACCCCGACTACGACGTCCTGTCCGGTGCCGCCGCCGCCGACCTGCCCGGAGCCTGACCAGGGGGCGCCGCGACCGTTAGCCCCGCCAGAACGGCCTGACCTCGATCCGGCCGAACGCCGCGACCGGATGCGCCGCCGCCACCTTGACCGCTTCGTCGATGTCCGCGCAGTCGAGGACGTCGTAGCCGCAGATGACTTCTTTGGTCTCGGCGAACGGCCCGTCGCTGACCAGCATCTCCCCGTCGCGGACCGCGACCGTCTTGGCCTCGTGGGTGGGCGCGAGCCGGTCGCCGTCCAGCCGGATGCCGCGGGCGATCACGTCATCGAGCCAGGGAAAGCTGTCATTGTCCTCGGCGGTGCCAGCGGCCTCGTCTTCTTCGTACCGGGTCGGCTCGATACACACCAGCATCATGAACTTCATTGTCTGCTCCGATCCTTAGCTGGGCATCTACCACACCACGACGAACGGGAATCGCCAAAAGGACGGCCAAGCCGGCGTCAGGTCGTGGTGCTTCACCCGGGCTGGCCGGAGCAGACCCGCGCCGGGGCCGCCGCCGCCGGCAACTTGGTCACCTTGGGCGGCAGCGTACCGTGGGTGGCGTAGTAGGCCAGGTCGGCCGACAGCGGGGGCGTCTGCGAGACGGTGGCAGCGGCCCCGTCTTCGTACAAGTCCACCCCCGGGAGCCGGTTCAGCGGTGCCCGGGCCAGGTCGAACGGAGTGCCGCCCGCGCCTTCGCCAGACGGGTCGGCCCAGCCGCAGGTATTGAAGTACAGCGCGTTACTGGCGGTCGCCCCGACCGCGATGACCAGGTAGTTATCGCTGAGCGCGGCCGCCCACGCGGTGCTGAAGGACCCGGTCACGCGGCCCGCGGGCAGGCCCGCGGCCGCTGCCGCGCTGCGGGCGCTGGCGACATCGCCCGGCGTGGCCCCGTACAGCAGCACGCGGTCCCCGAGGGTGGCCGCGGTCCCGGGTAGTGTCGTGGACGTCCAGGCCGTTCCGGAGCCCTCGTTCGCGTCCAGCTGCAGCGTGGTGGCGTCGCCGAGGAAGAGCTCGGTCGCCTGGCCGGGGTAGACGCTGACCGCAGCGATGCTGGTGGCGGCGCCCGGCAGCATGCTGGTCTGCCACTGCTGGCCGGTCCAGGCGGTAAGGGCGGGCTTGCCGCCCTGGGCGAGCCAGAAGACCTCCGAGCCGAGCAAGCTGGAGCTGACCGGGTGGCTCGCGGCTTCCAGGGCGGTGGTGCCGGTGGTCCCGGGCAGCTCGTGCACCGCCCAGCGCGGGCCGGCCTGGTTCGCTTCGGCAAGCTTGCCCCGCGCGTCGACGAAGAAGACGCCGGCCACAGCGGCCGAGGTGCTGACGGCGGACAGCGGGCTGCTGGCGGCGACACCGTACGGCGAGGAGATTGACGTGGACTGCCAGCCGTGGCCGTTTTCCGCGGTCACCGTGAGCGTGCCGGGTGCGCCGAGTGAGTAGAGCTGGATCCCGGCCGTCCGGCCGCCCGTATCAGCCAGGGCCAGCGACCTCACGTCGGCGGTGCGCAAAGCGGGCAGCGTGCTGGTAACCCAGCTCGTGCCCTGCTCGACGGTCTCGTTGAGCTGACCCGCCGTTCCGAAGTAGAACACAGCCGGGACGGCCCCGGCGCTGGCCTGGGGGTTGCCCGCCGTGGTCGCGACCAGCGCGGTACCCGGTACGGGCTGTCCGGGCAGGGTCTTGGTGGTCCAGCTGGCCCCGCCCGGGTAGGTTTCCGCGAGCGTCCCGCCGGAGGAACGGTAGTAGGCGTGCGGGACCATGGCGTCGCCCGCGGCCCGGTCCGGGTAAGCCAGCGCGGTCAGCCCGCCGCCGGCGCCCGGCTGTCCGGGCAGGGACTGCCGCAGCCAGCTCTGTCCTCCCGCGCCGTCCGAGCTTTCCGCGGCCAGGCCGCCCGCGGGAGCAGGCAGG
This sequence comes from Actinomycetota bacterium, assembly GCA_030853115.1. GTDB lineage: Bacteria > Actinomycetota > Actinomycetes > Streptosporangiales > Streptosporangiaceae > Palsa-504. The sequence continues at coordinate 3,101 of JALYVS010000526.1, forward strand.
AAAAGGTACTGGTCGACCGGCGTGGTGGAATACCACACGGCGTCGCTCGGAATCGAGGTCACGGCCGATGACGCGCCGACCACGTCGACGTCATAAGCGCGGGTGGTGACGGTGCCGGTGTTCGAGGTGGCGGTCAGCGTTACCGGGTAGATTCCGGCGCCGGGGAAGACGGCGTTCACGGCCGGGCCGCCCTGGTTGGCGGTCCGGCCGTCGCCGAAGGTCCACTGGTACTGGGTGACCGAGCCGCCCGGTACCGTCCCGCTGGCGCTGAAGCTGGTGAGCGTGCCCGCCACGGCCACCTGCGGAGCGGAGATCGTGACGGCCGGGGCGATCCGCTGCGTGCTGGCCGGGGGGGCGATCAGGGCCCATTGCTCGCCCGGGCCCCAGATCTGGGCGGCCCAGCTGGTCAGGCTGACCTTGGTGTCATATTGCACGCTGATGTTCGTGGTCCCGAGGAAGTCGCCGTCGACCAGGTTGACCGTGCCGCCGGGGTTCACCGCGGTCACGATGCCGACGTGGTCCCCGTAAGCCGGGTGGCCGATGTGGCCGGGCGGGAAGAACACCACCGCGTCGCCTGCCGCCGGGCTGCCCCCGTCGGCGGGCAGCTGTTCGCCCTGGGCGAGCCCCCAGTCGTAGAAGGAGCCTGATCCGGCGTTGAGGATGCTCAGGCCGGTGGTGACGCCGGCCTGCTGCCACACCCACTTGGCGAAGTCCGAGCACCATGCTTCGTTCTCGTCCTCGACCTTGAAGGTAGGGCTGAGGCCGCAGCCGTCGGCGTTCGGCGACAGGGCGCCGACCAGCGTGCTGTAGGGGTCGCAGTCCAGGCCGGCGAAACTCGTCTCGGCCGGGGTGGCGCTGACCCCGGCCTGCCCCAGCGCGATGGCCGCGATCGACTGGCCGATGGTGCGGACCGCGCCCGCCTGCGAGCGGGCCGCGGC
>JALYVS010000114.1 GCA_030853115.1 Actinomycetota bacterium
GTCGAGCGCACCTGGGCGGCCACGCTCGACCGCGTCGCGGCGATGCCGGCGGGCACGGCCGGCGTTTCGGTCGGCGGCGAGTGGTCGTTCGCGCAGACGCTGCGGCACCTGATCATGGCCACCGATACCTGGCTGGGCCGGGCGATCCTGGGGACCGGGCAGCCGTATCACCCCATCGGCCAGCCGAACGCCGGCGCCGAAGACGGGGGCCGCCTGGACATGTCGGTCTTCACCATGGTCACGCCGTCGTATGCCGACGTGCTCGAGGTCCGGGCGGGCCGGGTCGCTGCGGTGCGCGACTACCTCGCCGCGGTCACACCAGGCGGGCTGGCCCAGACGCGCCAGCACCCGTGGGATCCCGCAGGCCGGCCGACGATCCTCTCGTGCCTGCACGTGATCCTTAACGAGGAGTGGGAGCATCACCGCTTCGCCGTTCGCGACCTCGACGCGATCAAGGCCACGTCCAGCGCATGAGATGGATGTCGTGCTCAGCCGCCGGGCGCGTGCGCGGTAGCGCTCGGCGCAGCCTAGCTCGCCGGCCATGCGACATTCGAGGTAACTGGCTTGCCTGCGTCGGCAGTAGGCGCGTGGCGCAGCGCTAAATGTCGGACGTGTCTCTTACGGTAGCGACCAGCCAGACCTCGCCGCGGTTAGCTGCCGCTACGTACACTAAGAGACAGGATCACCTAGGTGACGAAGCCAGCCCGGCACAACCAGCGGTCGATAAAACGGCTGCTTGAAGCCAACGGCTGGACCGAGACCGCAGGCGGCAAGCACGTCGTGAAGATGACCAAGCCGGGGCACAGGCCGATTACGTTGCCTCACGACAAGGGTGGCGGCGGCTACCCGATCGGGCTGACGATGGCCATTATGCGCCAGGCTGGACTGAAAGGAGGCGACGAGTAATGGCCGGAGAGGTGTACACCGTGCGCGTCCATCACGAGCCCGGCGAAGAGCTATGGGCCGAAGTTCTTGAGCTGCCTGGGTGTTTCGCTGCTGGCAACGATATGGATGAGTTGCGTGAGGCTCTGAGTGAGGCGATCAGTCTCTATCTCTCCGAACCAGGGGACGTGAAGCACGTCGAACTGGAAGACGAGCCTGGTTCGGTTACCGAGCATCGGATGCTAGCGCGAACCGCATAACCAGCCGTTAGGCATCGTGATGTCGATCGTGGTAAGTGGACACGCCCGTATTTCGGGCATGTTGATAAGCATCGGGATATAACCCTGCTTGTCCTGCGGACCGCGGGTCGCTCGCCCAGCACGGTGGGTGGCTATCGCGCACGATCCTTAGGCCGGGTGGTAACAGAGGTAGACGGTGCCACTGCCGAAGCTGTGCTCCCGCGCCAGAGCCAGGTTCAGGCGGACCTGGTCCGGCAGGGCCCGGGTGCCGCCGCCCACGACGGCCGGGACGACGTACAGCTGGTATTCGTCCACCAGCCCCGCCGCGATGGCCTGGGCGGCGAGCGCCGCGCCGCCGACGGCGAGGTCGCGGCCGGCCGTTTCCTTTAGTTTGCGGACTGCGGCCGGGTCGAAGTTCCGCTCGATGCGGGTCCTGGCGGTGCCGGGCGACCGGAGGGTGGTGGAGTAGACGACCTTGTCGGCCGCCTGCCAGATTTTCGCGAAGTCGAGCGCGACGGGCGGCTGGTCAGCGAGCGTGTACGCGGTTTCCCAGTAGCGCAGCGTCTCGTCCATCCGCCGGCCGTAAAGGTAGGTACCGACCGGCCGCCTATACGGGATTGCGGAATCAACAGTTGGAAAACGGGAATCTAGAGTCCGGAAAACGGGAAAACATCGCGTGGAATTCGGTAGGGATCCTGCCTCTTAGTCAACTCTGGACACAGGGCCGTTCGGACTAGGGTGTCAGCTGCGGCCGGGCGGGATCGAGCGCATGACGGCGGCCATCTCGTCCGGGTTCAGGGCGGGGACCGGGAGTGGCGCCGTGCCGTCCCGGGCGGGGCGCAGGGCGTCGGTGAGCAGGGCGAGGTAGCGCCGCCAGACCTGGGGGCTGACTTGCTCGGCGTAGCCGGCGGCCGAGGTGAGCATGAACTCGATGAACAGCATGTCGGTGGGGCGCAGGTCGGCGCGTAGCTTGCCGTCCCGCTGGGCCCGCTCGACCAGGGCGGTGACCAGCGGCTGCATCCGGGTCTTGGCGGCCTGCACCCGGTCCCGCCCGTAGGTGGCGAACATGAGGATCTCCCGCAGGCCGTGGTCACTGCTGAGCACCTCGCACGCCTGCTCGAGGAAACCGGTCAGGCCGGTCCACGAGTCCGGCTCGGCGAGCGCCTTGTCGGCGATGGCGGCCATCTGCCCGATGCGCTCCTCGAACAGCGCCTCGACCAGCGACTCCTTGTCCGGGAACCGCCGGTAGACGGTGCCCACGCCGACCCCCGCGTGCCGCGCGACGTCGTCCAGGGTGGCCTGCAGCCCGCGGGTGGTGAAGACCTCGGTGGCGGCGTGCAGGATGCGCTGCCGGTTCTGCTCGGCGTCCCGGCGCAGCGGGCGCACCGGATCGTACCGGTCCGGCTCGACCATGTTCCTCCCTGGCGCATTCGACCGGAGGTTGCATCTCCGCTTAGGTCAGTGTAGCGTGAACGAAAGCGGAGACAGGACCTCCAGATAGGTGACGCAAGTGAGCGAAACAAGCGCAAGCACAGGCCGGCCGCCGGGCACGCCGGCCGCAGCAGCGGCGGAGCCCGGCTCCCGCCGGTGGCTGATCCTCGGCCTGGTCGGGCTGGCCCAGCTGATGATCGTGCTCGACCTGACGGTGATGAACATCGCCCTGCCGGACGCCCAGCAGGCCCTGCACTTCTCCAACGTGGACCGGCAGTGGGTCATCACCGCGTACGCGCTGACGTTCGGCAGCCTGCTGCTGTTCGGCGGGCGGCTGGGCGACTTGTTCGGCCGCAAGCTGACGTTTATCACCGGGCTGGTCGGCTTCTCGGTCGCGTCGGCGGTGGGCGGCGCCTCGGTCAACTTCGCGATGCTGGTCGCGGCGCGCGCCTCCCAGGGGGTGTTCGGCGCGCTGCTGGCCCCGGCGGCCCTGTCGATCCTGACCACCACGTTCAGCGACCCCGAGGAGCGGGGCAAGGCGTTCGCCGTGTTCGGCGCGATCGTCGGCGCGGGCGGGCTGATCGGGCTGGTGCTCGGCGGCGCGCTGACCCAGTACCTGGACTGGCGCTGGTGCCTGTACGTGAACCTGGCGTTCGCCGCCGTGGCGCTGGCCGGCGCGCTGGTCCTGCTCCCGTGGCAGAAGGAGCGCGGCTCGGCCAGGCTGGACATTCCCGGCGTGGTGAGCGTCTCCGCGGCGATGTTCTGCCTGGTCTACGGCTTCTCCAACGCGGCCACCCACAGCTGGCGGGCGGAGTCCACGCTGGGGTTCCTGGCGGCAGGCGTGGTGCTGCTCGCCTTCTTCGCCTTCTGGCAGACGCGGGCCCGCAACCCGCTGCTGCCGCCGCGGGTGGTGCTGAACCGCAACCGCGGCGGCTCTTACCTGGCCATCCTGATAGCGGGCGCGGGCATGTTCGGCATCTTCTTGTTCCTCACCTACTACCTGCAGACGACGCTGCACTACTCGCCCCTGATCACCGGGGTCGCGTTCCTGCCTATGATCGGGGCGCTGGCGGGGTTCGCGCAGCTGTCGAACATCGTGCTGATGCCGCGCATCGGGCCCAAGGCGCTGGTCGGGGCGGGGATGCTGACCGCGGCCGCCGGCATGGCCTGGATGACCCGGATCGGCGTCCACACGAGTTACGCCTCCGCGGTGCTCGGGCCGATGCTGGTGACCGGCGCGGGCCTGGGGCTGACGGTCCCGTCCGCGATCAACACCGGGACCTTCGGCGTGCGGCCCTCCGACGCGGGCGTCGCGTCGGCGACCATCAACACCGGGCAGCAGATCGGCGGCTCGATCGGCACCGCGCTGCTGAACACCATCGCCACCGGCGCCATCGCCAGCTACATCACCGGCCTGACCGCCGGCCACCCGGCCGCCGCGCATCCCTCCCCCGCCGCCGTCGCGGCCCTGAAGGCCGCCGCGGCCGTGCACGGGTACACCACCGCGTTCTGGTGGACCGCGGCCATCTTCGCCGCCGGCGGCATCGTCTGCGGCACGATCCTGCGCTGGGGGCCGCTGACCCGCCAGGCGGAAGCCGGGCCGCCAGAGGGCCAGGCCGGAGCACTCCAGATGCCCGCGGCCGCGCAGGCCCCGGGGAAACCGGGGCAGTGACCCGGACGGCGCTACGGCTTGCGGGCGATGCCGGTGTAGCCGACTAGGTTGCCGACGGTGGTGTCCATGGCTTCGCCTAGGTCCCACTCGCTGATGGGGACGACGCCGGGCGGCATCAGGTCCAGGCCGTCGAAGAAGCGGGTGACCTGGGTCCGGGTCCGCTGGGTGATGGGCACCGGAGACGCCTGGTTGTTACGGCGGGTCGCCTCGGCGGCCGCCTCGGGGTCCAGGTCGCTCGCGGCGTGGGCGATGGCCAGGTAGCTGCCGGACGGCAGGCACGCCATGAGACGGGCGACAACCTGGCCGGGATCGTCGGAGTCGGGGATGAAGTGCAGGACGCCGATGAGCAGGACCCCGACGGGACGGGTGAGGTCCAGGGTACGGGCGGCAGCGGCCACGATGGCCTCCGGGTCGCGCAGGTCGGCCTGCAGGTACGCGGTCTTGCCTTCCGGGGTGCTGGTCAGCAGGGCCTGGGCGTGGGCCGCGACGGTGGCGTCCCGGTCGGCGTAGACGACGCGGGACTCGGCGGCCAGGCGCTGGGCGACCTGGTGGGTGTTGTCGGCGGTGGGCACGCCGCTGCCGATGTCGAGGAACTGGCGGACGCCGGATTCCGACAGGCGGCGCACGGCGTCGGCCAGGAACAGGCGGGCGAACCTGGCGATCAGCGGCATCGACGGCATCGCCACCATGATCCGCTCGGCTAGCTGGCGGTCGGCCGGGAAGTTGTCCGTGCCACCCAGCCAGTAGTTCCACACCCGCGCGGGGCTCGGTACGTTGGGGTCGACGCTATCGGCGCTCACAGATCCATTCTGACCGCACGGGGACATCCCTGCGGAACGCGTGGAGATTTCGTTGGGCACCATTGACCGGGTTACTTTTACATCGCAGTAGACCACGATGCCTGTCATGACTCAGGCTAAGGGCATGATCGTCAGGACCTGGTCGGCGACAGCCGACGCAGCAGGCGCCGGGAACTACAGCCGCTACTTCGACGGCACGCTGCTGCCCGGACTGCGCAAGCTGCCCGGGTTCAACGGCGCCTTCCTGCTGCGCCGCGACCTTGGCCAGGATGGCACCGTCGAGCTGACCGCGCACACGTTCTGGGAGTCGGGCGAGGTGATCCGCGCATTCACCGGGGACGACATCACGGTGTCCGTCGTCGAGCCGGAAGCGCAGGCGATGCTGCTGGACTTCGATCGCACCGCGACCCACCGCAGCGTGGCCATCGATGCCCGGGACTAACCCGTTGCCGGCCGACTGACGAAGGTCGGCATGTCCCCTGGCATCGAGTTCCCGGCGCCGAACGTGCCCGGCTATATCGTGCGCTACTCCCTCGAGCGCATCGGCGGCGTGGGCCCTCTGGCGTCGGCCTCGCGATGAGCAGTCGCGTCCTCCCTCACCGGAGCAGGTGCTCGATCGCGAGCTGCAGCACCTGGGACCTGGTCTTGTCGCCGTGCTCCACCGCGACGAAGTAGCTACCGATCACCATCGAGTAGGACATCATGCTGCGGACCTCGACGTCGTCCTGGTCCGCGCAGAACTCGCCGAACAGCGAGCGCACGAACGTCATGCGCCGGTTGTCGGCCCGGCGCAGCCGCCCGGCCACGTTACCGTCGCGGCGTGACCAGTCCCGGACCGCCAGCTCTACGGCGAGCCCCTCGGGCGACGAGGTGATATCGAACAGCTTCTGCAGCTGGCCGCGCGCATCGCCGGGATGGCTGGCGACGCGGGTGATGATGTCCTGCGTCCCGGTTTTCTCCCAGGTGTCGAGCATCTCCTCGAGCAGCGCCTGGCGGTCCGCGAAGTGCCAGTAGAAGCCGCCTTTAGACACCCCCAGGGACGCAGCCAGGTTCTCGACCCGCACCGCGTCCGGGCCGCCAGCCGCCAGGGCCTGCAGCGCCGCGTGCACCCAGGCGCCGCGCGGGGTCCTGACCTTGGCCACCGACCTATCTATACGGCACCGTATTGACGTACGCAAGCGGCCATGCCTACTATCCATACGATGCCGTATGGAATGAGGAACAGCCATGAGGCTTCCGAATGCAGCGCACGAATCGCACCCGTGGCGGATTCGCGAGATCGCGCCCGATTTCGCGCTGGAAGATGTCTGGGCCCTTCCCGCGTACGGCGACGCCGGGGACTTCCCGGCGCTGCTCGAGATCATGACCTCCCGCGACCTGGCTCGCCAGGCGTCGCCGGTGACTCGCCTGCTGTTCGGGGCCCGCTTGCTGCTCGGCCGGTGGTTCGGCTGGGATGATGGCGCCGAACGGCCGATCCCGGGCCGGCCCGAAGCGTCACTGGCCGAACGGCTGCCGGATGACCTGCGCGGAACGGCGGCCGGCCTGAGGCTGGGCTCGTCGTTCTCACCGCTATACCGCACTGGCACGGAGTTCGCCGCGGAACTGTCGAACCAGACGGTGCACGGGGTCATGCACCTGGCCTGGGTCGATCGCGGCCACGGCCGCTACCAGGGCCAGATGGCCGTCTACGTCAAGCCGCGCGGCCTGCTCGGGAAGCAGTACATGGGTTTCATCGCGCCGTTCCGGCACTGGGTGGTCTACCCGGCCCTGCTGCGCCAGATCGAACGGGCCTGGCAGGCGCGGGGCGGGACGGCTTGAATGTAGTCACGGCACAGCGGTCACGCCGAGATCACCGCCCCAGTTTCGAGCCGGGGCAGGGTGACCGGGCTCAGCTCGGGGCTCCGGTTGACCTTGACGCGGCGTCAAGGTGTCTCCTGGAGGCATGCGGATCGGAGAACTCGCCGGCCTCGTCGGCATCAGCACCCGGGCCATCCGGCATTACCACCGCGTCGGGCTGCTGGCCGAGCCCGCACGCAAGGCGAACGGCTACCGCGAGTACTCGCTGCGGGATGCGGTCGAGCTGGCCCGCGTCCGGCGCCTCACTGAGCTAGGCCTGAGCCTGGAGGAGGTAAGCGCCGTACTGGCCGGGGACGCCGAAGCAGATCTCATCGAGATCCTCCGCGAACTCGACGCCGACCTGGGCCGCCAGGAGGCGGACCTTCGCCAGCGGCGGGTCCGGCTGGGCCAGCTGCTCCAGCAGGCCGAGGCCGGCAGCCGGCCGTCCGAGCAGACGCCCGTCTCGCCCAGGCTGTCCGGGCTGTTCGACCGCATGGCTCAGGTCGCCGCGGAGCGGCCCGGACCAGAGCCCGCGATGGCGGCGAAGGACCGCGACCTGATGGCCATGCTAGAAACCGCGTCCCCAGCCCACGGCACCGGGTGGCTCGACGTGCTCACCCGCACGCTGAACTCCGATCCCGGAGCCGTCGAACGGGCCTACGCGGTCTACGCAAGCCTCGATGAGCTAGCCGGCTCCCCCGCGGACGACCCCAGGGTCGAGGCGATGGCCCGGGATATCGTGGCGGCCATTCCGGAGCCGGCCCGGCAGGCGATCCAGTTCCCTGCTGGAGACCTCGGGGAAACAGGGTTCGGTGCGGCCTTCTACGCGGACTTCGCCCCAGCCCAGGCCGCGGCGATCCGCCGCGCCATCGCACTGATGAAGGAGACCATGTCATGACTTCGGAGATCAGCTCCGCCGCGGCCAACGCCGAACTGGTACGCGCCGGTTACCGGGCGTTCAGTGCCGGCGACGTCGGCGAGTGCCTAGCGCGCATCGCCCCGGATCTGATCATCAACCTGGCGGAGATGCCCGGACCCCAGCACGGCCGCGAGACGTGGCGGCAGGGCTTCGAGATGATGCGGCACGCCTTCCCCGACCTCCAAGCGCACATCGAGGACATCGTCGCCGCCCAGGACAAGGTGGCCGTCCGGGTGCGGTTCCGCGGTACCCACTGCGGTGAGTTCCTCGGCTTCCCCGCGACCGGCCACACCGTGGAGTACCTCAGCCACGAGTTCTACCGCATCGCCGGCGGGCTCATCGCCGAGGAATGGATCTGCTCGGACATGGCCACCCTGCTCCGTCAGCTCGGCGGAGCGTAGGTTCGATTTTCTGGATGACCCGGCTGCGTCCTCGAACCCGATGACGGGCTGGCACGAGAACGAGGTGTGGTGACGGCCGGTCCGTTTGGCGGATCGTCTCGCGGCTGGGACGATGGCGGCGTGAAACTAGGGATCTTGTGCGGCGGCGGCCCGGCCCCCGGGATGAACTCGGTTATCTCGGCGGCCACGATCGAGGCGCGGAACTCCGGGTGGGACGTGGTCGGGATCACGGACGGCTTCGAGCACCTCATCGAGGGCCGGATCGAGGAGGCGCGTCCGTTGTCCATCACGGACGTGTCGAGGATCCACGTCCAGGGCGGGTCGGTCATCCGGACCTCGCGGGCCAACCCGACGGTGCGCGACTCCGGCGCCCCCGACCCGGACTGGAGGCTGCACGCCTGCCTGGAGTCGCTGCGGAAGCTGGGGATCGGCGCGCTGGTGACGATCGGCGGGGACGACACCGCGTTCTCGGCGTCCCGGCTGGCCGAGGCGGCCCGAGGGAGCCTGCGGGTAGCGCACGTGCCGAAGACCATCGACAACGACCTGCCGCTACCGTACGGCACGCCGACCTTCGGCTTCGAGACCGCCAGGAGCGTGGGGGTCCAGCTCGTCAACAACCTGATGAACGACGCCATCACCACCCAGCGGTGGTACCTGGTAGTGGCCATGGGCCGCTCGGCCGGGCACCTGGCCCTGGGCATCGGGAAGTCGGCCGGGGCCACCCTCACGGTGATCGCCGAGGAGTTCCCCCGCGACGAGCCCCTCCCGCTGTCGCGCCTGGTGGACGTCATCGAGACCTCGATGCTCAAGCGGATCGCCCACGGCCGCCCCTTCGGCGTGGCGGTGCTCGCCGAAGGCATCGGCCTGCGCCTGCCCCAGGACGAGCTCGCCCAGGCCATGCCGGAGGTCGAGCGAGACGAGCACGGCCACGTCCGGCTGGCCGAGCTCGAGCTGGACCGCCTGCTGGCCAAGCAGGTCAAGGACCGCTTCAAGGAGCGAGGGCACAAGGTCACGGTCGAGGGCAAGAACATCGGCTACGAGCTCCGGTGCGCACCCCCCATCCCGTTCGACATCGAGTACACCCGCGACCTGGGCTACGGTGCGGTCGACTACCTGAAGCAGGTACTTAAGGACGACGAGCCCGGCGGCATGGTCACGATCCAGGAGGGGCACATGGTGGCGCTGCCCTTCGGGTCGTTCAGCGACCCCGAGACGGGGCGGGTACGGATCCGGCTGGTGAACGTCGAGTCGAGCTCGTACCGGGTGGCCCGCGAGTACATGATCCGGCTGGACCGCGAGGACCTCGAGGATCCGGAGAGGCTCCGCCCGATCGCAGCGGCCTCCGGGCTCACGCCGGGGGCGTTCCGCGACCGGTACGGCTATCTCGCCGGGGGCTGAGCCTCCTCCCGGCTCAGCTGCCCAACGCTCACCACGGCAGTATCTGCCTGCGGGCAGCGGGTCAGGGAACTGAGCGGGCGGGAGGCGCTGCCGAGTGTCCGTTCATGGGTGGCTTGATTTAGGGCCGTCCCGTTACCTGGACGCGCGGGACGGTCCGCCGGTAGATGGTGCCGCCGGGCGCGAACCAGCCTGCCTTCTTCCGGACGGCCGGACTCGGGTCCTGGGCGCGGGACGTCTCCAGGGCGGTGACGGCGCGGCCATCGGCGTGGACGAACTTGCCGACCAGTTCGGCGGCCATCGCGCGGACGTGCGCGTCCGGGTCGGACGCCAGGTGCCGCAACGCGGGTTCGAGGACCTGGCCCGCGCCCGGTGCGCAGGTGTCGCCCTTGCACCGGTCGCACGCCAGAGCATGGAACGCGGCCGTCCTGACCCGGGCGTCGGGATCGTCGGCCATGGCGACAAGCTGGCCCATGGAACCGGTGTCGACCAGGTGGTCGAGGAGGCGGCAGCAGCCCTCGCGGACGGCCGGATTCTCGTGCTGCAGGCCAGCACGGATCGCGCCCACCGCGTCCTCGCCGCGCCGTAGCAACTCGTGATAGGCCGCGACGGCACGCTGCAGGTCGCCCAGGCACGAGAGACGAGGGCCTCGTTGCCGGTCCTGGCGAATCCGAGCATGACCTCAGTCTCGCATCACGCGGCGAATCCCGGCAAAGGGATTCCGGCTCGGGATTCCGGCTTGGGTACACGGGTTCTGCGTGCCTCCATTTGCCGGGCGGGGCTGGGTGCGGGAGCCCGTGGCGCGGGCCCGGTGAGCCCGTGCCCGATAATGCTGCCGACTGCGTGCCGTCAATGCGCGGCTGAGGGTCGTGGCGGAGGCGAATGCCATTGCTCGTGCCCGCGACGGCCCGGCGGCAGTATCGCCCTGCCGGGGCTAAGGGGGGTCCCCCGGCCCGCGCCGGCACAAGGGTTCATCGTGCCGGCCCGGGCCGGCATAAAGGTTCATTGTGCCGGCTGGACCCGCCGGGATGGCTGTCACGGGCGGTACTGGCGTGGTCAGCGGGACTGCCGTCTAAACGGAGGTCCCGGACATCGCCGGGATGGTCCTGGAGCCTCCGGCCGGGCTGGACTCCAGGCCCTGGACACGAACCCCCGACGAATCAACCGAGTCACTTACTCAGGCTCCTCCTGGCGGAGGCCGACGAGGTCGAAGGCCCAGAAGGTCTCGGAGTATACGAACGTGCCCTTCATCCACGTCTCGTAGCCGGGAAGGCGGGCGACCTGGAAGCCGGGTGGCGGAATCCGCAGGGACGGCGACCGGAATCCCAGCACGTCGGCGCGTTCGAAGCCACGGGTGCCGTAGTAGGCAGGGTTGCCCTCGAGGAAAACGAGCGGGACGCTTACCTCCCGCGCCGCAGCGAGCGCATGCTCGACGAGCCGGGTGCCGATGCCGCGGCGCTGGAGGCCTGGCAGCACGCCGAGCGGGGATAGGACGTACACGTCGATGAGCCGCGGCGGGGTGTCGAGGCGGCTAGCGCTCAGCATCACATGCCCGGCCACCTGCCCGTTCACGGAGGCAGTGAAAGAAAGCGGCGGCAGCGGCGCCGGCGCTGCGCGCAGGGCGTCCACCAGCCCGGCGACACGGCCGGCGTCTCCGAACGCCGCGGTCTGCACGCGGCGGATCGCCTCGATGTCGGATGCCCGCTCGGCGTGAATCTCAACCTGTTCTGGCACGGTAGTGAAGGTAAGACGCGGGTCCACCGCGCGCAAGCCAATTACGGGCTGGCTTTAGGCCGAGACCGTCGAGAGCAGGGCGCGCCACGGATCAACCGACAGCCACGGCGGCAGGGCTGAAAGCGTATCCAGTACGACACTGACGCAATCCGCATGGGTCGTTGACGAGGCAGGCGACCAGACTGCGCGTCACCTGCCGGACTCACTGCGTGATGGGCGGGCGGTAAGGGTGCGGTTTCCTGCTCGCCGGCTCGCCTGCATTTCTGGCTGCTTGCCTATCTCGGCTTTTCCGGGGCCGGTCCTGCGGGCACAGTTAGATTAACGCGATGACAGTTGAGCTGAAGATCAGGTTCCCGGTCGATGATGCGGTGCTGTCCGTGCTGCACCGCAGGGCGTTCAGCCCGGACTCCCCGGATACAGACGTCGTGACCCGCCCGTGGGCGAGCAGGCTGGTGCGCCATAGCCTGACCTGGGTTGGCGCATTCAGCTCGGGCCGGCTGGTCGGCTTCGTGCACGCCGTCTGGGACGGCGGAACCCACGCGTTCATCCTGGACACCATGGTTCACCCGGACTTCCGGCGTCTGGGCATCGGGCGGGACCTAGTGCGCGCGGTGACCAGCAAGGCATTCAGGGCGGGCTGCGACTGGGTGCACGTCGATTACGAGCCCTGGTACGCGAGCTTCTACGAGAGCGAGTGCGGCTTCCGGCCGACGCCCGCCGGGCTCCGCTCCGCCAGCGAGGCTCCCCGCGTGACGAAGTGAACGAGTCGCGCGGGGAGCTTGGCTCCGCCCGCCGCGAACGTGCGCCGACGGTACCCGGCGGAACGTGCATCGGTGGTACCCGGCGGCACCAGCTTCGATGCCGCCGGGCTGGTCAGGTCGCGATCCGCGGCCGGCGGTTGCGATCTGGTCATCGGCGGCGGGCCGGCCGGGGAACGCGACGATGCTCCGGTAAGAACAGGGGGTCCTCTGACAGATCCCAGCCTCCGGAGCCTCGTCGCGGGAAAGTCCGCCATTCGCGCTGCCGTCGATTAGGCGGCGGAGGCTGTGCAACCTGTTGATGGCCGTTGTATTGGACAGCGGACAGTTGGCTCGGGTCAGTTGTGTTCGAGCTGGCTGAGACCTACTTGGAGGTCGCGGATGATCAAGCCGAGTTGCCCCCGGGCCAAAAGCCCCGGCCCGAGAGGACCCGACGGGTTCTGACCGATAGGTGGAAGGGCTCGCAGGGCGGCGCGCACCTCCGACGACATGTGCTCGAGCTGCCAGCGGATCTCGTCTTCGACGGCTTCTGGACGGTCTAGGCCCCCAAGGCCGGCAGCCTTGACGGCATACGCGGCGGCACCCAGCGCATGTGCGCCCATATGGCAGACGCCGACGGCCTGGCCGGCGGCTCGGGCAGCGGCTGCCGCGACGGGAGACTTCACATCACCAGCACCGACGCCACCGACAAACCGACGGCGAATCTCCTCCGCCGTGTTCAGCTCTCCTCGGGCAAACGCGCGGGCGCGGACGATGAGAGCCCGAGGGCGATCATCATCTGGAGCCTCAGCCTCGAACAGCCCGAGAACCCGCTCGGCGCAGTCAGCGGCCCACGCAGCGACAAGACGTCGGTCGGCTTCGCTGAGCGTCTGCGGAGAACCCACCGTGCTGACTCTACGCAGGCGAGCGGATCGGAAGAATCCGGACGGCGATTTTCGGACCGTCACCGGTGCACCGACGGTCTCGTATGAGCAACCGACAACCGGGACGGCATGCCGTCCCGGCGTGCAGTCGCCCTACGCTCAGCCGGCATCTGCGAACGTGTCGGCATGACGACAATAGACGTGCTCTTCTTTGACGGGTGTGAGGCACTCGATGCGATCGGGCCGCTAGAAATCCTTAGCTACGGAGGTCTCGACGCTCGCCCCGTGGTCCAGGGCGGCCCGCGCCTAGTGCGTACTGCGCAAGGACTCGAGGTGCAGGCCGGGGCGCCGCGCCAAAACGCCGAGTGGCTGATCATGCCCGGTGGCGGCTGGGATGACCGGGCCAGCAACTGTGCTCAGGCGACGGTCCTGGGCGACCTTGCGCGCGCCCACGCCCATCGTGGCGGCAAACTGGGAGCGGTCTGTACCGGAGCCCTATGGCTCGCCGACGCTGGGCTGGTCGGCTCGCGTCCCGCGACCACCCATCATCAGTACTGGAATGAGCTCGCTGCGATGGGAGCCGAGGTGCGCCGCGGCGAACGCGTCGTTGACGATGGCGACCTGGTCACCTCGGGCGGAGTGACCAGCGGCATGTTTCTCGGTTTGCACTTGGTCGCTCGCATCCAGGGCGCGGCCGCACGCAAGCATGTCGAAGCGGAAATCGAGCTGCCAGAGATCCCCGCCGCCTGAAGCTTGACGACTCCTCCCTGCACGAGATCTCGGCAGTCTGCCGGCACGAGCTTGCGCTCTGCGGCGCTGGGTTGAGGTGTACCGCCACGGAGACGGCTTTACGGCGCCTCCCGGCCATCGTTTTCCTGGCCTTGGCGCCGCTGTCGCGTTCTGAGGCACGCAGAGCCACTGTGACGCGACACTCAGTCAATGCGAGTCAACTCGATCAACGGCAGTGTGGCCAGGAACAACCCTGGCTAAAGGTCGCCGCACGTCGGCGGCATCAACGCTACCGGCCGGCCACCGTGCTGATTGAGCGCGGTTAGCGGCCGCGGCGGCCGGGGTCGCTGACGGCCAGCAGCGCGGCCACGGGGGCCTGGCTGGGCTTGGACGTACTGCTAGCAGAGTGCCAGCCGCTTGTGGTCGCTGAGGGCCATCAGCAGCCGGACGCTGACGTCATGGCCGCGAGGTGAGTGAGGCGGGACTTGCGCAGCTGGTGCAGAGTCTTGCCGACCGCTCCGGGCGCCCCACGACGGACTGTCCAGCCCCTTTGCTGACAGCCAGATGACCGAGCCGCTGACAGCCAGGTGCGGCCTCTCAGCGCCGGGCTAGCACCCGTCTCGTCCTCGATGCTGGCAGGCAGTTCGGTGATCCAGGTCCGTGCCTGCCAGCGCGGCGGCCGGCTTTGGCCAGGTGACTCCGGGGTAGGGAAACGTTACTGCTGAAGCACTTGACGCGTAAGTATTCGGAAGTCCCGTGATTGGGCAGGCCAGCGGGCGACGTGACCGTATTCGGGGGACGCCGTTTCGGTGGCTGTTTCGGTGCGGTTTATCCGGGGGCTGGCGGTTGCGCCCAGGCGCGG
>JALYVS010000115.1 GCA_030853115.1 Actinomycetota bacterium
GGGTGTGCCCGTCCTGCCCGCCGGCGCCCGGCCGGGCCCGGCCGCCGCCGCTCCACCGCAGCTGCAGCGGGCCGGCCTTCCCGGTCCAGATGCCCTCCTCCAGGCGCAGCGAGCGGGC
Organism: Actinomycetota bacterium; assembly: GCA_030853115.1. Taxonomy (GTDB): domain Bacteria; phylum Actinomycetota; class Actinomycetes; order Streptosporangiales; family Streptosporangiaceae; genus Palsa-504. Next base: position 119 of record JALYVS010000115.1, read on the forward strand.
CCGGTCTTTCCCGAACTCTGCCCGCGGATCGAGCAGCACCCGCAGCCGGGCGTCCCCCTGGACGGCGATGACGCGGCGCAGCACCACGGCCCGGCCCGGCTCGCCGGGGAATGCCAGCGCTTCCCGGCACTCGATCACGCCGGTCTCGGTGATCCACCGGCTGCGCCAGATCAGGCTGCCCGGCTCGTAGTAGCCGCCCCACACGAACCGGCCGGCCGGGGTGATCGCGTAGATGCCGTGGCCGCCGATGAGGGAGGAGAACACCGCGCCGGAGTCCCACCGCGGTGCGCACATCCACGCGAAGTCACCGCGCGGGCCGACCAGGACGCCGCGCTCTCCGTCAGCCAGCAGCGCGTACTCCCGCAGCACGTGCGGCGGGAACTGCCATCTCTCCTCGTTCTTGCTGACCACAAGATCCTGCCTTCCCGTATTAGCCGAGGTACCTGGCGGCACCGTAAGAGTCACGGACTTGACTCAGATGCCGGCGGCGTTGGCGTAGTACTGCTGGTCCTCCCGCCAGCCGCCCTGGCCCATGCCGATGTCGCGGTAGTCGGCGACGAACTCGATTCCCTTGATCCACTTGACCATCTTGAAGCCGAGCTGGGTTTCGATCCGGACCCGGACCGGGGCGCCGTGCTCGACCGGCAGCGGGGCGCCGTTCATCTCCAGGGCCAGGATGGTCTGCGGGTGGGTGGCCAGGTACAGCGGGATCGAGCCGTAGAAGTAGCCGTACCGGCCATCCCCTTCGGTGACACCCTTGTCGTCGAAGGCGTAGAACACCACGTGCCGGGCCTCCGCCCGCGGCTGGACAAGGTCCAGGATGCGGGCTAGCGGCACCCCGCCCCACTCGGCGATCGCGGTCCAGCCCTGGATGCAGTTGTGCTTAGTGATCTGGGACTGCTCCCCGATGCGGCGCAGGTCGGCCAGCGACAGCGACACCGGGTTCTCGACCAGCCCGCCGACGGGCAGCCGGTAGTCGGCGAAGCCGCCGCGGGCAAGCTCGTCGTAAGCCTTGCCGGCGGGCGGGTAGCCGTTGACCCGGTGGTAGGGCGAGATGTCGCGGCGGCGGTAGCGCTGCCGGGAGGTGAACGAGCGCGACAGGACCCGCTCGAACGGGTTGACCATGATGCCGAGCAGCCGCTGGGCGGCCCGCTTGTAGCGCAGCGACCACCAGCTGATCACCAGGTGGAAGACGATGATCATGAAGAGGCCGGCTAGGCCGACCGCCAGGGCGACGGTGTGGTTGCGTTTGGCGCTGCCGAGCACGATGTCCGAGAATTCCTTAGGCAGGCCGTGGACGATGACCATGAAGGTGTGCACGATGATGAACGCCGCGAACACGCACAGGCCGAGGAAGTGCAGGCTGCGCGCTCCCTGCTTGCCGCCGAACAGCTTGGTGTAGCGGGGGAAGCGGGCCAGGATCGTCGGGGACATGGCCGCGCCGGTGAGGATCTGGAACGGCGCAAGCAGGAAGATCACCGCGAAGTAGGACAGTTTCTGGATGGCGTCGAATGGCTGGCCGGGCAGCTGCGGGGCCAGCCGGAAGTCCAGGTAGATGCGGATATCACGGAGCGACTCGGGGAAGATCGACCAGCTGGTGGGGATCAGGTAATGCCAGTAGCCGCTGGCGAAGACCATCGTGATGTACACCGCGCCGGTCAGGATCCAGAACTGGATGCTCATGAAGTGCCAGTGCCGGCCCAGGCCGAGGTGCTTCTTGCCGGGCAGGGCCACCAACGGTGACCACGCCACCTCCTCGTCGAGTGAGGACCACGGCTTGCGGGAGTCGGCGGCGAAGGTCTTCTTGGACAGCCGCAGCCACTCGCGGCCCGGCGGGCAGCTATCACGCCAGTAGAACTTCGGGAACGCGGACAGCACCTCCAGGCCGCTGCGGGCCAGCAGCAGCATGAAGAAGATGTTCAGGAAATGGGTGACGACGATCCACCACGGGAAGAAGCCCGGCATCGGTCACTCCTATCCGGCGGGCTGACGGGCCGGGTCCCGGCCGGCGCGGGCGGCCGGGTCGTCGTCCATGGCGGCCCCGGCGGCCATCCGCCCGGCGAGCCGGGAGGACAGCGCCATGATGGTCAGCGCCGGGTTCGCCGATCCCTGGGTGGGGCAGACCGAGCCGTCGGCGAGGAACAGGTTGGGTACCGCCCAGGCCCGCTGGCTGGCGTCGACCACGCTGTTCCCGGGGCTGGTTCCCATCCGGGCGCCGCCGATGAGGTGGGCGTAGCGGTGGATGGTCAGCGTGTCCTGCGCTCCGGCGGCGTGCAGGATGCCGTTGATGACGTTCGTCGAGTACTCGATGTTGGCTTTGTCGTTGTCGCATAGTGAGTAGTCCATCCGCGCGACCGGGATCCCGTACGGGTCGGTCTCACCGGCGATCGTGATCCGGTTCTGCGGCTGCGCGAGCAGCTCGTTCAGTACCCCGATGGTGGCCCAGTGGTTGTAGTCCCGCATGTACTCGCGCATCGCCCGGCCCCAGTGCCCGTCGGCCAGCACGTGCTCGGCCCACCCGATCGGCAGCGGGGCGACGGTCTGGATGGAGAACCCGCGGGCGAAACCCCGGCCGGCGTCGGTCTCGTAGAACTGCTCAGAGGACACCTCAGGCGGCGGCGCCTTGTACATCCGCAGCTCCTCGGGGAACCGGCCCGCGGTCTGGCTGGCGCCCTGGACCATGACGTATCGGCCGACCTGGTCCTCGTTGTTGCACAGGCCGCGCGGGAACCGCCTGGAGACGGAGTTGAGCAGCAGCCGGGGGGTCTCGATCGAGTACCCGGCGACGGCGACGAACCGGGCCCGCTGCAGCTTCTCCGCCCCGCCGGCCTCGTCGTGGTAGACGACGCCGGCCGCCTGGCCGGTCGCCTCGTCGATCTCGACCCGGGCCGCCATGCAGTTCGCCCGGATCTCCACCGCGTGCGCGAGGGCGTCGGGCAGGTGGGTGACGTACGGGCTGGCCTTGGCGTTGACCTTGCAGCCCTGCAGGCAGTAGCCGCGGTAGATGCAGTGCGGCCGGTTGCCGAAGGTGCCGTTGACGATGCCGACCGGGCCGGCCCGCATCTCGATGCCCTGCGCGATCGCGCCGCGCCACAGCACCGAGGCGGCCCCGGAGACCGGATGCGGGGAGAACGGGTAGCGGTGCGGGTAGCCCCACGGCCAGTTCTGCCCCGCCACCGGCAGTTCGCGCTCGATGAGCTCGTAGTGCGGCCGCAGCTCCTCATAACCGACCGGCCAGTCCGCGCCCACCCCGTCCACGGTGCGGGTTTCCAGGTCGGAGGGATGGAAACGCGGGCAGTAGCCGGCGTAATGCACCATTGACCCGCCGACGCCGCGGCCGGAATTGTTCTTGCCCAGCTCGATCGGGTCGGTGCCGCCGATGATCCGCTTCTGGGTCCAGTACAGGTGGTGCGACCCGGCCTCGTCGGACACCCAGTCCTGGTCGGGGTGCCAGAACGGGCCGGCCTCCAGGATCACGATCCGCCAGCCGTGCCGGGCCAGCCGCTGGGCCAGCACCGACCCGCCGGCCCCGGCCCCGACGATGACCAGGTCGACCTCGTCGCCGGGCGAGTAACGGCGCATCGTGTCCTCGCCGGGCAGCTGCCGGGAGTGCACGTCCAGCAGGTACCGGGAGTCGTTATCGGCCGGGCCGATGGCGCCCTTGGCCAGTCCCCGCAGCCGGCCCCTCACAGCTGGCCGTCCTGGACCTCGGACGCCGGATCCTCGCTCGTGGCGCCATGTTTCTCGAACGGCTCGGTGGTGCTGACGGGACCCAGCCGCATGAACCCGCGCGGGTAGGCCGGGCCGCCGAAGCCGATCTCGTTCCACGCCCAGGGGTGGGAGTAGAACCCGGCCAGCACCGACCGCATGACCACCGACCAGGCGCGGGAAACGTCCAGCTCCGCCCAGGCACCGCCGGTCAGCTGGCCGCCGGCGAGAGCGTCGATCAGCGCCTCTCGCGTGTCCTGCTCGGCTGCCGCGAAGTTCTCCTTCCCGTAGCGGGTGCTGGCCGCTTCATCGAGACCGCGCAGCACCAGCCGCCAGGTCTGCCGGTCATCTGGCATGCTCGCGTACTGGTAGCCGTCCAGCTGGCCGCCGGCGAGCTTGCCGTCGATGAACTCGGCCACCGGCACCCTGGGCTCGCTGTCCTGGGCGCAGACGGTATCGCAGAACGCGCGCAGCGCCGGCTCCTCCGCTGCGGTGAAGAACCGCAGCGGCCCGGGCGGGTCCAGCCGGGCCAGGACGACCGCGCTGGTGGCCTCGTCCCAGGTGCTTACGGCGTCCAGCACGTCGTAGTCGGGGTAGCGGCCGATCATCTGCGGGGTGGTCCCGCGGCGTTGCCGCGGCAGCCACGACGGGCGGCGAGGCCGCCGGCCGGGACGCAGGTTGGGCAGGTGGCCGGGGTCGCGGAAGTCAGGCATCGGCCGCCCCGCCCCGCTTCTCCCGCCGCAGGATCGCGGCCAGCAGCCCCATCCCGCCGACGATCGCCATCAGCCCTGGCGCCGCGATCGGCGGTCCCATCGGCACGTTGTAGGAGGCGAGCTTCCAGCCGCCCGGCTTGCGGGCCACGCCGCGTGCGTGAAAGTACTCACCGGCCAGGCCGTTCAGCGTATAGATGGCCGCGGTGACCGGCAGCGCGGTCTTGGCCCACCGCTTGCTGAACACCCCGCCGATCCCGGCGATGACCAGCGGTGGCGTCACGATGATCGGAGACCACATCATCTTGTTGCCGAAGCTGGCCTTATAGTGCTCGACGTAGACCTCGGCGGTGGTGATCACCGCGGCGGCGGCGGTCAGCCCGGACAGGGCGCGTTCGAACCGCCCGTGCTGGACGTTGGCCAGTTCCCGGCCGATTTCCTCACTGATCTTGTTTCCGGCCACCGTTACCGCCCCGGCTTGAGTTCTTCGACGAACTCGCGGGCCGCCGAGATCGCGCCGGGGATGCCCGCCTTCGGCGCGCCCAGCACCGACGTGGTCATCGCCTCCATCTGCTTGAAGCTGATGTGCGGCGGGATCGGCGGTTCCTCCGGGTCGGTCATCGCGTCGATGACCACCGGCCGGTCCGCGGCGAACGCCTCCCGCCAGGCATCCGGGATCTGCGCCGAGTGCTCGACCTTGATGCCCTTCAGCCCGATCATGTCCGCCCAGGCGTGGTAGGGCACATACGGGATGTCCTGGGAGGCGTCGAACCTCGGGTCGCCTTCCATCGCGCGCTGCTCCCAGGTGACCTGGTTCAGGTCCTCGTTGTTCAGCACCAGGATGACCAGCCGCGGGTCGGCCCAGGTCCGGTAGTACTTGGCGGCGGTGAGCAGCTCGGCCATGCCGCCCATCTGCATTGCCCCGTCGCCGACCATCGCCACCGCCACCCGGTCCGGGTAGGCGAATTTCGCCGCGATCGCGTACGGCACCCCCGGCACCATCGTGGCCAGGTTCCCGGACAGCGACGCCTTCATCCCGCGGCGGATCTTCACGTGGCGGGCGTACCAGTTCGCCGCCGACCCCGAATCGCTGGACAAGATCGCGTTGTCGGGCAGCTGGCGGGACAGCTCGGCGAACAGCGCCTGCGGCCGGACCCGCGGCCGGTCCCGGTCCACGTCGGCGGGCTGGGCGCGGTCATCCATCAGCTGCCACCACTCCTGCACGTTCTTGATGATCCCCTGCTGCCAGGACCGGTCTTCCTTCCGCTTGAGCAGCGGCAGCAGCTCGGCGAGGGTCTGCTGGCTATCGCCGAGCAGCGCCAGGTCCATCGGGTAGCGGATGGAGAGCATCTGCCCGGAGGTGTCGATCTGGATCCCCTTGGCCTGCCCCTCGGTCGGCAGGAACTCCGAGTACGGGAAGGACGAGCCGACCATCAGCAGCGTGTCGGCGTCCTGCATCATGTCCCAGCTGGGCTTGGTGCCCAGCAGCCCGATCGACCCGGTGCAGAACGGCACGTCGTCCGGGACCGCGGCCTTGCCCAGCAGCGCCTTGGCGATCCCGGCGCCCAGGATGTCGGCGGCCGCGATCACCTCGTCGGTGGCGTGCATCGCCCCCGCCCCGACCACCATCGCGACCCGCTCGCCGGCGTTCAGCAGGTCCGCCGCGGCCTGCAGGTCCTGCTGGGCCGGGACCTGCCTGCCGGGCCAGAAGCCCAGCCCCGAGTGCACGGTGTGGGTGGCCTTGGGCTGCTCGGGGACCGCGTCCATGTCCTGCACGTCCGCGGGGATGATCACCGCGGTGACGGTGCGCTCGGACATCGCCGTGCGCAGCGCACGGTCCAGGACATGGCGGACGCTGCCGGGCGTGTTGACCTGCTCGCAGTAGGCGGACGCGACGTCGCTGTAGAGCTGCAGCAGCTTCACTTCCTGCTGGAAGCTGCCGCCTAGCGCCCGCACGAATGTCTGCCCGACGATCGCTACTACCGGCTGATGGTCGAGCTTGGCGTCATACAGGCCGTTAAGCAGGTGGATCGCGCCCGGCCCCGAGGTGGCCATGCACACCCCGACCTCCCCGGTGTACTTGGCGTGCCCGCACGCCATGAACGCGGCCATCTCCTCGTGCCGGGTCTGCACGAACCGCAGCCGGTCCTGATGACGGCGCAGCGCCCCCAGGATCCCGTTGATCCCGTCACCGGGGAACCCGTAGATCGTGGTGATACCCCAGCCGATCAGCCGTTCGCACAGGTAATCGCCCGCATTGCCCGCCATCGTGCCCTCCGGTAAGAGTCAGCGGCGCGCGAGCCAGGCCAGCGCGCCAGGAAACCAGACAGTCACCGGCGCGCTGTTGTGCCGATCTTCTCAGGCTAACCGACGCCGCCCGAGTAATCACAACGGGGGCGGTCTTCCTTCCTTCCTCCCGTCCTGGCCGGGAGGAAGACCAATGCCTCAGCCGCTCCTCGCGCTACCCGGCAGCCACGCCTGATGCGTCCGGAGCTTTCACCAGATGCATCGACGCCATAAGGTATCGTAACACGATATAATTGGCGGCGTGGCCGTGCGGGCAGATTGCCCGTGTGGCTCAGTGACTCACGGAGGACATCATGCTGGCGGGCGCGGTGTGGGTAACGTAGCGGGTGATGGATCCGGTGAACCCGCTTCCGGGCAGGCTGGCAACCGGATGCGGGAAGCGGTCGAGGCGGCCGCGGTGATGGCCGAGGAGACAGGTGGCCTGGGACGGCCCGGGCGGCCGATGAACCGGCGGTCGCCGTTCTTCGTCGGGCTGGCAGGCGCGGCGGGCGTCGCCGTCACCTACGGCGTCGCCGAGCTCATCATCAAGGCGGGATCGGTGCTGATCTTGATCGGGATGGCCTTCTTCGTCGCGGCGGGCCTGGAGCCGGTCGTCAGCTGGCTCACCCGCCATCGCCTGCCGCGGTGGGCCGCTGTCATCATCGTCATTGCGGGCGTCCTCGGGTTCGCCGCGCTTTTCGTCACCCTGGCCGTCTCGCGGCTCGGGGGCGAGGCGGCCACCCTGGCGCATGAGCTTCCCCATTACCTGGGCAGCCTGCAGAAACACAATTCGGAACTGGGCAGGCTCAATACGAAATACCACGTGGAGCAGCGGCTCCAGAAGCTGGTTTCCGGTAACGGCACTTCCCTGGCCGGCGGCGTCCTGGCTGCGGGGAAGCTGGTGCTCAGCGCGGTCTCCTCCGCGCTCGTCGTGGCGGTGCTGAGCATTTACTTCCTGGCCGGGCTGCCGCGGATCAAGCTGTTCGCCTACCGGCTGGTGCCCGGTTCCCGGCGCCCCCGGGTGATCTTGATCGGCGACGAGATCCTGGGCCGGGTCGGCGGCTACGTGCTGGGGAACGTCCTCACCTCGGTGATCATCGGCGTCGGCACCGGCGTCTGGATGCTCGCGTTCGGCATTCCCTACCCGATCCTGCTGGGGCTCTTCGTGGCGCTGATCGACCTGATCCCCGTCATCGGGTCCTACATCGGCGGCGCCGCGGTGACCGTCGTCGCGCTGACCGTGTCGCTTCCGGTCGCGCTCGCCACTCTCGGCTTCTACATCTGCTACAAGCTGGCCGAGGACTACCTGATCGTGCCGAGGGTCATGAACCGTACCGTGCAGGTGCCCGCCACCGTCACCCTGGTGGCGGTCCTGATCGGCGGCGTGCTGCTCGGGATCATCGGCGCGCTGGTCGCGATCCCGGTGGCGGCGGCGATCCGCCTGCTGCTGCTCGAAGTCGCCTTCCGCCGCCTGGACAGCAGCTGACCGCCGCAGGCGCAGCGCCGGTGGCACCACCTTCGAAGGAGAAACGAAACGAATGGATATCACTGAACTGATCTTGAACGATCATCATGAGCAGCGGCGGATGTTCGCGCTGCTGGATGAGGCCGGCGGCGATCCGGCGCGGCTCCGGCCGCTCTGGGACCGGCTGGCGATCCTGCTCGAGGTGCACGCCGACGCGGAAGAGCAGCTGTTCTACCCGCGCCTGCTAGATGCCGGCACGGGCGCCGGGGGAGTGGACAGCGCCGCCGCGGAGACCAAGGACGCCATCCACGACCATAACCAGGTCCGGGACGCGATCCGCCGCGCGGGCGAGCACCCGGTGGGCAGTCAGGGATGGTGGCAGGGGGTACTGGAGGCGCGCGAGGCCAACAGCGACCATATGGGCGAGGAGGAGCGGGAGGCTCTGGCTGACTTCCGCCGGCACGCGAGCCTGCAGGTCCGCCACGACCTCGCCGTCGAGTTCGCGGTGTTCGAGGCGGCCCATTCCTCGGGCATTGCCGCCGCTGACAAGGACCCAGCGCGTTACGTCGAGGACAACACGCGCTAGCTGGCCCGGGGCGGTCCAGTGTTCGGTCGGGGATCTGGCTGCCTTCCTCGGCGTCAGCGGGGCCGCGGTCAGTGTCCTGGCCGGCCGGCTGGTGGCCCAGGCGGCGCACCGACCCCGGCGACGGCGCCTGGCCCGGCTCGCCCCGAGCATCCGCGCCTGCCCCTGGCGGGCGATGATCGGGGCGCTGACCGGCGGGGAGCGCCGCGGCCCGGTCCTGGCGCAGCTGGCGAAGTACCGGATGCGCGCCAGGATCCCGGATCTGGGCATGGCACTGGCAGGCTGTGCTGCCCGCCCGCATCCGGTTTGTCTCGTAATACGAGAGATCAAGGAATCTGCGCCGGCGTCGAATTTGCCCGGTGTCGCTGTGACGTGCGGCTACCCGGACGGCTGCGTTCCCGGTTCAGGTATCACGGGGACATTGAGCATGGCCTGGGCCGCGCTTTCTGGGGGCCGGCGGCCCGATGACGGGTTTTCCTGGTCTGTGCCGTGGCCGGCCAGATCCGCTCGTTCCGCCGCCGGGGTAGCGGGGTCGGCCGCTGGGACGAGCAAGCTGATCCGGTCGCCGGGGCGCAGAGTGATGGAAGGGTCGGCGTCGGTGTGGCTGCGGTCGCGCAGCACCGAGACCGGCACGGTGCCTTCCGGCCAGGCGACGGCGCCCAGCCGTGCGCCGTCGGCGGGCGAGGCACCGCGTACGGCGAGCTCGATGACCTGGTAACCGGACAGCGGCGCGGGCGGCCGGCGCAGCAGCGAGGCCTCGTCGGCGTGCTCCCCGTCCGCGGTCAGCTGGGCCTGGGTGGCTTCGGCTTGCGCGGTGCCGATCTGGCGGGCGATGGCCCGCAGCACGCTGGCGCCGGTGACCCAGCCCTGCACCTGCTCGCCGTCCGCGGACAGGACGGGCAGGCCGTCACGGCCGTATACCTCGAGCTGCCGCAGGGTCTGGGTCAGCGATTCGGTCGCGAACAGGGCCTGCGGGTCATGCTGGCCGGTGACCGGCCCGGCCAGGGCGGCCCAGTCTGGCCCGGCACCGTTTGCCGTCACGGTGACTGCGTCCTGCGGGGGAGGGGTGTCCAGCGGCGGCCGGAACGGGCGCATCGCATCGGCTACCTTCAGGTCCTGCAGGGCCCGCCAGGGCGCGGCGCGGTCGATGTCGGTGCCGCGGCGCAGCAGCTTGGTGGTGTAGATGGTGCCGTAGCTCAGCGCCCGGGAGACGGTGCAGGCGATGGCGACCGCGAGCATCACCGGCAGCGTGATGGCGAAGTTCCCGGTCATCTCTACCACGCTGGCCAGCGAGGTCAGCGGCGCGCGGGCCGCTGAGGCGAACACCGCGCCCATGGCGACGACCGCGTACAGGGCGGGCTGGCCGGCCCCCGGCCCGAAGATGTGACCGGCGATGTCGCCGAACGCGTAGCCGGACGTGACGCCGATGAACAGGGAGGGGGCGAAGATGCCGCCGGAGCCGCCGATGCCCAGGGTCAGGCTGCACGCGGCGATCTTCGCGACGGCGAGCAGCAGCAGGAACCACAGGACGTAGCCGCCGGAGACGGTCTTGTACATTACCGGGTAGCCGACGCCGTACATCTGCGGAATGGCCAGCAGCAGCAGGCCGAGGGCGACCCCGCCGACGGCGGGCCTGGCCCACTCGGGCCGGTTCTTCCACCACCGGTCCCATAGGTCCTCGATCAGGTACACGACCTTGCTGAAGGCCAGCCCGATCAGCCCGGCGATCACCGCCAGGACCGCCACGAGGAGGTAGGTGCGGGCGTGGTGCAGCGCGATGCCGGCCGGGAAGCCGGACAGGAACGGCGCGCTGCTGAGGAACTCGCGGCCGATGACGTCGGCGACCATGGCCGACAGCATGACGGTGAACAGGGCGTCGACGGAGAACTCGCGCAAGATGATCTCGACGCCGAAGAACACGCCGGTGATCGGCGCGTTGAACGTCGCGGCGATGCCGCCGCCGGCGCCGCAGGCAACCAGGATCCGCAGCCGGCTCTCCGGCATCTTCACCCACTGCCCCACGCTGGAGGCCAGCGCGGAACCGATCTGGACGATCGGGCCCTCCCGGCCGACCGAACCGCCCACGGCGATGCACACCGCGGAGGCCACCGCCTTGACCACGCTGACCTGCGGCCTGATCCGGCCGCCGTTGTCCGCGACCGCGATCATCACCTCGGGCACGCCGTGCCCGCGGGCCTCCCGCGCGTACCGGTAGATCAGCGGGCCGTAGATCAGGCCGCCGATGACCGGGATGACCACGAAGAAGCCCAGGCCGAGCCAAGGCAGATGCGCGCTGCCCGTGTAGCCCTGCTGGCCGAACTCGCTGTGCCCGGTCGCCAGCCAGGTGAAGAAGGAGATCAGGTAGCGGAACGCGACCGCGCCCAGACCTGAGCCCGCGCCGACGAGCAGGGCCAGCAGGAGCAACCCGCCCCGGCCTGCCCGCAGCCAGCCCGCCGTCCGGTCGGCCCAGGCCGGAGCCCGTCGCCCGTCCGGCCGGGAAGGCACGCAGGTGCCCGTCGTCGTGTTGGTCATGACCTTCCTTTCCCGCCGGCGTGACCGTGCTGCGCGTCGTGCGCCAGCTCCCGGCGCACGCCAGGCCGTCCCGCCACCTTCTCCGTGAGCTGCCCGCCTTGCGGCGGCGCGCCTGGCGCCTCTCGCGGCCACTGGCTGTCGGGAATCTCGCCGGCCGCGCCGGCGAAGGCCCGCAGCGCCTCGGCCACCGCCTGCTGTTCCCGGGCTGGCAGCTTGCCCAGGATCTCCTCGATCAGCGCTCGGCGCCGCGCCGTAGCCTGGTCCACGACCTTCCGGCCCGCCGGGGTGACCGATACCAGCACCGCGCGGCGGTCGGTGCGCGCCCGGTGCCGCCTGATCAGGCCCTTGCGGACCAGCCGGTCGCACATCCGTCCTGCTGTCGACGGTGCCACGTCGAGCGCCCCGGCCAGGTCCACCATCCGCTGCGGCCCTCGGGAGGCCAGCACCACCAGGGCCCGGTACTGCGCGATCGTGGTCTCCTCGGCGGCCGCGCCCAGCGACCGGGTCGCCACCGCGATCAGCGACCGGCTCGCGGTCAGGACCGAGTCGACCGCTGCCGGGTCCGGCAGGTGCCCGCTTGACATGTGTTCAGCCATATCTTTGCAGCAGCATATCTTTGTATCAGTCTATACTTGCATTATGCAACAGTAGTACTGTACATCATATGGGCAGATGAACGCGATCGGAACCATTGACCTGCCGAACCTGCCCCGGCCGGAACAGCCGCCGCATCGCAACCGCCGGCTTTGCCGCCACGATGCGGAAGCCGTGCCCTGCTCGCGGGACCCGGAGGCGGGACCCGTGCCGTTTTACCGCCGGGTGCCGACCGCGACTTCCAGGGCGATCATCGGCAGGCCGGTGTCCTCGTCGTCTATGCGGGCGCCGAGGGTCGCCTCGAAGACAGGTTTCAGCGCGGTCCATGCGCGTGGATGTCCGGCGGCATAGGCGGCCAGAGCGGCGCCCCGCTCGTCGGCGGTGAGGAGCCGTGCCGTCGCTGCCGCTGGCCGGTGACCTCCGACGTAGACGCGGACGCATGGGTTGGCGCGGACGTTGCGGTACCACTGTGCCCGGGTGCCGAAACCGGAGGCCACGACGTAGGCCCCAGGCCGGCTGCGGTCGACGACTTCCAGGAGGGCGTAACGGCGGGCTCCGGACGTGCGCCCGGTATGTTCAAGCATCAGCAAGCGCGATCCGAACAGGAACCCCAGGCGGGCCCGGTAGACCGCGATGGGTGCACGGAGGCGGCGCGGCGGTGGCCGCGGCAGGCGGCCTGGCAGGTGCGGGCTACTACCTGGTGGTGAGCGGCAAGCTGACGATCGACACGGGCTGGGGCCGCCGGGTCCGCCCTCTGGGCCCGTTCGGCGTCCAGATCTCGGCCCCGGCCTCCACCGTATTCGACGTGATCGCCGCGCCCTATCTGGGCCGCACACCCCGCGCCATGGCCGGGAAACTCCACGTCCTGCAGCGTGGCACCGACATGGTCCTGGCCGAGCACTACACGCCAGTGCATCACGGCAGGATCACCGCTGCCACGCTCGAGACCGTCACGTTCGACCGGCCGCACACGATCGGCTTCCGGCTCGTCCGCGGCCCGGTACCGCACCTCACCGAGGAATTCGCGCTCGCCGGCGAAGACGGCACGACCAGGCTTGACTATTCCGGCGAACTCGGCACCGACTTCGGAATCGCGGGCCAGTGGTGGGCCGGCCGCGTCGCGGCCACCTGGGAGGCAGCCGTCCGCTCCTCCTTCACCAGCATCCGCACCGAAGCGGAACGCCGCGCCAGACCCGACGCTGCCCAGTCCTGAGTCGCCCGCTTCTGCCGCATAGCGCAGCGAGCGACGTGGGCCGGGCTTTCTGCGAGCTGGGAGAAGTGTGACGCGGTCATCATGGATCAGCTGGGCCCGGTCGGCACAGCGATTATCGAGTGTCTCGGCATCGCCGGTGATCAGCAGCATCTCGACATTGCCGCGGGCACCGGCGAGCCAGGGCTGACCATCGCCAGGCTCGCGCCGGGGGGACACGTCGTCCTGACCGACCTTGCGGCTGAGATGCTCGGCATCGCGACGCGACGGGCGAACGCGCAAGGGATCGCCAATTTCGAGACCAGGGTGCGCAGCGCCGACGACCTGCCATTCGGTGACGCGGCATCCGACAGTATCTCGGTACGGTTCGGGTACATGTTCTTTCCCGACGTCGCCAAGGCGACCGCCGAGTTCGCGCGCGTGCTTAAGCCGGACGGACGTCTGTGCTCGTGGGTCTGGGCCAGGCCCGGGGAAAACCCGTGGACGACGATCGCCATGCAGGCCATCGCGGCGGAGGCGGTGCTGGCGCCACCCGGCCCGGACGGGCCGGGCATGTTCCGGTGCGCTGCCCCGGGATATGTCAGTGCCCTGTACCAGGCCGCGGGCTGCGCGAGGTTGCCGAGTGGGACGTCGGCGTCGAGCTCGTGACGGACTCGCCCGCGCAGTACCGGGAGATGAACAGCGAGCACGTCTCGCTCGCAGTTGCGGCGCTTGCCCAGGCGGCGAGTCGGCGCGGGAGCGGATCGCGAAAGCCGTCATCGCCAAGGCCAGCAGCTACGAACAAGACGGCAAGGTAAGGATTCCGGGCGTGGCCCGCTGCATCGCCGGCACGAAGTAGGCACGCCCGGACTGGAGCGTCTGCGCACAGCTGCCGAGCCGCGGAGTCACAACAGTCACGACCCGCTGTTGGTCGAGCAACTCGCACTGCCGTCCATAAGAAGGGTCCACCCACCACCCATTGGCTGGTTAGCTGACGCATCGATCTCGAAGGGTCCACCACTAAGCCTCAATCCACCCATTGATTTCGTGTGAGCTGTTCTCGCCGGTGAGGGTTTTGAGGGCGTGTTTGGCCTGCCGCTGGCGGTTCTGCGGCTTGTCCGGGGTTCCGCGGTCGGGGGCTTGTAGCGGCGTGGCCCTGGCGGGCGTGTGGTGGCGGACGGGGTCGGGGCTGGTCAGGCCGCTGCGGCGGGCGGGCCGCAGGCGGCTTCGAAGAGGTTCAGCCATGCGTGCTCGCGGTGCCAGCCTTCGGGCAGGTGGAGAGTGAGGTGGCCCCGGCCGTGGCG
>JALYVS010000527.1 GCA_030853115.1 Actinomycetota bacterium
CGACCATCGCGAGCGCCGCCGTGGCGGTACCGATAGCGCGGCCGGTGCGCCAGCTATGAGCCGAGCGCGGCGCGCGGCGGCGTGCGGGCATGGAACCTCCCAGAGCAGGCGAGCCGGCATCCTCCAGCGATGGCCCCATTATGCACTGCCCGGGTCCGCCTCCAGGTGAGCGATCATCTCCGCGGGGATAGCGATCTCGGCCGCGGCCACGTTTTCCCGGAGGTGGTCGACGCTGCTGGTACCCGGGATGAGCAGGATGTTCGGGGCGTGCTGCAGTAGCCAGGCCAGCCCGACCTGCGAGGGCGTGACCCCCAGCGCACGAGCCGTGGCCTTGACGGCGGCCTGATCGGTCACTTTCGGCCGGCCCGGGAAGGCGGATCCGAGCGGAAAGAACGGCGCCCAAGCGATCCCTTCGCGCCCGCAGAGGTCGAGCAGTGGTTCCCCCGAGCGCTCGAGGAGGCTGTAGGCGTTCTGCACGCAGGCGATTCCGGCTGGCAGGGCCTGCTGGAGCTGATCGAGCCTGATGTTACTGAGGCCGATGGCCTCGACCTTGCCCTCCGCACGCAGGGCCACCAGCTCGGCGAGCTGATCGTCGAGGCTGACGACCTGATCGCCGGTGGCCAGCAGGCCGGGCTGGATATCGAGGCGGCGCAGGTTGACGACGGCGAGCTGCTCGACCCCCAGGCTTGCGAGATTGTCTTCGACCGATGCCCTGAGCTCTTCAGGTTTTTGCGCTGGCTTCAGCGGCACCGGGGCATCGACGTGGTCCGCTCCGATCTTGCTGACCAGCACGATGTCGTCGTCGTAGGGGGCGAGCGCCGACCGGATCAGGTCGTTGGCCAGCCCGGCCCCGTAAAACTGCGCCGTGTCGAAATGGTTGACCCCCAGCTCGACGGCGCGGCGGAGCAGGGCGATCGCTTCCTCGGCGGGCAGCGGAGCGCGCCCGGGCCGGTCGGCGAGCTGCATCACGCCGTAGCCCACGCGTGCGACCGGCCGGCCGGCCAGCAGGACCTCGCCGCCCGGACGGGCGGCCTTGTTCATGAACTGGGTCATCTCGGCGGGACCTCTCCTGTGGGATGTACGTTGTTCGCTCAGAGCGACCAGGCTGGCCGGATGCTCGACCGCCTGGTCGCCGGAATCAAGTCCCGGTGATCGCCGAAGGACTCCTCATCCGCGCGGCTCCAAGATTGAAGTACGTCACTCACCGCGTCAGATCTTGATGACTTCGACACCAGGGATGGCGTGGTAACCAGAATCCTGAGTTACGACCGGAACATGACGGGCGATGGCCGTAGCAGCGATCCAGCTGTCATTGACCGGCGCCTTGACCTGCCGCGCGAAGCCGATCGTAGTAAGGGTGTCAGCGTGACCGCGGGCCGGGCGCCTAGTCGCCGCACGCAGGCCTGCCTGGCCCAGGGTGCGGGCCCTGAACGCGGCGGCACTCCAGGCGGGCGGGAGTTGGCCAGCGGACGCCGGTCGCCCAGCCCAGACGTTCGAAGATGCGGATGACGGCAGCGGAGATGTCTATCTGCCCGGGATCGGCACCGTGCCTGGCGCAGCTCGGATCGGAATGGTGCATGTTGTGCCAGCTTTCGCCGAAAGAGAGCAGAGCCAACGGCCACAAGTTAGTGGCGCGGTCGTGGCGGCGAGTGGCAAATGGGCGGGTACCGATCACGTGGCACAGCGAGTTGACGCTCCAAGTGACGTGCTGCAGCAAGGCGACACGGACAAGTCCGCCCCATAGCAGGGCGGTCATGGCGGCCTGCCAACTGCCGCCGATGACCCAGCCCAGGGCAAAGGGCAGGCCGAGCGAAACGGCGCACCAGGCCGGGAACGCGGCTGAAATCGCCCGCATGGCGGGGTCGGCCACCATGTCCGGGGCGTAACGCATGGCCGGGGTGGGGTCATCGCGTAGCAGCCAGCCGACGTGCGCGTGGACCAGGCCGCGAAGCTGGCCGGCCACGCTGGTGCCGTACCGGTAAGGCGAATGCGGGTCGCCCGGCATGTCGGTAAAGGCGTGATGACGGCGGTGGATGGCCACCCAGCCGATAACGTCACCCTCGAAGCTCATCGACCCGGCGATGGCCAGCACGACCCGCAAGGCCGGCGTCGCGGTGAAGCTGCGGTGCGTGAGCAGCCGGTGGAAGCCGACGGTCACCCCGAGCCCGGTCACCAGATAGAAAGCCGCTGCGAGCAGGACGTCGCTGAGGCTCAGGCCATGGCCCCACGCTCGCCATACCGCTACGGCCAGGCCGCCGAACGGCACGATGACAATCACGGCGGTTACCGCCCGCTGGAATCCGCCTATGAGTGTGTGCGGCTGATCGCCGCCGTCCGGGAACGGCTCTGTACCTGTGTAGCTGGCCGTGAGCTGATCTGTCACCGCGATGTCCCTTTCTGGAGGCTGCTCGAGCTACTCAGAGCTCGGCAACAGTCAGGCCAGGAACATCCGCGCGGGGATACCAGCGGCCTACGTTTAAACGGGCAGGCCGATTCCCAGTACCGCCACGCAAGTAGCAGTACGGGTATCAGCTGTGAGCATCAGACGGTGGCCGCCGGCTTTTCGCCGACGGTAACATCGCGCCGGGACCGCCCACGCGAAACTCCGGATCCCGTCACATAGACCCGCTATTCACGGGCCGCTATTCCTCGCACACAACCGCTGCCGGGGTCCAGAGCAACATTTATAACGTTATCTTACCTTTACCTGCCACGATTCGTGGCCACGCCCATCTTGAACAGCCCCACGACAGGAATCCCTGTCGTGGGGCACACCTCCCGCTGACGGCACCGCTGGTCACCTTCCGAAGCACCATCCGGCGGCATCCGGCGGCATCCGGCGGCATCCGGCGGCGAGAAACTAGTCAGGCTGATGACATCTGTCTGTTCACAATGATGTAGTGTCGCTAAGGCAAGCTGGCACGACGGCCCCGCCGCGTGGTGCCCGCTCTAGCTGCTCCAGACCCCGGCAGCGGACCCTTGAGGACCGTCGCGCCGGAGGCACAATGAGCTGCGCCGATACTGACGCCCACCGGGAGAACTGGCCCTCGCCGACCCGGTACCGCGGATCGGCACGGGCCCCGCCGGGCCCGCTGCCCTCACCAGGCAGCAGGGCCCCGATGGATCACGGCCACGCCTTCGGTTCCCGGCCGCCACAGCCTCGTGTCAACCCGCCCGGCAGCACCAGCATCGCCGCACCCGAAGACCAGCCTGCCTCGCGGCCAGCAGAGCACCATCTGCCCTCGGTTGTCCTCTCGACGAAAGAAGAACCAGACCATGATCAAGTTCCTGCGCAACCTCGGTATCACCAGCGACGTCGCTTACCTCGCAGGCATGCTTTCCATCGGGGCGAGCATCGCCGCGTGGACCGCATCCAGCCGAATGGAGAACGCCCCTGGCGACAAGGCAGACCGGTGGGGCATCTACGTCGGCCTGTGGGCCCCTACCTTCATGGCGCTGGGCAACGCAATCAAGACCGACGAGCTCAGCTGAGCGCCCGGCCGAACAGGCCCGGCGCCTGTCCCCCGCGGCGCTAACCTGGCCGCCCATTCTGATGCCTGCCCGCGTTGCTCCGGTCCCTGGCGGCGCTCCCCACGTGAATTACCGCCGAGGAGGCACTGTGTCCAGTGTGATTTCTCGCAATCTGCCTCTTGCCCTGCCGCCCGCGCGGGCCGAGGGCCCCCAGCCCGCCCTATACCGGCAGAACGTTGAGTGGCAAGACGCGGCGATCTGCCGTCAAGCAGACCCTGAGCTTTTCTTCCCGGTTGGATCAACTGGGAGAGCCGTCGCAGAAATTCAGCGGGCCAAAGCAGTCTGCGCGAGTTGCCCCGTACAGCAGCCGTGCCTGACCTATGCCTTGGCCACCAGCCAGGAATTCGGAATCTGGGGCGGCCGCGATGAGAACGAGCGCTGGCTGCTGCACCGGCAGTGGTGGCAATCAGAGGCGGCGGGGTAACGCTGGCTGCACCTCGGCGGTGATCGCGCAGCGGCTGCTGCGGATCACCGC
>JALYVS010000528.1 GCA_030853115.1 Actinomycetota bacterium
GGCTCGTGCTGGACGCGGCCGGCGGCCCGGCCCGGGCCCGGGTGGTGCTGACCCTGGCCGCGGTGCTCGGCCTGTCCGGCGCGGACACCGGGACGGTCACCTCCACCGAGAACAACCTCGAACGCGCCTTCCAAATCGGCAACACCCAGATCGGCCTGCTGCTGGCGGTCGTATCGCTGGTGGGTGTCGTGTTCGCGCTCCCAATGGGGATCCTGGTCGACCGCACCAGCCGGGTGCGGCTGCTGTCGTTCAGCATTGCGCTGTGGGCGGTCGCCGTCCTGTTCTCCGGCGTCGCGCAGTCGTACCTGTGGCTGCTGGCGGCCCGCGTGGGCCTGGGCGTCGTGACCGCCACCGCCGCCCCGGCGGTGGCCTCGCTGACCGGCGACTTCTTCCCGGCCGGCGAGCGCGGCCGGATATACGGTCTGATCATCGGCGGGGAAATCGTCGGCAACGGCATCGGCTATGTTATCTCCGGCGACATCTTTGGATATCTTGCTTCCACCGCCAGTAAGGCCTCCCGCGCCCTCACCGTCACGCCGGGCCCGGGGGTGTTGAGCGTCACCGGCCCCCGGCCGCCCTGCCCATCGCGGCCAGATTACAGTTGACCGAGCGGGACACCCGCGCTTTAGGAGCGCCCGCACTACGCGCCCAGTGCAAAGGACGGCGGCGATGAGCAGCGCCCAGGAGATCCTGGCTGGCTACGACGGCCTCCAGGCCGCCCAGGAGGCTTTCTACCGGGATCTGCACCAGCACCCCGAGCTGTCCCACCATGAACAGCGCACCGCGCAGCGCGTCGCCGGGCAATTACAGCACTATGGCTGCACGGTCCAGGCCGGCATCGGCGGCACCGGCGTGGTCGGCGTGCTGTCTAACGGAGGCGGGCCAGCCGTCCTGCTCCGGGCGGACATGGACGCGCTGCCGGTCAAAGAGGACACCGGCGCGGATTACGCGAGCACCGCGACCGCCCACGACGCCGACGGCAACGAGGTGCCGGTGGCCCACGCCTGCGGCCACGACATTCATGTGTCCTGCCTGCTTGGTATGACCAAGCTCATGGCCGATCACCCCGGCCAGTGGAACGGCACCCTGATCGCGCTGTTCCAGCCCGCCGAGGAGACCGGCGACGGCGCCCAGGCAATGGTCGACGACGGCCTGCTCACCCGCATCCCCGCCCCTGACGTTGCCCTGGCCCAGCACGTCCTCGTGGGCGTCGCCGGCACGGCCGGGACACGCTCCGGGCCCTTCTTGTCGGCCGCCGACAGCATCAAGATCACCGTGTACGGACGGGGCGGTCACGGTTCCATGCCGCAGAACACTATTGATCCGGTGGTGCTCGCCGCCATGATCGTCATCCGGCTGCAGACCGTCGTATCCCGTGAGATCGCGCCCACCCAGACCGCGGTGCTGACCATCGGCAGCAGCCAGGCCGGCACCACGAGCAACGTCATCCCGGACCACGCCGTGCTGCAGCTCAACCTGCGCAGCTACACCCAGCAGACCCGCCAGCGCATGCTGGACGCGATCCAGCGGATCGTGCGCGCCGAGTGCCAGGCCGCCGGCTCGCCCCAGGATCCTGACTTCGAGACCCTCGACCGCTACCCGCTCACCGACAACGACCCCGACACAACCCGCCGGGTGGCCGCCGCCTTCGGCGCGTACTTCGGCGACCGCGCCCTGCCGTGGGACCAGCAGACCGCCAGCGAGGACTTCAGCGTTATCCCCAGCGCCGCGGGCATCCCGTACACCTACTGGGCCATCGGTGGCACCGACCCGCAGACGTACCGCACCGCCGAGAAGGACAGGCACCTGGACGACCTGCCGGCTAACCATTCCCCGAAATTCCTGCCCGTACTGCAGCCCACCCTGCGGACCGGCACCGAGGCCCTGACCGTTGCCGCCCTGGCCTGGCTGGCGCCGCACTCGGGATCGTGACCGGCCAGGCAATGAGGCATGCTGGCAGTCATGGCCGAACCGCCGCTGCTGCTCGCGCTTGACCTGACCGGCACGTTCGCGTTCGCGCTCAACGGCGCGATCACAGGCCTGGAAGCAGCCAAGCTTGACATCATCGGGATGCTGACACTCGGCATGATCACGGCCCTGGGCGGTGGCATCCTGCGCGACATCCTCATCGGCGCGCTGCCGCCGGCCACTTTCAGCTCCTGGCCCTACCTGGCGGTAGCCGCTGGCGGGGCGCTGATCGCGTTCTTCCTCAGCCGGCAACTGCGGCGATTCACCCCGGACATCCTGCTGCTGGACGCCGCCGGGCTGAGCCTGTTCTGCGTCACCGGCGCGACCAAATCCCTGGAGCACGGCCTCGGCCCCGGGCAGGCCGTCATCCTCGGAGCGTCACCGCCGTCGGCGGCGGAACGATCCGGGACATCCTGGTACGAAAGGTCCCGACCGTCCTCACCAGCGGCCTGTACGCCATACCCGCCCTGGTCGGCGCCGCGATCGCGGTAACCGCCGCGCGCACCGGGGTCTACGGCGTCCCCGCTGCTCTCGGAGCCGCCGCGGCCTGCTTCCTGATCCGGCTAGCGGGCATCCGCTACCACATCGACCGCGCCCATCGCACCCGAGGCCAAGAGCAAGGAGTGAGCACACCCAGCAGCTGCCCCTTCCATCCCGCAGGCTGGTGCCGGTCCAGTCGCCGTAGGCGCGCTTGACATGGGCGGTGCCGTACTTGGCGACATCGGCCAGCAGCCCTTCGATGACGGCCCGGGGCTCCCGAGGTTGTCCCGAAGTGCAAGGTACGTCAGTTGCCCTTGTCCGCCGTCGATGAACTCTCGCGGCGCAGGGTGCGGTACACCGTGGCTCGGCCGATGGTGAACAGTTCAGCGAGGTCGGCGATCTGGTAGTCACCGGAGGCGCGCATGCGCCGCAGCTCGGTCTGCTGCTTGGCCGAGAGTTTCGGTTGCTTGCCGCGCAGCCGGCCCTTCGCCCGCGCGACTGCCATGCCCTCCCGGGTCCTCATCCGCAGCAGGTCGACCTCGAACTCGGCGAAGGTGGCCTGTGGGGCTCGATTATTGGATCTGGCCTGGCCGGGCTTCCCGGCTGGGATCATCGCTGAGTGATCATTTCCGTCCTCTACCTGCTTGTACGCTGCTTGCTCGGCTGTCTGACGGTGCTGGGACGGCACCGGGTGTCCAAGGACGCCGGGCTGCTGGTGCTCCGGCACGAGAACGCGGTCTTGCGCCGCCAGGTCGGGCGGGTCCGCTACGAGCCGGGTGACCGTCTGTGGCTGGCGGCACTGTCGCGACTGGTACTCCGCCGCCGGTGGGCTGAGGTGTTTCCGGTGACCCCGGCGACGCTGCTCGCCTGGCACCGGCGGCTGGTCGCGGGCAAGTGGGACTACACGAGCCGCCGCCGTCCGGGGCCGGCCGTCCACGGCCGCCGCGATCCGCAAGCTCGTGATCCGCATCGCCACGGAGAACCCCACCTGGGGGCACCGGCGGGTGCAGGGCGAACTGGTCAGGTTCGGCCACCGGATCGCCGCCTCCGCGGTGTGGCAGATCCTGCATGACGCCGGGATCGATCCCGCGCCCCGCCGTACCCGCCCGGCCTGGAAGCAGTTCCTGACCGCCCAGGCCCGCGGCATCATCGCCGCCGGCTTCGCCCGCGTGGACACCGTGCTCCTGCGGCGCGTTTATGCGCTGATCGTGACCGGGCATGGCACCCGCCGGGTTCACCTGGCCGCATCACTGCGCACCCGGACGGCCCATGGGCAACGCAGGCCGCCCCCGACGTCCTGATGGACTTGGGCCAGCGCGCGTCCGCGGTCAAGTTCCTGATCAGGGACCGGGCGGGCCAGTCCACCACTTCTTTCGACGCCGTGTTCACCGCGGAGGGCATCAGGATCCTGGCCAGCCCCCCGCGGGCTCCTAGCCCGAGTTTCCGGGATAAGTTGATCTTCTGCTTGTTTGTGCTGGTCAGCTGGTGCGCCAAGCGTGGTTGGACGTATTACCCATGTCAGCGCCTGGGTGCGTAGCGGGCAAGGTTGAAGATCTC
>JALYVS010000529.1 GCA_030853115.1 Actinomycetota bacterium
CGGGTCGAGCCGTCCGCTCCACGCCGCTGCTGCACCCGCACACAGACCCCCGGAACCGTCGCGTTTGACGGCCCCAACGGCCGCCCCCGCCCCTGAACGCGAGGCAAGGTGTCCAGGTAACCAAATACGATCCGGTATCGGTGACGAGCACCTCAGGCAGGTTCGCCGCACCGCAATTGAAGAACAGGTCGATGGCGTGCAGGCAATCCCGGTCGGTGCCCGCCACGATTTTATGGCTGATCCCGAACGCCTGATCATTAATGGCGTTCAGGAACGTCATCCCGCGCTTGGGCCCGAAATATTTCCGGTTGGGCCTGGCGAACAGGGACGGGACGGGGACCACGAACCGCATCCCGTCGATCGCGGCGACCAGGCCCCCGCCGAGCGCCTGGGCGAAGCCGACGCCGGCCTGCCGGGCGATCAGGTGCGGGTTGGCGGCGGTGTAGTTAGCCGCGCGCAGGTAGGTGCGCCCCACGTGGCCTAGCCGGCGGCGTTCCAGCGCGGCCACGCCGTCACTAGAGACCGGCCCGTACCCGATATTGAGGGCCTGGCCCGTCAGGCAGGCCGCCACGGAAACCTCCAGGCCGTCCATCCGGGGCTCCCCGCCCGACAGGGCGGTCAGCGACGCCAGGAAGCCCGGCACCCACCCCATCACCTCCAGGATCTGGTCGCCGATGTCGACGCGGGGCAGCATGGCCGCGACCCGCTTGCGCAGGTCGGTCAGCGACGGCGGCTCCTCGATGGCCTTGTCGGGGGTGACGTGGATTTTCCCGGCGTCATCCACCCGGACGTCGGTGTTGACGGCGAGCCGGCCGCCGACATAGCGCAGCGCCTGGTGCAGGGCGGTGACGTGGGAGGTCAGCAGCGCGTCCGGGGTTTCGGGCAGGCCCAGCGAGGTCAGCACGTCGGCCTGGACTGCCTCCCAGGCCGGGCCGTCCAGCAGCCGGGCTTGCGGGTTGCGCCACCGCGTTGAGGCCTCGGCGTAGATCTCCCGCCGTTTAAGGTGACGCCAGAACTGCTCCAGCACGCAGAAGGTGTAGGCGCCGCGGTCCACGCTGCCGTCGGCGCGGGCCGGGTGGCCGAACACCAGGTGCCGCCACGGCCCGGTGACCACGTGCGGGCAGATGCGCGGGTTCTTGGTGCTCCACCTGGCGTCGGAGACCAGCTGCTCGCCCAGGGCGGTCATCGCGGCCAGCACCGGGGCGCCCTCAGCGGTGGCGCCGAAAGTGATCGTGGTGGTCAGCAACTTGCAGAACCCGGTCACCATCGCGGTCCGCCTGGCCAGCCCGGCCCGCCAGTCACCTTCGGGCACGGCCTCCGGCGGCGGCAGCATCCCGGTCACGGTGGCCGCCGCGGCGCGCAGCTCGGCGCGCGGGATACGCGCCTCGATCGCCTCCCACACCTGCGATACGCGGACCTCCTCATCACTGCCCCAGCTGGCCGCCTCCAGCAGCACCCCCACCGCGACCGCCAGCATGGCCGAGGCCCTGGCCAGCTTCGGGTGCCGCTTGATCACCTGCTTGTCGGCCTCGGTCCGGGCCTTGCCGATGAGCTCGGTCGTCATCAGGAGCTCCAGCAGCTCCAGGGCGTCGTCGGTCGCCGTGGCCTCCAGCTGCGTCACGGTCGCCACCAGCACCGCCATCCGCCGCTGGTCGCCGTGCCGCTTCAGGTGGGACACGTCCGCGCCCATCCCGTACCGGGCTAGTTCCGTCAGCCGCCGCGGCGTCACCGTCGCGTCGAGTTCCACCCGCGACAGGCCCGACCCGGTAATCTCCGCCACCCGGTTCAGCGCCTTTACCAGCTGCGGGCCCGACGCCCGCGCCGCCCCCGTCCGCCACCGCTCCAGCTCCGACACCTGGCTGCCCGGCGGCACCACCAGCAGCGCGTCCAGCGCGAGCCGCTGCTGACCGGTCAGCGCCGCGTACAGGGTGTCCCACAGCCGCTTGGTCGCCGCGTCCCGTTCCCGCGCCACCAGCCGCGCCAGCGCGCTCACCCCCGGCAACAGCACATCCCGCTCCCGCAGCCAGGCGGCCGCGTCGGCGAAGATCGCCTTCGGGCCGTCCCCGGTCACCCATGCCCGGCCGCCCGCGAACGCCGCCAGGCCGGACTCCACCTGGGCCAGGTCTTTCAGCTTCAGCGCTTTCTGGATCTTCCCCGCGTGCTCCCGGTGGGTCGGCTCCCGCAGCGCGTACTTCTTCGCACAGGACGGGTCGGTGACACCCAGCTGCCCGGCCAGGTAGTCGATGACCTCGGCCGGCACCCCCTCCAGCGGATCCGCCAGGAACCTTCCGATATAGCGGACCGTGGTGAGTTGCAGGCAGAAGCCGAGCCGATTGTGATCACCCTGCCGCCGGCCCAGCAGCTTCAGGTCGGCGTCGTCGAGGTAGAAGAACCGTTCCAGATCCGCCTGCGGCACCCCGGCCCCGTAGTGGCCGTAGGCCGCCGCTTCCTGATCACTGAGGAATTCGACCGGCATGTCCTGCACGATAGGGCCGAACCATCACAACCCGACCAGTAAGTAATTGGACCGTTACATAGCGTTCACGTATCGTGGCGGCCGACCTAAAGTTTATCTTGTCCGTTACTGAGGACTTCCGGACACCAAGATCACAACCACGATCCGTCACCCACCAGCCGAACCCGCACCCAGACCATGATCACATCCGGGCTCCAACCGAACCAGAACGTACGCCGAACACCCGCAGACAACCCCGTTCAGCACCCGCACTGACCTCCCCGAACCCGTTCCGCGTACGAAACGGTTCCGATGTAGGTCCTACCCGGCCTCGCCGCCGCCAACAGCAAGATCACCCAGGCCGACGCCATCACAACCCGCCGCGCCGAGGCAGTCAGCCTCGGCATCCCCGCCTACCGCGACATCGCCGCCACCCTAGCCGCCCCCGGAGACCCCAATGACCGCTGACAACCTGACCTGTGCTCTCCGGGCCTGCGCCGCCGGCCTCTTCCCACTCGAAGCCGGCACCGAACTGCTCATCAGCAACGGCACGTTCCTGCACCGCGATGACTTCACCAGCAGGTTCATCACCTGCGGCACCAGCGACGGCACCCTCATGGCCGCCATCGACTGGGACGCCGCCGCCGGTGCCCTCGCCAACGGCGGCCTCCCCTGCTCCGGCGGCGAACGGCGCATCCTCCAGCTGTCAGCCAGCCTCGCCGGCGGCATCCCCGTCGACCTCCGCGACACAGTCACCGGCCTCGACGACACCAACATCACCCTGTTGCTCACCGCCATCCGGCACGCAGCGGGAAAACAACCATGGCCTCGGCCAGCTCTCGAATCCGAACACTAGGATTTCGCAGCAGAAACCGTCACCACGAGAGCAGCAGGCTCATCCGCATCGTCTGCACAGATCTTAACGTGACTGCTTGCATTCCTAACAGGGATTGTCATCGATATCATCTCGTTCGGATCAGAGAATTTTATCTGCCGATTCGGAAGCGTAAGATTTCCAGAGAAAATAAGCGCCCATTCGCCTCCCGAACCTACGACCTCATCTTCGTCCACGCACGTCACCGAGACTAGGCCCGATGCCGTGTCTCTCACGGAGACATAGATTGAATCAGCCGAAGCATGCACCATCTCCGATGCCGGGTCCCAGTCTCCATGTTCGTCCGTGCTTGCGGGATCTGCGATCACAAGCAGCCCGAACGAAAATATGATGCCCACGGTGTGGAAGCTGTGAATGCTCACCTTGTGGTACTGGATGAGGTTCTGCAGGAATCCCCCGATGAAGGAGCCCACGATGCCGAGCACGATGGTGCCGAGAATCCCGAGGGAGTCACGACCTGGGAGGAGGAGGCGGGCGATCAAGCCGGCGATCAGCCCGATGATTATCAGCACGATGATGAAGGTCTCGGCTTTCGCTGTTTTAGGCGGCGAGGGGCGTAGGGTCTTCCCAGGCCAGCCGTAGGAGGCTGATTTCCTGGGGTGTTGGCTGGTCAGGGCGAGATGCCTTAAATCTGGCGGCGATGATGACGCG
>JALYVS010000530.1 GCA_030853115.1 Actinomycetota bacterium
GGGCCGCGGGGCTGCCGCGGGCGGCGGCGCCGGCCCGGTTGCCCGGCTCCTGCCCCGGGCCAGGGAATCGCCTGCGCCGCTGGATGACGATGAACCACGCGGCGCCGGCCAGGGTCAGCGCGGCGGCGATGTACATGTTCAGCCGCAGGCCGAGGAAATACTCCGAGGAGTCGACCCGCAGCCATTCCTCGAAAATGCGGAACGCCGAGTATCCGGCCACGTACAGGGCGAACAGGCCCGGCGGCCGGATCCGGCGGTGATGGCCCAGCCACACCAGCGCCGCGGCCAGCGCCATATCCCAGATCAGCTCGTAGGCGAACGTCGGCTGGAAGGTGGCATAGGCCGCGTAACCCGGCGGCCGGTAAGCCAGCGGGATCGCTAGCCCCCACGGCAGCCTCGTCGGCCCGCCGAACAGCTCCTTGTTGAAGTAATTCCCGATCCGCCCGATCCCCTGGGCGACCAGCAGGGCCGGCGCGACCGCGTCCATGAACAGCGCCACGTCACCGCCGCGCCTGCGCACCCGCCACGCCCCGACCGGGGCCGCCACCGCGATAGCCCCCCAGATCCCCAGCCCGCCATCCCCCACCGCGAACACGCCATACCACACGTGCGGGATATCCATCGGCGTGGTGATGTCGAAGTAGATCCGCCCGCCGATGATCCCCGCCGGGACCCCCCACAAGGCGACATCCCCGACCAGGTCAGGGTCGCCGCCCGCCGCCCGCCACCGGCGGCGGGCGATGAGTATCGCCGCCGCGATGCCGGCCAGGTACATCAGCGCGTACACGTGAACCAGCAGCGGGCCGATATGGAAACCGCTGACCGGCGGGCTGGGAAGATGCATCGCCACCCGCCCAGGCTAACCCCCGCGCCCCGGCGGCCCGTACCCGCACAGTGAAGCGGCCGGGCCGCGCCGCAAACGGGCGGCTGATCCGCCAGCGCACCGCCCGCGGCCTGGCCCGGCCGGTGCTGTTCACCTGGGTGACACCTTACGTCCAGTGCGCGTTCACCCGGACGGTAAGCTGCCGGAAAGCGCGGGTAATCCTCCCGGCCAGCCCGGTGCCGCCGGACCTCCGCCAGCGGGCCAGCCCGCCGCTGACGGCGCCCCAGTGCGCCGCCCGGCTGATCCCGGGCCGCACCTGCCAGCCTGCCGCTCACCGGAGGAAGGATACTGATGTCAGCGTCTGTGACGGCAGCCCTGGCCGCCGCCCCCGTCCCGTGGACGCCCCGGACCCTGGCCGCCGCCCCGGCGCCCCGCACCTCCGGTGCCCGCGGCCTCGACAAGAGCCTGTTCCTGGATATCAACACCTTCGCCCGGCACACCGGGTGGCTGCACGCGCCCATGCTGGCCTACGCCGTCGATGGCGGCATCGCGGTGATGGCGCTGCTGCTGGCCGCCGGCTGGTGGCTGGCGCGGCGCCGCCGCGACGCGCCCGTCATGGCGGCCGGCCTGTGGGCCGGGATCGGCACCCTCGCCGCCCTCGGCATCGCCCAGCCCGTCAATCACGCCGTCGCCGAGGCCCGGCCGTGGCAGGGCCTGCCGCACGCCCTCATCCTGGCCGGCCACTCCACCGACTTCTCCTTCCCCTCCGACCACGCCGTGATGGCCGGCGCGGTCACCGCAGGACTGTTCCTCTATCACCGCCGGCTGGGCATCATCGCCGCCATCGCCGCCGTGATCTTGTGCTTCGGCCGCGTCTACATCGGCGCGCACTACCCCCAGGACGTCGCCGCCGGGCTCCTCATCGGCGCCGGCGTGGCCCTGGCCGGTTACCTGATCGTCCGCGTTCCCCTCACTGCGCTGCTCACGCTGGCCAGCCGCACCCCGCTGCGAATCCTGCTCACCGCCGGGCCCGGCGACCCGCAGCAGGCCGAATCAGCCCAGGCACCCGGACGGCAGCCGGCCGGTACCCAGCCTCCCGGCAGCGCGCCACCCGCTGACCTCACGCCACCCGGCACTGTGACAGGACCCACGCGAACCAGGCGCTGAACCGCCGGATCTCACCCTTGCGGCTCCCGCACCTCCCCGCCCCCAGCGACCACACGGAGAACCTTGAGGTGAGGAAAGTTCGCGGCACCTCAAGGTGCCGCTGTGGTCTGCGGCGCAGCGCAGGGCCTGTCCACGTGGGTAGCCGGGTATGCGCAGGACCGCGGGACCAGACCTCAGTACGAGCAGTTCGAACGGTCGGCATTCGCGCCGTCCGGCGCCGCGTTGCCCGTCGCGTGTTCGGCGCTAACCTAAGCACGGCGACGTCAGCATGGCTCGTGTGGCGCGCCGATGAGGCCGGGCCCGGGGGCACCGCCCCGGCGGTGCGGTCCTGGCGTGGTGGGCGCTGGCCGTGATAGTCCGCAGCGGTTACGTGCCGCTGGCATTCGGCAGTCGCCGACTCTGGGCGGCCACGGCAGACTCGGCGCTGCTGTGCGTTATGGCGCACTATGGATCCCTGACCCGCCGGGTCGAAACTGGCGCAAGTCCAGCGCGTACGACTCCTGGGTCAGGCCGCGGTACCCGGCCAGGAACCCGGCGGGGGCGAAGCCGCTCGGCATCGGTAAATGCAGGCTGGATCGTAGCGAGCGCGGTAGTGGGGACGGCAGTGGTCATCGGGCACCTCCCGGCCGGGCTGAGACCCGAAAGAGGCTGGGCTGAGCCGACTGCGAGTCCCAGCGATTAACGGAAACCCACCGTAAGTCGTCCTGCCAGGTCACGCTACGCCACCAGCGGGCGAGTGTCAGGGCATGGCCTACAACCCCGAGAGACGCCCTGCCGAATCGGGGTGGTCTGTCGCTGCGCCGGTCGGACGAGCGGCTGCGCGCAGAACTCCCGCTCTGGCGGGCCCCGCGACCGTCGCGATCTCCGGCACGAACGTCCCGGACGGGACTTTGCGGCGACGTAGCGTGGCCTTCGTGGCGGTGAACGCGGACCAGGCCGAGGACTGGAACGGAGCCAGCGGGCGGCAGTTCATCGAGCAGCGTGAGCGGCATGAGCGGATGCTGGGCCGGCTGACGGCGCGGTTGCTGTCCGCCGCCTGTGCCGCTCGAATAATCGATTGAGGGGCTGACCTGCGATGTCGCCAGCATGCTCGACGCCGTCATGGTTGGCTGACTGGCGCTCAAGATCATCTACCTGCTAGTTCGCCGGGTCCTCGGCCTAGCCGTCCTGGTGTTCCGCACGGACCTGGCGAAGGATGCCGAACTACTGGTACTCCGGCACGAGAACGCGGTGTTGCGCCGGCAGGTTACGAGCCGGCCGGCCGGGTCTGGCTCGCCGCGCTGGCTCGGCTCATACCGCGTAACCGCTGGGCCGAAGTCTTCCCTGTGACACCTGCGACGCTCCTTGCCTGGCATCGCAGGCTGGCCGCGAAGAAGTATGACACGAGTAAGCGACGCAAGCCCCGGCCGCCCGCCTGGAGGCCGAGCTGCGGGACCTGCAAGAGCGGGTCCCTGAGCACCTGGCCGCGATCCCCGCGTCCTGGGGCGTGGACGCGGACGGCGTTACCGGGCCGGAGGCCGGGCGGGCCGGCGATGCCGCCGCGCTCCCGGCCGCAGGCCGGCTCGATGAGATCCCCGGCCTGGGCAGGGAGTCCGCCGCCGCGCTGATCGCCGAGATCGGCCTGGACATGAGCCGGTTCCCGACCCCGGATGCCCTGGTGTCCTGGGCCGGGCTCACCCCGGCCGCCCGGCAGTCCGGGCCCCGCAAGGGCCGCGGGAAGAAGGGGCACGGCAACACCTACGCCAAGCGGATCGCCGTCCTGTCCGCCTACGCCGCGGCGAACACGGACACCTTCCCCGGAGAGCGGTTCCGCCGCCTGGCCTTCCGCCCCGGCGGCGGCGGCCGGAAAAAGGCCGGCTGCGCCGTGGGCCGGTCCATCCTCGTCATCGTCTCACTGGACTACCTTGCCGATAGCGACCTAACGGTCACCCCTGGATATGCCGGCTTATAAACCTGTTGCGGTGCGGATGAGGGCGGGACAGTATTTGGGACGCCAGCGACTGGTGTTGC
>JALYVS010000531.1 GCA_030853115.1 Actinomycetota bacterium
GCGCGGCGCGGACGGGCGGCGCAGCTCAGAACGGCGGCACCGGCCGGGCTGGAGCTAGGGCCAAGACGGGACCCGCGGCCAGGAACGACGTGCTGGCCCGGAACGGAACATCCGGTGGCGGGGCCGGGCGCGGCGGATCCCGAGGGCGTGCTCCGCAGGACGAACTGACCGCCAGCACGGGCGGGACCGGGCCGGCCCTGTGGTTGCAGCTCACCACGTTCGTCCTCGCCCTGGCTGGCCTGGGCGTGTCGATCTACCTGACCATCGCCCACTTCACCGAATCCGCGCTGGCCGGGTGCTCGGAGTCGGGTCTGGTGAACTGCACCAAAGTGACCACGAGCGCGCAGTCGTACGTGTTTGGGATTCCGGTGGCCGTGCTCGGGCTGGCGTTCTACCTGTTCGCGGTGGCCATCATGAGCCCGTGGGCCTGGCGGGCGGCCAGGCGTGAGGTTCACATGGTCCGGATAGCGTCGCTGGTGGTGGGCATCGGCTTCGTGCTCTACCTGATCTACGCCGAGCTTCTTATCATCGGCAGCATCTGCCTGTACTGCACCAGCGTGCACGCCATCACGTTCGTGCTGTTCGTCCTCACGATGGGAGCGGTCGCGGTCTGGGGGCTGAAGCCCGGCGCACCTTGGACCCCGAGGTTCGGTGGCGCGGCTAAGGAAACCCAGGCGCAAGCGACGGTCTAACAGGTTACCGCCCCCGGTCGCCCTCCACCCGCTGGCCAGCCCCTAAACCGCTAGCGCCTAACGCTGGCGGACCTGGCCGCCTAAGAGCTGCCGCCATCACATCCGGTCGGCAGGATGAACCCTTGTGCCGGCCCCTGCCGGCACAAGGGTTCATCGTGTCGCTTGAAAAGTCCGGCAGACTCTGGTATCCGGGACTCCTGTGCTAGCAGGTGCGAGTGAGACTGGCGAACCCGCCATCCTGCACGCGCAGCGTGCTGCGGGGTTGTCGTCGCAACCGCTGGACCCGGCGTCTTGCGGACCGGCGTGGCGGCGTCTACAGCCAGCGAAAGGGACGGCTGGGCACGTACTTACCGCGGGAGGGGACGGCTGGGCACGTACTTACCGCAGGAGGGCCTACCCGTCCAACCCGGCACCAGGGGCCGGTTATGACATCTTCATCATGTTGCCACCCGGCCCGGTCCGCTGGGCGCTGAGGCGTTAGCCTGGGCAGACGAATCCTGGCCGGACGCGAACCCCCGCCGCGCCCGGGACGAGAGGAGCGATTTCGTGCCCGGCATGAACTCGGGCCTGAGTCCTGGCGATCCGACGCTGGTCGCCGCGTTCAGGACCGCGCTGATCCACCAGAGCGCAATCGCCCTCCTGCTGGTGGTGTTCTGCTGGCTGGCCTGGGCCACGGCGCGCACCTGGCGGATGACTAAGCCCGGCGCGAATGCAGAGATCAGCGGGCCGGGGAGCGGGAGGGCTGGGAGCGGGAGGGCTGGAAGCGGCAGCGAGGCCAGGGGCCGGTGGCTGCTCCGCATCGGCTTCGGCGTGCTGTGGATCGTGGACGGGATCTTGCAGGCTCAGCCCAAGATGGCCGGAGGGCTGGCCGCGCAAGTCATCGAGCCGTCCGCGTCGACCTCCCCGGGCTGGGTCCAGCAACTGGTCAACTGGGGGGGCACCAGCTGGACTTACCATCCCATCCAGGCCGGAGCCGCCTCGGTGTGGATCCAGGTCGGGGTCGGTGCCTGGCTGCTGGTCGCGGCGCACGGGCGGTGGTCCAGGCTGGCCGGGGCGGCCAGCGTGGGCTGGGGCCTGATCGTATGGGTCTTCGGTGAAGCGTTCGGCGGCATCTTCGCTCCCGGTTTGAGCTGGATGACCGGCGCACCGGGCGGCGTCCTGTTCTACGTGGCCGCGGGCGCGCTCATCGCGCTGCCGGAAGGCGCCTGGCGCAGCCCCCGGCTCGGCCGGGTCCTGATGGCGGGCCTCGGGCTGTTCTTCGCCGGGATGGCGGTGCTCCAGGCCTGGCCCGGCCGCGGTTTCTGGCAGGGCACCGTCGACGGGCAGCCCGGGACCTTGGCCGGGATGGTCCAGACGATGGCCGGGACCCAGCAGCCACACTTCTTGTCCGCTCTGGTCTCCGGCTTCGGGTCGCTGGCGACCCGGCACGCCTTCGCGGTGAACTTGGTCGTGGTCATCGTGCTCGCCGCGTTGGGCGCCATCTTCCTGACCGGGCGCCCTGGGCTGGTCCGGTACGCGGTGTGGTTCGGCGTCGCGTTCTGCCTGGCTGACTGGGTGCTGGTCCAGGATCTCGGCTTCCTGGGCGGGCTCGGGACCGACCCGAACAGCATGATCCCGATGGCGCTGCTGTTCTCGGTCGGCTACCTGGCCCTGACGCCCGCGGTCGAGCTGGCGCCCGTGACGGCGAAGGCCGGGGACGGCGAACCCACGGGGTGGCGGCTGCGCTCGCTGCGGCCGCGGATGCTGGCCGGAACGCTAGCGACGGCCGGGGCCCGGTCGGTCGCCGCGGTCGCCGCGCTGGCCGTCATCGTCCTCGGGGCGGCGCCGATGGCCTCGGCGGCGGCGAACCGGACCGCGGATCCGATCCTGGCGCTAGCCCTGGCGGGCGGCAGCACCACGCTGGACCTTCCGGCGCCGGGCTTCACGCTCACCGACCAGAACGGCCGGACGGTCTCGCTGGCTCAGCTGCGCGGCAAGGTCGTGCTGATGACATTCCTCGACCCGGTGTGCACCACCGACTGCCCGATCATCGCCCAGGAGTTCAAGCAAACCGGGGAGATGCTCGGCGCGCAGGACAAGAACGTCGAGCTGGTCGCGGTCGTGGCCAACCCCAGCTACCTGTCCACCGCCTTCACGCAGGCCTTCGACCGGCAGGAAGGGCTAGCCACGGTGCCGAACTGGCTGTACCTGACCGGCTCGCTCAGCCAGCTCGGTGCGGTCTGGCGGCACTACGGGGTCACCGTGCAGAACCTGCCGGCCGGCGCCATGTCCGCGCACAACGACCTGGCCATAGTCATCAACGCCGCCGGCGAGATCCGCCAGGAGGTAGGCGCCGACCCCGGCGCAGCCACCAGCGGCATCCGGTCCTCCTTCTCCGTGCTACTCAGCCAGTACGCCCGACAGGCGCTGGGCCGCTCGTGATCAGGGCGAAGGCCAGGGTCAGGGTGGGCCTGGCCCTGGCCTGCGCGGGGCTCGCCGTCGGCTGCGGGTCCGGGGCCCGGACGGGGAACGGTCCCGGATCACCGGGCGGACCGGCCCCCAGCACCAACCCGGCGGTAACCGTGCCGCTGAGCACCGCACTGGTCACCGCGCAGGGCACTTGGGCGGTCGCGGTCTTGGGCGGATCGGCCGCGTCGGAGAACAACTTCTGGCAGCTCTTCGTGCGGTCGCCCGGCACCAGCCGCTGGTCCCTGGCCACTCCCCCTGGGGTCGCCGACAACGGGGGGCTGGTGGCCGCGGGCACCCGGAAGTCCATCGTCATCGGCTTTCGGCCCAGCCAGGCCCTATCCTTCTCACCGCTGGCGGCGAGCACCGACACGGGCCAGCACTGGACGTCTGGGCTGCTCGACGCACGTCTGGCTAACGTCCCGGACGCGCTCGCGGCCGACCCGTCGGGACACGCCCTCGCGCTGCTGCAGAACGGCAGCATCGAGACGGCGGGGACGGCGGGCGCGGTCACCGCCGGACATTGGTCACTGCTGACGACGCGGCGCGCCCTCGCGGCGTCTGCCCCGGGCCGCGGCTGCGGACTGCAGGCGTTGCAGGCAGTCTCGTTCGGCCCAGATAAGAACCCGATGGCGGCCGGAGGTTGCCAGCGGCCGGGTGTTGCGGGAATTTTCACCGATGCCAACGGTACCTGGCAGTCGGCCGGGCTGGGCCTGCCCGCGGGGTACGGTGCCGATCAGGTACAGGTGCTCGGGCTGGCCTCCGACGCGGGCGGAAACGTGGCCCTGCTGCTCGCCGGGGACAGACTGCTGACGGCGTGGTCGAATCTCAACCGGTGGACCGTGTCCGATCC
>JALYVS010000009.1 GCA_030853115.1 Actinomycetota bacterium
CAAGGCCAGTACCCCGAGCAAGGCCAGTACCCCGAGCAAGGCCAGTACCCCGAGCAAGGCCAGTATCAAGGACAGGGCCGGTACCAGGAGCAGAATCGGTACGCCGATTACCCCGAGCAGGGGCAGTACCTCCAGCAGGCTCAGTATCCTCAGCAGGCTCAGCCGTCGGTGTACAACACTCAGGGTCAGTCCTATGGCGGTAAGGGGTACCAGGTTCAGGCCGACGGGGACCAGCCGGGTCAGGGGTATGAGGACCGCGGGTACGCGGATCAGGTCAACGGATACGCCGAGCAGGGATACGCAAGGCCTGTGCTTACCGGTCAGGCTGGTCCCGGGCAAGGCGACCGGGGTTATCCGGCCTCCTCGTACGCTGAGCCTTCATACCCGGAGGCCCCTTATTCCGAGCCTGCCCATTCCGAGCCGACGTATTCCAAGCCGACGTATCCGGAGCGCGCGCGCTCCAGCCAGCAATACGACGGGTCCTACCAAGGCCATGGCGGCTCTGGTCAGGCGTATGAGAGTGCGTCACACCCGGCTCAGAGATACGACGACCGCGCACAGGCCGAGCAGGCTAACCAGCGCCAGGACTATCAAAGCGGTTATCAGCGCCAGGAATACCAGACCCAGGAATACCAGACCCAGGAATACCAGCCCCAGGAATACCAGCCCCAGGATTATCAGCGCCGGGGCTCCCGTCCGGAGCCGGGATACGGCGGTTACGAATACGCCGAGCCGGCTACCGGGAGCCGGAGCTTGCCGGAAAACCAGACGTCCGGCGGGAAGCCGGTGCTGGCGAGTTCCCCAGCGGCCGCGAGCTATGCCGGGCAGCGTTACGGTGACCAGGGAGTGGGCTACCAGGAAAACGGTGGACCGTCTTTTCCGGACCAGGGATATGGTCGCGACAATAGGTACGCCGAGCCGGGCTACCCGGGTTCTGAGTATGGTCCGCAAGGTGACTCCACTTCGTCTCAACCAGATCAGGGCTACAGCACCTTCGGCTACGGCGAGCAGGCCGGTTATGAGAACCCCGGGTACCAAAACCCTGGATACGAGAACCCGGGGTATCAGGCTCGTGGCTACAATGGCTACCCCGTCCAGCCGGGCGGATACCGCGAGCCATCCTCCGGCCGTCCCGGGCGGTACCCGGATCCGGGTCTGGAAACCACGGCGGGCCAGCAAGCCGTCTCGTCGTTTCCTTATGAGGGAGATCCGCCTTCGCACCGGGAACACAGACGCCGCCGTGGGCGTTAGCAGCTCAGCTTTCCGCACACCGGCCTTTCGTTTTGCCTGCTCGCCGCCTAGGGCGGCCCGGAAGCCGAGGCTCCGCCTAGGGCGGCCCTGAAGCCAAGGCTCCGCCTAGGCCGGCCCCGGGGGCCGAGGCTGCTGCAGCTCTAGGCCGCCCGGGCTGCCGGACCTGCTGTCGGCGACCACCGCGGGACTGGGCTGTTCTTCCGGTTCCGGGGGGATGGGACCGACCACCGCGTTGAGCACCTGGGAGTTGGGCACGGACATCACGCTGCCGTCGGCGTCGAAGCGAACGTAGGTGATACCGATATCGATCACCACGCCATCCAGCGTGCCGCCGAGCGCCCCGGCCCGCAATCTGACCGCGTCCCCGACATGGAACGGCCGGGCGAACTGCAGCACCAGCCCAGCGAACACGTTGCCGAGCGCCTGCTGGGCCGCGATCCCGACGAACACGCTGGTCAGCGCTCCGCCTAGGACTAGCTGGCCGATCGGCACGCCGAACAGCTCCAGGGTGATCACGAGGGTGGCAAACGCGCCGACGATCAGGATGACGTACCCGACCACCGCCGCGTGCGAGGTGCCCGCCTTCGGTTTGAGCAGCTCCCGTGACTTCCCGGCTAGGCTGTAGGTCGCTATGCACCCGAAGATGAGGAACAGCATGGCGGCGCCCGGGTCGATAATCCGGTAGCTCAGATCGTTCAGGTGGCTTGCGGAGAAGATAGTTTGCGGGTCCCGGTGGAGCGCGTCGCGGGACTGCTGCGAGACGACCGCGGCCGCGATGGCCAGCACGAGGGCGATGATGGACTTCCATGGCCGGGTCTTGCGCTTGACCAGCTCGACCTGCGCCGACAGATCGATCTGCTTTCCGTCGTGCACTCGCTCCTCCTCCCTGCGCGGCTGTCTATCCGCCGTCCCACGCTATCTGGCGGCAGATCAGCTGGGGCGACGACCCGGCAGTACCCAGCCGGAAAACAACCGGGGACCGGGCCGCACCGGCCCGGTCCCCGTATTGACCCGATCTGGGCTTACTTGATCAGCGGCTTGCCCACAGGGAACAGGAGCCGGCCGCCCATGTCGGCGGCGACGCCCGCCGCCGACGCGTAGAAGGCGATAAGCGCGGTGATCAGCCCGAGGTAGCCACCGATCTTAATAGTCCCGGTGGGGAGCAGCGCGCTGCCGGCGTCGAAGTTGCCAATGGCCAGGATGATAAAGGTGATTTCCAGGCCGAGGAAGACGAGGAAAATGGCCAGGTTCACCTGAGTGGTCAAGACCATCAGGTACAAGGTGACGACGGCGAACGCGAGCGTGATCCAGCCCAGGTCATGGTTAAGCGAGGCGACGGTGCCGGCGGCCGTGCTAGGTGCCTTGGCTATAGCCGCCACGGCCGGGTTGGCTACGAGCTCGACCCAGAGAGCCAAGCCGATCCAGAAGGCGCCGTAGGTGCCGAATGCGGTGGCGCCGAAGGTGTTTCCGCGGCGGAACTCCCACATGCCGGCCGCGAACTGTGCGAGCCCGCCGTAGGCGAAGGCGAAGCCGAGCCATGCGCTGCCCGTGGCGTGGGTCATCCAGCCCGCGTTCTTGGCCGAGAGCAGGAGCGTGGTCAGGGCAAAGGCGGCGAGCCCGAGTGGGGCAGGGTCCGCGATGCTGGAAACGTGGGCGGGTACGGAAGCGGGCTGGATTGTGCGGTCTTCGCTGACGCTCAAATCGATCCCTCCTAGTGAGGTACGGCTCGTCTTCTCCCGGAGACCGTGATGGTAACCGGGAGGGCGGATGCCCGGCATAACTGCGTGGCTGACGTGAAGCAGGCTGCCTCACACCTCAAAACCCTCCTCCGGTCACACATGACTCAGAATAACCAAGAGGAAGATTCGCCAATAGCGTAACGCTGGACGCACAGCAGAGCGAGACCTAAAGGTCCTACTTTTCGTAACCATTCGGGTGCTGTCTCATTCTGGGCCTCCAGCTGGCTTATTTCTATGGGCTACTCCGAACCCGGCGTGGGATGGCCGGCCGCCCCGGGTTCGGGATCGCGCTGGGTTAGGATTAGAAGAACAACAGGGAAGGGTCCGCGCCGATGACCGACCGACCGATCCTCGCATCCGATAACGAGCGGGAGAGTGTCGTCGACGTCCTCCGGGACGCCTACACAGACGGCCGTCTGACGCTGGATGAGTTTGAAGAGCGCACGGCGGCCGCGTATGCCGCGAGAACCTGGGCTAACCTACGGGAGCTGACCGGCGATCTGCCGCTTGAGCCGGTGCTTGGCGACGGATGGCTGCAACGGAACCCCGCCCCTGAACACGCCGCGCCCGGGATGGTTCCGTCGGTTCAAGGGTCACGCCGATCCCGGCGCGAACGGCCGCTCGGCATGCTGCTGCCGGTGGTGTTCATCTGGATCGTAGTCTCGGCCGCGGCGGGAGCGCCGGATACGGCGGCCGCGCTGTCGGTGGTGTTCATCTGCTTGCTGGCATGCCGGGTGGGCTACGGCGGCGGTCGCTAGCCGAAGGCGGTCCTGAGCCAGCCGACCGGGGCCGGAGTCACCCGGCTAGTCGCGTCTTCGGCGAAAATCAGCGCGAACCCTGACGGCCGATCTGCGGCGGCACTTTGGCCGCGGCGTCGCCGTCGAGCAGGAATAGGGTCCGCTGCCGTCCGCGTGCGCCCGCCGCGGGCACCTGGACCGGGCTTGCACCCGACAGCGCCATTGCGACCGCGTCCGCCTTTTCCGCCCCCGAGGCAAGGATCCAGACCTCACGTGCGGCCTGGATCGACGGCAGGGTCAGGGACAGCCGCGTCGGCGGCGGCTTGGGGGAACCGTGAACCGCCACGACCGGCCGTTCGTCGTAGAGCGCGGGCATGCCGGGGAATAGCGAGGCGACATGCGCCTCGGGGCCGATGCCCAGCATCAGCACGTCGAAGGCGGGCACCGGGCCGTGATCCTCGTGGCTGGTCGCGGCGGCCAGCCACGAGGCGTACCTGGCGGCGGCCGCCTCCGGGTCGTCACCATCGGGTCCGTCCGGTCCTGGCATCGCGTGCACCCGCGCCGGATCGGCATCCACATGATCGAGCAGAGCCGAGCGGGCTCCTGTCTCGTTCCTGTCGGGGTCCCCGGCCGGGACAAAGCGCTCGTCCCCCCACCAGATGTCCAGGTGCCGCCAGTCGATGGCGTCCCTAGCCGGGATAACGGCCAGCTCGGTAAGCACCGAGGTGCCGATACCCCCGCCGGTCAGGACCACCGACGCAGTGCCCCGTGCCGCCACCGAGTCGACCAGCCGAGTGACCAGGCGGGCGGCGACTGCCTTGGCGAGGAGTTCCTCATCCCGGTGAACAATGACTTCCGGTACGCTCACCATGCTAGCCCCGCTTGTCTCCAGGGCGCCGTCAGGCGCCGCTTCGGTTCCCTCACCGGGCGTTCACCGCCGCCAGGGCGCGCAGGGTTTCCGCGTAGACCTCATCGGGCTCGAGCCGTCGCAATTCCTCGGCGACCAGGTCAGCGGAGTCGCGCCGGTGCAGAGCCACCCGGCGTTCGGGTCGGCCGGGCCAGGCCAGCGTGGCGTTTCTGCCGTCCGGCCGGGACAGCGAGACCTTTCCGTCCGCCGTCTCGAAGCTGACCTCGGTGATCCCGGGGCCGCCGGACTCGCCGCGCTGCACCTCGACGCCAAGCCGCAGCCCGAGCCAGGCCGCGATCAGGTCCGAGCTCGGATTGTCCGGCTCGGCCAGCACCGTGCCGCTTAGTAGCTTGGGGTAAGGCTGATCCAGCGTGGCCGCGAGCAGCGATCGCCAGGACGTAGCGCGGGTCCAGCTCATGTCGGTGTCGCCCGGCTGGTAGCCCTCGGCCAGACTCAGCAGCATCTCCCTGGGCGTATCACTGGCCGCCGCGTCGGTGACCCGGCGCTGGGCCACGGTGCCGAGCGGATCCCCGCTCGGCACGCGCGGCGCCTCGTCTGGCCACCAGGTGACCACGGGCACATCGGGAGCCAGCAGAGGCGCCACCACTGAGTCGGCATGCTGGCCGAGGGGCCCGTACATCCTGAGCAAAACGGTTTCCCCGGGGCTTGTCTCGCCCACCCGGATCTCCGCGTCGAGCCGCGACTCGGCCTTGGGTTTGCGGGTGATAACGGCAAGAATCCGGCTCGGGTGCTCACGGCCGGCCTGGCTGGCCGCGCGGACGGCGTCGTACTGCGCGGCCTCATCGGTGACGATGATCAGCGTCAGCACCGTGCCCGAGGCGGGGCCGCCCATCCGGCGGCGCGCCTGGGTCAGCGCTTCGTGAATCGCGGCAGTGTTGGTGTCGGTCAGGTCGATGGTCATCGCGGTCTCCCCATCTTCCCTACAGGCGACGCCATACGCGTCCTTCCCGGGCCATCATCGCGTCGGCTGACGCGGGCCCTCCTGAGCCAGCCGGGTACTGATCGGGCTTGGTGTAGGAAGTCCAAAATTCTTCCACCGGGTCCAGGATCCGCCAGCCGAGCTCCACCTCCTGCTGCCGGGGGAACAGCGGCGGGTCGCCGATGAGCACGTCGAGCAGGAGCCGCTCGTAGGCCTCGGGGCTTGACTCGGTGAAGGACGCACCGTAGGCGAAGTCCATATTCACGTCCCGGACTTCCATGGCCGTGCCTGGCACCTTCGACCCGAACCGGACCGTGATGCCCTCATCCGGCTGGATCCTGATCACGAGCGCGTTATGGCCCAGCTCTTCGGTGTCGGTGGCGGAGAACGGCAGGTGCGGCGCGCGCTGGAAGATCAGCGCGATCTCCGTCATGCGGCGCGGCAGCCGCTTGCCTGCCCGCAGGTAGAACGGCACCCCGGCCCAGCGCCTGGTATCAACGCCAAGCCGCAGCGCGGCGTACGTCTCGGTGCGGGAATCGGCGGGGATGCCGTCCTCCTCCAGGAAACCGTGTACCTGGCGGCCGCCCTGCCAGCCGGCCGAGTACTGCCCGCGCGAGGTACCCGTGGCGAGGTCGGCGGGCAGCCGGACCGCGGAAAGCACCTTCTCCTTTTCCATCCGGAGTGAGTCAGCGTCGAACGCGACCGGCTCCTCCATGGCGATCAGGGCCAGCAACTGGAGCAAGTGATTCTGGATCACGTCACGGGCGGCACCGATGCCGTCGTAGTACCCTGCCCGGCCGCCGATACCGATGTCCTCGGCCATCGTGATCTGAACATGGTCGACGTAACCGCGGTTCCAGATCGGCTCGTACATCGCGTTGGCAAACCGCAGCGCCAGGATGTTCTGTACCGTCTCCTTGCCGAGATAATGGTCGATACGGAACACCGAGTGCGGCGGGAAGACCCCGTCCAGGGTCGCGTTCAGCTCCCGGGCACTGGTCAGGTCATGACCGAACGGCTTCTCGATCACTACTCGCCGCCAGCCGCCGTCGGTGGCATCAGAAAGTCCGCTGCGCTTGAGCTGCTGCACCACGGTGGGAAACTGGTTCGGCGGGATCGACAGGTAGAACGCGTAGTTCCCGCCGGTACCCCGCTCGGCGTCCAGCTGCCGGACGCACGCCGCTAGCTGGTCGAAGGCCACGTCGTCGCTGAACGACCCGGACACGAACCGGACGCCCTCGCTGAGCTGCTGCCACACCGCGTCGCGGAACGGCGTCCGGGCGTACTCCTTGACCGCCTGGTACGTGACCTGGGCGAAGTCCTCGTCCTCCCAGTCCCTCCTGGCGAAGCCGACGAAGGAAAACCCCGGCGGCAGCAGCCCGCGGTTGGCCAGGTCATAAACGGCCGGCATCAGCTTCTTGCGCGCGAGGTCACCCGTGACGCCAAACATGACCAGCACGCATGGTCCGGCCACCTGGGGGATACGCCGGTCTCGCGGATCGCGCAGCGGGTTGGCTGGACCCGCGGAAACCTCAGCCTGCTCGGCGATAGTACTGGGATTAGCCGGGATCAGACCCTGCGGGTCGCCCGGTTCCGCCGTCACGCCTGACCTCCCCGAGGGCAGTCAGCACGAGCCCGTTCGGTCATCTGGATTCAGAGCCCCATATTGGTCTTGATCGTTTCCAGCAATTCGATCCACGATGCCTTGAACTTCGCCACGCCCTCGTCCTCGAGAACCTGGACCACGTCGTCGTAGAAGACGCCGAGCTTCTCCAGGTCGGCGAAGAGCTTCCGGGACGCGTCGTAGGTGCCGCGTATCGTATCGCCGTGCAGCTTGCCGTGATCGGCCGTGGCCTTGATGGTCGCTTCGGGCATGGTGTTAACCGTGTCAGGGGCGACCAGTTCCACTACGTACATGGTGTCCGGGAACGTCGGGTCCTTGACCGAGGTCGAGGCCCACAGCGGCCGCTGCACATTCGCCCCGGCCTTGGCCAGGGCCTGCCAGCGCTCGGTGGCGCACTTGATCTCGAACAGCTCGTAGGCCAGGCGCGCGTTCGCGATGGCGGCCTTACCGCGTAGCTTCTTGGCCTCGGGGGTCCCCAGCTTGTCCAGACGGCCGTCCACCTCACTGTCGACCCGGCTGACGAAGAACGACGCCACCGACCGGATCTGGGAGATGTCACGCCCGGCGGCCGCGGCTAGCTCCAGGCCGGCCATGTACGCGTCGAGCACCTGACCGTGCCGCTCGAGGGAGAAGATCAGCGTGACGTTCACGCTGATGCCCTCCGAGATGGCCTGCGTGATCGCGGGCAGGCATTCGACGGTGGCGGGAATCTTGATGAGCAAGTTGGGCCGGTCCACCATCCACCACAGGGCCCGCGCTTCGGCGATGGTCGCAGGCATGTTCTTGGCCAGCCTCGGATCCACCTCGAGCGACACCCGGCCGTCGAGGCCGTTCGTCCGGTCGTAGACCGGGCGCAGCACGTCGCACGCCCACCTGATGTCGTAGGTGGTGATGGCGCGGGACGCCTCCTCCACTGTCACCTGACGGGTCTTCAGGTCAGTGACCTGCTCGTCGTAGGCGCTGCCGTTCGACAGTGCGTGCGCGAAAATCGTCGGATTGGAGGTTACGCCGACCACGTGGGAGGCATCGCTCAGCTCCTGCAGGTTGCCGGTGCGCAGCCGGTCGCGGCTGATGTCATCCAGCCACACCGACACTCCGGCCTCGGATAGCTGTTCGAGTACATCTGATGACACGGTTGATTCCTTCCTGCGTGCCGCGGGCCTGGTGACTCTAGTGGCCCCTGACCCGCGCCAGAGAGTCGTTAGCGGCAGCGGCTACCCGTTCCGCGGTAAGGCCAAACTCTTCGTAGATCTTCTGGTAGGCAGCAGAAGTGCCGAATCGGTCCACTCCGACTGAACTGCCCGCGTCTCCCACAAACAACTTCCACGGGGGCGTTATGCCGGCTTCGACCGAGACTCGCGCCCGGATGGTCGGCGGCAGCACCTCGCGCTTGTAGGACTCGTCCTGCTCGGTGAACCACTCCACGCACGGCATGGACACGACCCGGGCCGAGATGTCCTGGCCGGCTAGCACGTCGCGGGCCTCCAGCGCGATCGACACCTCGCTGCCGGTGGCGATCAGGATGACGTCGGTGCCAGGAGCTAGCACGTAGCCGCCCTGAGCCGCCTTCTCGGCCCCTTCCAGCTCCCCGGACCGGTCCAGCACCGGCAGGTTCTGCCGGGTCAGGCACAGCGCGGCGGGCCGGGCCCGCTCCAGGATGGTGCGCCACGCGACGACGGTCTCGTTGGCGTCGCCGGGTCGCACCACCTCCAGATGCGGGATGTTACGTAGCGACCACAAGTGCTCGATCGGCTGGTGGGTGGGGCCGTCCTCGCCCAGCCCGATGGAGTCGTGCGTCCACACGTAGGTGACCGGGAGCTCCATCATGGAGGTCAGCCGGACCGCGCCCCGCATGTAGTCGCTGAACTGCAGGAACGTGCCGCCATAGACCCGTGTCCCGCCGGACAGCGCGATCCCGTTGAGGATGGCGCCCATCCCGTGCTCGCGAATGCCGAAGTGCAAGGTCCGCCCGTACGGGTTGCCCGGCCACATCGGCGTCTGGTGGTTAGCCGGAATGAAGGAGGGCTCGCCGTCCATCGTGGTCAGGTTGCTCTCGGCTAGGTCGGCCGAGCCACCCCATAGCTCGGGGAGCACGGGGGCCAGCG
The DNA here is from genome assembly GCA_030853115.1 of Actinomycetota bacterium. Classification (GTDB taxonomy): domain Bacteria; phylum Actinomycetota; class Actinomycetes; order Streptosporangiales; family Streptosporangiaceae; genus Palsa-504. The sequence continues at coordinate 9,304 of JALYVS010000009.1, forward strand.
CACTGAGAATGGCGCCGGACGCCTTGCGAGTAGCTATGCCCTTGGCGTCGGCCGGGAACTCCGGCAGCGCCTTGGCCCAGCCGTCCGGCAACCGGTGGAGCGCCATCCGGTCGAAAAGCGCCTTGGGCTCCGGGTTGGCCTTGGCCCACTCGGCGAACCCCTCCTCCCACTCGGCGTGCGCCTGCTTGCCGCGCTCGGCCACCTCGCGGGCGTGGTTCAGCGCTTCTTCCTCGACCGGGAAGTCCACCTCGGGATCGAAGTGCAGGATCTCCTTGGTCGCCTTCACCTCGGGCACGCCCAGCGCCGAGCCGTGCGCCGCGCCGGTGTCCTTCTTGTTCGGGGCCGGCCAGCCGATGATCGTCTTCAGCGCGATGAACGACGGCGCCTCGGTGTGCTCCTTGGCGTTCAGGAGCGCCTGGTACAGCGCGGGCACGTCCTCGTGGTAGCCGCCGGCGGTGCGCCAGTCCAGCCTTTGCACGTGCCAGCCGTAGGCCTCGTAGCGCGCGGCCACGTCCTCGGACTTGGCGATGTTGGTGTTGTCCTCGATCGAGATCTGGTTGTCGTCGTAGAGGACGATGAGGTTGCCGAGCTCCTGGTGGCCGCCCAGCGAGGAGACCTCGTGGCTGATCCCCTCTTCCATGTCGCCGTCGGACACGAAGCAGTACACGAAGTGATCGAACGGGCTGGTGCCAGCTTCGGCGTCCGGGTCGAACAGGCCGCGCTCGCGGCGGGCGCCCATGGCCATGCCGACCGCGTTGCCGATGCCCTGGCCGAGCGGGCCGGTGGTGACTTCCACGCCCGGGGTGAGGCGGTGCTCCGGGTGCCCGGGGGTGATGCTGCCCCAGGTTCGCAGCGACTTGAGGTCATCCATGGTCAGGCCGTAGCCGGACAGGTAAAGCTGGATGTACAAGGTGAGGCTGGAATGCCCGCAAGACAGCACGAAGCGGTCGCGCCCTGGCCAGTTCGGATCAGCCGGATCGTGCCTGAGCACACGCTGGAAGAGCAGGTAGGCCGCGGGGGCCAGGCTCATCGCGGTTCCCGGGTGCCCGTTGCCCACTTTTTGCACCGAGTCCATCGCCAGGACGCGGATAAGGTCTACGGCGCGCTCGTCGGTCGCCGTCCAGTCAAGTTTAGAGTTGGTGCTCACGGTAAAAGCCTACCGGTCTAGGGCTTCCGGCTGCCTAGTGGGTACGGCCGCCGATTGTGCTGTTCCGGCACTGTTAACCGGTCCGCGGTCGCGCGTAGCGAAGAACAAACGCAGCACGGCGATCCAGACGATCACTGCTTCGGTTACGTGCACCCATACCAGCCCGGCGGGCAGATGATTGAAGTACTGGATGTAGCCGATCATGCCCTGCAGGAGCAGAGCCGCAATCACAAGCCAGCCGGCCCGCATCGCGCGCGGCGGGGCGCCCGATACCCGCAGCCCGAGCACAAGTGCGACAGTCAGCCCGCACAGCAGCCAGCCGATATCGGCGTGCAGCTGGGTAACCCCTTCCAGCGGGAACTTGTACCTGCGGGTGTCCGCGTGGCCGGCCAGCGGCCCGGTCCCCGTCACCACCGTGCCCGCTGCGAGCATCACGGCCGTGACCGCGACCAGGGCCGCGGAGAGCAGGCGCAGGTCTCGCCGGACCACGGCGGTCGGCGGCGCGTCGCCCTCGGTGCACCGCACGTGCAGGGTGACGGCGGCGGCGACAATGGCCGCGGACAGGAGGAAATGCACGGAAACCAAGGCCGGGTTGAGCTTGCTCAAGACGAGGAGTCCGCCAATCACCGCCTGAGCCACCACCCCGGCCGGCTGAGCCAGCCCGAGCCAGAACAGGTCACGCCGCTTCGTGCCGCCCGGCCGGTAGTACCAGGCCGCGACGAAGACGAGGCCTGCGATGATGACCAGCGGAAAGGTCAGCAGCCGGTTGCTGAACTCGATCCAGGTGTTGAGCAGCGTCTGCCCGGCGTTCTTGCTGGCCACGACATCTGCAGGGCTGCATCGCGGCCAGTCGGGACAGCCTAGCCCGGACGAGCTCAGCCGGACCGCGGCACCGGTGGACATGATCATCGTGTCGGCGATGACGCTGGCCAGCGCGAGCCGCCGCATCGATGTCAGACTGGGCGAGAGTACCGGTCTGGCGATCCGCCAGGCCCCGGCGCGCGAGAGCAGATCAGCAGGCACGCCCCTCATGGTAGAGCCCCCCGGGCGGCGCCCGCACAGGCGACCATCACGCAGCAGATCGCGACCCACTCCACGATGCTCAGATGCTGGCCGAGCATGACCAGCCCGATCAGCGCGGCCACCGAGGGTGCCATGCTCATCCACACTCCGAACAGCCGCATTGGCATCCGCCGCAGCGACTCCAGTTCCAGCCGGTAGGGGATGACCGACGACAGCACCCCGATCACGGCCCCGGTGGCCAGGACAGCCGGGCGGAACATGGCGCGGCCTCCGGCGATGACAGCGGATGGTGTCACTAGCACCGCGGCGACCACCATCGCGATCGCCAGCCCGGATGAGCCCGGGAAACGTCGTCCGGTGGCTGAGCTGGCCACGATATAGACGGCCCAGCAGGCCGCCGCCACCCCCGCGAAGAGCACCCCGGTCAGGTTGAGATGCCCGTGCCCGCCCTGAGTCAGCAGCACTACCCCGGTCGCCGCGAGCAGCACCCACCCGACGTCCCTGAGGTGCCGCGATCCCGCCACCGCCACGGCCAGCGGGCCGAGGAATTCGATGGTGACGGCCACTCCTAGAGGGATACGCGCGAACGCCTGATAGATCGAGAAATTCATAATCCCGAGCGAAATACCGAACGACCCGGCGATGGCCGCGTCGGTCCAGGCTCTCCTTTTCCTCAGGTCACCGAGCGAGCGGCCGAAGCTTCGGCCGGAAAGTGCCACCATGGCTAGCGCGGCTATCCACAGCCGCAGCCCGGTCACGGCAGCGGGCGGGATCTGCCGGAACAACCGGTCCGCCAGCCCCGCCCCGAACTGCACGGAAACGACGCCGGTCAAGATCATGGCGGCCGGCAGCGCCAGCCGGGACTGGGCCAGCCGGGACTGGGCCAGCCGGCCGCGTTCCAGCTCCGGGTCGTTCGGTTCGGTGGCGGTGTTCCTTAGTCCCACCTGAACATCCGCGCCGCGAGGGTGGTCGCCACGGCGGCCCAGACGGCAAGGGTGATGATATTCCCGGCCGGGAAAGTCGCGCCGTGCTGTAGCACGTCCCGCAGACCGGTGGACAGCGCTCCGGTCGGCAGCAGCTCCAGGGCCGGCCGGGCCGACGCCGGGAACTTGGTCAGCGGGAAGACCACGCCGCCCACGCCGAGCAGGAGAATGTAGACAAGGTTAGCCGCGGCCAAGGTGGCCTCCGCGCGCAGCGTCCCCGCCATCAGCAGGGCGAGCCCGCTGAACGCCGCGGTGCCGAGCAAAATGAGCAGCGGCGCGAGCACGATCGCGGCCGGGCTGGCGTCAGGCCGCCAGCCGAGGGCGAGGCCGACGAGCAGGATCAGCGCGCCCTGCAGCAATTCCACCGCGATCACTGTCGTGGTCTTGGCGGCGATCAGGCCGGCCCGGGAAAGCGGAGTGGCGCCAAGCCGCTTGAGCACGCCGTACCGCCGCTCGAAACCGGTCGCGATCGCCTGGCTGGTAAATGCCGTGGACATCACGGCCAGCGCGATGATTCCCGGGGTGAGGAAGTCCACCCTGCTCAGGCCCGCGCCAAAGTTCACTAGCGGCTCAAGGCTGAACGCGGTCAGCAGCAGCAGCGGGATGATCAGCGTGAGCAAGAGCTGTTCGCCGTTACGAAGCAGCGTCCGCGTCTCCAGCGTGGCCTGCGCCGCGATCATCCGCCTCAGCGGCGCTGCTCCCGGTGCCGGGACGAAGAGGGGAAGCGGGGTGGCTGGGGGGCGGGCAGGCCCCCCGTGATCGGGGGGCTCCGGGGGGTTGCCCCCCCGGGCTATCACTGTCACGGGCGGAGTTCCTTTCCGGTCAGCTCGAGGAACACGTCTTCCAGGGTGCGGCTCTCGATCAGCAAGCTGTTGGCCAGGACGCCTCGCTCGGCGCACCACGCGGTGACCGCGGCCAGCAGCAGCGGGTCCACGCTGCCGTGTACCTCGACGACATAGTGGCCAGCGGGCGATTCCTTCGCCGCGCTGGCCGGGGGCAGGGCCGCGAGCAGGCTGTCGATATCCAGGCCTGCTTCCGCGCGGAACCTGAGCTGGCCGATCGTCCCGGTCAGCTGAGCGGGCGTTCCCGCCGCCACCATCTGACCGTGGTCGATGATGACGACGTAGTCGCAGAGCCGCTCGGCTTCTTCCATGAAGTGCGTGGTCAAGATGATGCTCACGCCCGCCGCGCGCAGCTGGGTAATAAGGTCCCAGGTGGCGTGCCTGGCCTGCGGGTCCATTCCGGCCGTGGGTTCGTCCAGGAAGACCAGCTCGGGGCGGCCGATGACGGCCGCGGCCAGGGACAGTCGTTGTTGCTGGCCGCCGGAGAGCCGCTTGTACGGCGTACGGGCCACCGTCGTCAGGCCGACCAGGTCGAGTAGCTGCGGCACCGCGACGGGGCGGGTGTGGAATCTGCTCAGCAGGTTCAGGTAATCGGCGGCGGGCACGGACGGGGGAATGCCCCCCGACTGGAGCATGACGCCGACCTGCGGGCGCAGCGCGCGGGCGTCGCGCACCGGGTCCAGGCCGAGCACGCGCACCCGCCCCTGATCCGGTCGCCGGTAGCCCTCGCAGATCTCGATGGTAGTGGTCTTACCTGCGCCGTTGGGCCCGAGGATGCCAGTCACCGCGCCGCGGTCCGCGGTCAAGGTCAGCCCGTCGACGGCCGTCAGCTGGCCGTACCGTTTGACGAGCCCGCCGATGTCAACGGCAGGCACCGCCTTATTTGCCGAGGTCTTCGGGGCCGTGCTCACGCACGCGAGTCTACGGGGGTCAGAATCCGCACCGGCGGGTGGCTATGCTGCGGATGGTAGGCGGCTCGACTAACCAGGAGGACAACCGGATGGACCAGGACCGAGCACGCACTTTGCTGCGCGCCGAGCGTGACGAGGTGCAGGCTCTGCTCAAGGACGCGGAGGCGTCTGGGCAGGAGAACCGCGAGTCGGTGCTGGACAGCGGGGCGGGCGACATCAGTGACTCTGCGCAGCCCCTGACCGCGCAGGGCATGGATGACGCCATCGCCGAGAGCCTGCGCACCCGGCTTGACGTCATCGACCGTGCGCTGCACCGGCTGGACGACGGCAGCTACGGCCGGTCAACCCTCAGCGGCGAGCCGATTCCCGATGAGCGCCTCGAAGCCGACCCCGCGGCGGAACTCACCATCGAAGAAGCCAGGGCGGCAGAGCGCAGCTAGGTTCCCGGCGGCTGGGGCGCGCGCGGCCGCGCGTACCCGGCCGGCTTATTGCGCTCGGCCTTCTTGTCCGGGGGAGGCCAGTCCGGGCCGGCCGGCCAGGTGGCCACGCGCACCGGAGTGTCGGAGTGCGGATTGCGGCCCCGGGCGACGAATCGCTCCGTCTTGGTCGCGCCCGGCAGTTCGACCCGGGCCGAGAGCAGGTCGGCCTGGCCCGCGGCCAGCTCCAGCCAGCAGATCTGCTGATTCCGCACGTAGGCCGGCGGCAGGCCGTAGCGTCCGCCGATCGCCTCCACGACCGAAGTGCAAGACCCCAGGTTGGCGTAGAAGCCGTCGGCGGTGGCGGCAAGCTCCGGGTGGTGGGTGTGCCCGGAGATAAAGCCGTAGTAGCCGTCGCCGACTAGGTCGTCGGCCCGCTGGCGCGCGGCCTGGTTCTGTCCGTAACCCCGTTCATCCAGCGCTAGCGCGCTGATCGACAGCCAGGCGCGCCGGACCAGGATGCCGACGACGGCAGCGATCACGAGGAGGTCGGCCACCGCGCCGTAGCCGAGGATCACGGCGCGGTGCAGCCAGACGCGGGAGTCAGGGAACCGGGACCTGAACGAGGTGAACTCGGGGATTCGGACCAGGATGAGAATCAGCAGCGGGATCGCGATCAGCCACCACAGGCGGCGGCCCAGCTTGCGGTAGACGAGCCGGGAACCGATGAACGATGGGAAGTCGGTGGGGTCCGCCATCTCGTGTGCGCCATCAACCCAGCCTCGGCCCAGAAACTCGATGCGAGGGATGATCTCCCGGACGACATGGTGGCCGATCGGGGTGTCCAGCGGGTTGCGCGCGTCGCAGAAGCAGTTGTAGGGGTCCAGCTGATGGCCGTGCTCGACCCGGATCTTCCGGCCATCGGCCAGCACCAGGTCCGCGGACAGGCACAACCTGGCCCCGGTCATCTCCCGGACCGCGTCCGCCGCCTTGACGTCCCAGGCCAGGTCGCAGTCGTGGTTGCCGATCGCGTAGACGACCTGCCCGCCCCGCGCCGTGACCGCCACCAGCGCCGCGCACAGGTCCTCGTGGGCCCGCAGGATGTCGGTGGCCGTTGCCCCGGGGGAGCCAAGCAGTTCGACCACGTCCCCGGCGAAGACCACCGTGATAGCACTGGTCTCGGCGTTCAGCTTCCGCGCCAGGGTTTCGCAGGAGCGCCCGGACACGGCCGAACGGACCGGGGGCAAATGCAGGTCGCTGACCGCGATGACCTTGGCGTCGGGCGGGACATCCACCTTGAGCAGGTCAGGGACCCCAGGTCGTGGCGCGGGCATAGGCGGTTCGGTTCTCCTTCGCGATCATGACACGGCCGCTGCGCGGTGGCGGCCCAGTGACTTGACCCGCCAGCGGGCGATGGCGTTGACACCTAGCGCCATCAGTCCCATCGCCACGGCCAGGACCACGGCGTAGATGACGACCCGGCCGTAGCCGCCGGCATGCCCGGGATTAAGGAACGGGTACGGGTACCAGTGCACCGCGGCGCCGCGCAGCAACGAGTAGGCGAAATACGCTAGCGGCCCGATCAGCCAGCTCAGCGCGGCCCGGTAGGACCCGCGGGACCAGGGCGAGAACGCGGTCCAGTCCGCCAGCATCACCACCGGGGTGACGCGGTGCAAGGTGTCGTTGATCCACGGGGTGGTCAGGCCAACCTCGGCGTGGGCCAGCAGCACCGCGTAGATGATGCCGGTAATGACCATGAACAGGGTGGCCGCGCCGCGCAGGTAAACCCAGCGGCGGCCCTGGGGGTCGAGCGTGCCGCCGACGATCAGGACCACGATCGCCAGCAGGTTGGACTCGATAGTGAAGTAACTGAAAAAGTCGGCCAGGCTTCCGGTGACCCTGATCGCGGCCACGACGGCCGCAACCGCTAGTCCGGCGAACGCCAGCCGCGCCACTCTCACCAAGACGATCCCCATGGCTCGCGTCATACCCACTCCCCAGCGCTCGCAATATGTTACTTCCAGAGTCCGGCGAAGCCTGGCTCGGCTGAGCTGGCACAATAGACGGAATGCGGACGATCGCTCTTGAAGAGCACTTCTGGACCCCCGAGCTTGCCGGTACTGCCGGCCCAGGCCCGCTCGCGGCGTTCGGCCCGCGGATAGCGGACCAGCTTGCGGACCTAGGCCAGGGGCGACTGGCGGACATGGACGCTCACGGCATCGACTTCCAGGTCATCTCGCACGTGGCGCCGGCCGCACAGGGCCTGCCGGGCGTCGAGGGGGTCACCCGGGCCCGCCAGGCCAACGACCTGCTGGCCGGGGCGGTCAGCGCGCACCCGGACAGGTTCGCCGGGTTCGCCACCTTGCCTACCGCGGACGCGCAGGCCGCGGCCGACGAGCTCAGCCGGGCCACCGGAGAGCTGGGCCTGATCGGCGCGCTGGTCAATAGCACGCTGGGCTCTAACGGGGTGTTCCTCGATGACCCCAGGTTCGCCCCATTGCTCGATCGCTTCGAGCGGCTCGACGTGCCGCTGTATCTGCACCCCGCGCCGCCGCCGGCGGCCCTGAACGAGCTGCTGTACAGCGGTCTGCCGCCGGCCGTGGCGGGCCGGCTGGCCACCGGCGCCTGGGGCTGGCACGCCGAGGCTGGCCTGCACGTGCTGCGGATGATCGCCACCGGCGTGTTCGACCGCCACCCTGGGCTGCGCCTGATCATCGGGCACTGCGGCGAGATGCTGCCGTTCATGCTCGCCCGGATCGATGCGATGCTGCGGCTGGACGAGCTGGCCCTGACCCCGTCCGGGTACCTCGCCCGCAACGTCTGGGTGACTACGAGCGGGCTGTTCAGCGTCCCGCCGGTCATGTGCACCGTGGAAGTGCTCGGGGTGGACCGGGTGATGTTCAGCGTCGACTACCCGTTCGGCCCTAACGCGGCAGGCCGTGCCTTGCTCGACGCGCTGCCGCTCAGCCCGCAGGATAAGGCGAAGATCGCCGGCGGCAACGCCGAGCGCGTGCTGGGCCTGCACTCCGCTTTGAACTGACAGCCGCTTCGAACTGACGGCCGCGAAGTGATTTAAGTCACGGTGATGTTGTGTAAAGTTGCGCTGGCGGAGCTATTTACGGCACAATGATGTTATGAAAAAAGTCCAGTCGGTGAGCGCTGCCCCCACCCGGGGGCAAGTCGCCCGGCTGATCCTGGAGCTCGGTCCGTCGACGGCCGCCACGCTCGGCAGCAGGCTCGGGCTCACGCCTGCCGCCATCCGGCGGCACCTGGACAACCTCATCGCCGAGGGCCTGATCGAAACCAGGACTGCGCGGGTCTACGGGAACCGTGGGCGTGGCCGGCCCGCCAAGGTCTTCGTCATCACCGACGCGGGCCGCAGCGCCTTCGAGCACACCTACGATGACCTGGCCACTAACGCGCTCAGATTCCTGGCCGAGACGGCAGGTCCTGAGGCCGTCGCCGAGTTCGCCCGCAGGCAGCTGGCTGACCTGGAGCACAGGTACGCTCCGGCGGTCGCCCGGGGAGACCTCGGCACCCGGGTCAAGGCGCTGGCCGAGGCGCTGTCCGCGGACGGCTACGCCGCGTCCTCGGGCCCCGCGCCGGCCATCGGCGGCCCGGGCAGCCCGCAGGGCGAGGGTGCGGCGGGGGAGCAGCTATGCCAGCACCACTGCCCGGTCGCGCACGTGGCGGCCGAGTTCCCGCAGCTATGCGAGGCGGAAACCGAGGCGTTCGGCAGGCTGCTCGGCACGCCGGTGCAGCGCCTCGCTACGATCGCCCACGGCGACGGCATCTGCACCACGCACGTGACCTGCACTACCCGCGTCACTGGGCATGACCAGGCTGGGCCAGGGAAGGCCGGAGCTGGGTCAGGGAAGGCCAGAGAGACCGCGGCAGTTGTACGAGAGGGATTTTCTGAGGCGGCCAGGCAAGGCCGTGCAGCTACTGATATCACTTCCGGGTCCGGAGGGCTCTTGATATGACGACCACCACGCAAGACCAGCTCGAAGGGCTGGGAACGTATAAGTTCGGCTGGGCCGACTCGGACGTGGCGGGCGCCTCCGCGCGCCGCGGCCTGTCCGAAGAGGTCGTCCGAGACATCTCCGCGCGCAAGAACGAGCCGGAGTGGGTCCTCGACATGCGGCTCAAGGGCCTGAAGTACTACGGCCGCAAGCCGATGCCCAGCTGGGGCGCCGACCTGTCGGGCATCGACTTCGACAACATCAAGTATTTCGTCCGCTCCACCGAGAAGCAGGCGGCGAGCTGGGACGAACTGCCCGCTGACATCAAGAACACTTACGACAGGCTCGGCATACCCGAGGCGGAAAAGCAAAGGCTCGTGGCCGGCGTCGCCGCTCAGTATGAGTCTGAGGTCGTGTACCACAAGATCAGGGAAGACCTCGAGGAAAAGGGTGTCATCTTCCTGGACACCGACACCGCGCTCAGGGAGCAGCCGGAGCTGTTCAGGGAGTACTTCGGTACGGTGATCCCGCCCGGCGACAACAAGTTCGCCGCGCTCAACACCGCGGTGTGGTCCGGCGGATCCTTCATCTACGTGCCTAAGAACGTCAAGGTGGATATCCCGCTGCAGGCCTATTTCCGCATCAATACCGAGAACATGGGCCAGTTCGAGCGGACCCTGATCATTGTCGACGAGGGCGCCTACGTCCACTACGTAGAAGGCTGCACCGCGCCGATTTACAAGTCGGACTCGCTGCATTCGGCGGTGGTCGAGATCATCGTGAAGAAGGACGCGCGGTGCCGCTACACCACCATCCAGAACTGGTCGAACAACGTCTATAACCTGGTGACCAAGCGCGCTATCGCCCAGCAGGGCGCCACGATGGAATGGGTTGACGGCAACATCGGCTCCAAGGTGACGATGAAGTACCCGGCGATCTACCTGATGGGTGAGCACGCGCGAGGCGAGACGCTGTCCGTGGCCTTCGCGGGCGAGGGCCAGCATCAGGACGCCGGCGCCAAGATGGTGCACTGCGCGCCGAACACCTCCTCCTCCATCGTCTCCAAGTCGGTGGCCAGGGCGGGCGGCCGGACGTCCTACCGCGGCCTGGTCAACGTGCAGGAAGGCGCTGAGCACTCCAAATCCACGGTCAGGTGCGACGCGCTGCTGGTGGACACGATCAGCCGCAGTGACACCTACCCGTACGTGGATGTCCGTGAGGATGACGTGGAGATGGGCCACGAGGCCACCGTCTCCAAGATCTCCGAGGATCAGCTGTTCTACCTGATGAGCCGGGGCATGGCCGAGGACGAGGCCATGGCTACGATCGTCCGCGGATTCGTCGAGCCGATCGCCCGCGAGCTGCCGATGGAGTACGCGCTGGAACTGAACCGGCTCATCGAACTGCAGATGGAGGGGGCGGTCGGCTGATGGCGGCAGGACTCCAGGGGGCGGTGGAATCCGCTCCCGTGACCAGGTTGCACGAGCACAGGTCCTATGATCCGGACGATTTCGCGGTGCCCGGCGGCCGGGAGGAAGAGTGGCGCTTTACGCCGCTGCGGCGGCTGCGCGGGCTGCACGGCGATGCCCCGCTTGCCGCGGCCAAGGTGACCGTGGACGTCGACCCCGCCCCTGAGGTCAGGACCTTTCCCGCCGCACGGGGCAGTGTTCAGCTCGGCCGCACCTTTATCCCGGCGGACCGGGTGAGCGCCCGGGCGTACGCCGCCTTCGACGAGGCGACCGTGATCATGGTGCCGGCCGGGGCCGAGGCGTCCCGGCCCACTATCGTCACCGTGACCGGCGAGGGCATTGACGGCGCCGGTTTCGGGCACCTGCTGGTGCAGGCCGAGCCGAACTCCAGGGCCGTGGTCGTGCTCGATTACCGCGGCAGCGCCACGTACGCGGACAACGTCGAAATCGTGGTGGGTGACGGCGCCGCGCTGTCCGTGGTCAGCCTGCAGGACTGGGCCGATGACACCGTCCACCTCTCGCAGCACTACGCCACCTTGGGCCGGGACGCCAAGCTGCGGCACACCGTGGTCACGCTGGGCGGGTCTGTGGTCCGGCTGGCGCCGTCGGTGCGCTATGACGGTCCCGGCGGCGACGCTGAGCTGACCGGGCTGTACTTCGCCGACGCGGGCCAGCATCTGGAGCACCGGCTGTTCGTCGACCACGACGTGCCGAGCTGCCGCAGCCGCGTCACCTACAAGGGCGCGCTGCAGGGCGACGAGGCGCACGCGGTCTGGATCGGTGACGTGCTGATCAGGCCGGAGGCGACCGGTACCGACACCTATGAGTACAACAGGAACCTGGTGCTGACCGACGGCACCCGGGTGGACTCCGTCCCGAACCTGGAAATCCTCACCGGGGAGATCGTCGGTGCCGGGCATGCCAGCGCCAGCGGGCGGCTCGAGGATCATCACTTGTTCTACCTGATGGCCAGGGGCATCCCGTTCACCGAAGCTCGCCGGCTGGTCATCCGCGGGTTCTTCGGCCAGCTGATCGACACCATCGAGGTGCCTGAGCTGCGGGTCCGGATCGCCGAGGCCATCGAGACGGAGCTGACTAAGTCCCTGCCCGCAGGAGGCCAGCGATGAGCGGAGACCAGGAGTACACCCGGGCCTGCGCCCTGTCGGAGATTCCGGCCGAGGGCGTGGTCGCCGTCGAGGTGGCGGGCGAGCCGGTCGCGGTCGTCCGTGCCGAGGGCGAGGTCTACGCCATCCGGGACGTGTGCTCGCACGCCGAGGTGCCGCTGTCCGAGGGTGAGGTCTACGACCACACGATCGAGTGCTGGCTGCACGGATCCTGCTTCGACCTGCGCACGGGTAAGCCCAGCGGGTACCCGGCCACCGAGCCGGTGCCCGTCTATCCAGTCAAGATTGACGGCGACGACGTATACGTCGCGCTCACCATAAGCAACAAGGAGTCATAGTGGCCACCCTCGAGATCCGCGACCTGCACGTCAGCGTGGAAGGCGCTGCGTCTTCAGGCGGGGTAGGAGTACACCAGGAGATCCTGCGCGGCGTGGACCTCACCGTCCGCGACGGCGAGACGCACGCGGTCATGGGACCGAACGGCTCCGGGAAGTCCACCCTGGCCTACGCGATCGCCGGTCACCCGAAGTACCTGGTCACGCGGGGCACCGTCACGCTGGACGGCGAAGACGTGCTGGCCATGACCGTGGACGCGCGGGCCCGGGCCGGGCTGTTCCTGGCTATGCAGTACCCGGTCGAGGTGCCGGGCGTGTCCGTGTCGAACTTCCTGCGCACCGCGGTCACCGCGGTCCGGGGCGAGGCGCCGAAGCTGCGCGACTTCGTCAAGGAGCAGAAGGCCGCGATGGCCGCGTTGTCCATCGACCCGGCCTTCGCCGAGCGCAACCTCAACGAGGGGTTCTCCGGCGGGGAGAAGAAGCGCCACGAGATCTTGCAGCTCGAGCTGCTCAACCCCAAGTTCGCGATTCTGGACGAGACCGACTCGGGCCTGGACATCGACGCGCTCAAGATCGTGTCGGAGGGCGTCAACCGGTTCCGCGGGCAGCCCGGGCACGCGATGATGCTGATCACCCACTACACCCGGATCCTGCAGTACGTGAAGCCGGACTTCGTGCACGTGTTCGTGGCCGGGCGGATGGTCGCCGAGGGCGGTCCCGAGCTGGCCGATCAGCTCGAGACCGAGGGGTACGAGAAGTTCATCGGGGTGCCGGCATGACCGATTACCCGGCTCACCTCGACGTGGAGGCAATTCGGGCCGACTTCCCGGCGCTGGCCCGGACGGTGCGCAATGACAAGCCGCTGATCTACCTGGACTCCGGGGCGACCTCGCAGAAGCCCCGCCAGGTGCTCGACGCCGAGCGGACTTTCTACGAGCGGCACAACTCGGCCGCGCACCGCGGCACGCACCTGCTCGGCGAGGAAGCGACCGACGTGTACGAGGGCGCGCGGGCCAAGGTGGCCGCGTTTATCGGAGCGGACCCCGGCGAGGTGGTGTTTACCAAGAACGCCACCGAGGCGATCAACCTGGTCGCCTACGCGCTGAGCGGGTCCGGGGACCTGCAGGTACAGCCCGGTGACGAGATCCTGATCACCGAGATGGAGCATCACGCCAACCTCGTGCCCTGGCAGCAGCTCTGCGCGCGCACCGGCGCCACCTTGCGCTGGCTGAACGTCACCCCCGAGGGCCGGCTCGACCTGGAGCAGCTGGACCACCTGATCAGCGAGCGCACCAAGATCGTGGCGGTAACTCACCAGTCGAATGTCACCGGCGCTATCCCGCCGGTGGCCGAGATCGTCCGCGCCGCACACGAGCGGGGTGCGCTCGTGCTGGCCGACGCGGCCCAGTCGGTGCCGCACCAGCCGATCGACGCCGGCGCCCTCGGCGTGGACTTCCTCGCTTTCTCCTCACACAAGATGCTCGGCCCGTACGGGATCGGCGTGCTGTTCGGTCGGGCGGCACCGCTCGCGGCGATGCCGCCGTTCCTGACCGGCGGGTCGATGATCGAGGTGGTCCGGATGGAAGGCAGCACGTTCCTGCCGCCGCCGCAGCGGTTCGAGCCGGGCGTGCCCGCCGTCGCGGAGGCTGCCGGCCTGGCCGCCGCCGTCGACTACCTCACCGGCCTGGGCATGGGCAATGTGGCTGCGCACGAGGAGTCTCTGACCGCGCATGCGCTCGACGTGCTGCGCGATAACCGGGGCGTGCGCATCCTCGGGCCTGACACCACCAAGGATCGTGGCGGCGCCGTCGCCTTTGAAGTCGAAGGCGTGCACCCGCATGACGTCGGCCAGGTTCTCGATGAGCTGGGCATCGCGGTGCGGACCGGCCACCACTGCGCCTGGCCGCTGCACCGGGCCCTGGGCGTGCAGGCCAGCACGCGGGCAAGCTTCTACGTGTACAACACTCATGCCGAAGTAGACGAGCTGGCGAACGGTATCCGCTACGCCCAGCGCTTCTTCGGCGTCCGTTCCTGAGACCGGGATGACGGCGCCGGATTCAGGTGTTAGCAGGGGGTGTGATGCAACTCGAGTCGATGTACCAGGAGATCATCCTGGATCATTACCGCAACCCGCACCACAAGGGCCTGCGGGATCCTTTCGACGCCGAAGTTCATCACGTCAACCCGGTCTGCGGCGACGAGATAACGATGCGGGTGTCGCTCAAGGACGTCGGCGGCGAGCCGGTCGTCCAGGATGTGTCGTACGACTCGCTCGGCTGCTCGATCAGCCAGGCCAGCGCGTCGGTGATGAGCGATCTAGTCATCGGCAAGCCGGTGACGGAGGCTGTCAGCATCAGCCAGGCATTCCTGCAGCTGATGCAGTCCAAGGGTGAGGCAGAGCCCGACGAAGACATACTCGAGGACGCGGTGGCTTTCGTCGGCGTATCGAAGTACCCGGCCAGGATCAAGTGCGCGCTACTCGGCTGGATGGCATGGAAAGACGCGACCGCGCAGGCCATGGAGGTAGGGCAATGACGGAAAACACGACCGCGGACCCCGCGGTGACCGCCGAGGCTGCACCGCAGGGTGCGGGCACGACCGCTGAGCTCACGCCGGAGCAGGAAGACGTGATGGAGGCGCTGCGCGACGTGGTGGACCCCGAACTCGGGATCAACGTGGTGGACCTCGGCCTCATCTACGGCGTAGATGTCGACGCCGCGCGGATCGCCACCATCGACATGACCTTGACCAGCGCCGCGTGTCCCCTCACCGATGTGATCGAGGATCAGGCGCGGGAGGCGCTCGAAGGCGTGGTCTCTGACTTCCGCATCAACTGGGTGTGGCTGCCGCCGTGGGGCCCGGAGAGCATCACCGACGACGGCCGTGAGCAGCTTCGCGCCCTCGGCTTCAATATCTGAGGCCGTGCTCGTCCTCAGGACCCGACATAGAACGGTTCCGCATGGGCGGAGATCCACTCGTCGACCTGATCGGGCTGGTCCTCGCCGGGAAACGTGACGTCGATCGGGAAGTCCTGCCCGGGCCCGGCGCCGACCGCCTGCTCGATGGCGCTCAGCACCTCCTGGCGCGCGGATTCAGCGGCGGGATCGGCCAGGGTCACCGAGATGACCAGGCCCTCTCCTTGCCCCGGAACCGATAGCCAGGCCCTGGACGCCTGCCTGACACCGGGGATAGATCCCAGGGCCGTGCGGACCTCGCTGAGCAGCGCGACCGGATCGGCGGGCGGACGGCCTATCCGGACCTGGGCGCCGTCGGTGACCACGACGGCCGCGGCCAGGTAGCCGACGGCCTCCGGGTAAATAGGCACGCTGGCCTTCGCGCCCGGGTTCAGCGCGATGCCGACTCCGGCCGGCAGCCGCCGGGCCAGGTCGGCGGCGGCGACCACGATGTGCGGCATGGCGGCGAACGGGTTCTCGCCCGGCACTGGGCGGATACTGTCGCTCTCACCCGGGCTCTGCGCGGGAACCGGGCTCTGCGGGTGTCCGAGCCAGTCAGCCAGCTGGGCCGCGGAGGTGAACGCGGGGACGAAGTCGGCCCCTAGGTAGGTTACGGTCGGCAGCAGCACCGCCGATCCGTCGGTGACCGGCCGGTTCTCGGGCAACGGCAGCCACAGGCGCCCGCGGCTAAGCTCATCCAGCAGGTCAGTTGCCCGATCCGGATCTTTCACGGCGGCGTCCAGGGCATGCTCGATGACAGCGGGAGCGGTACGGTCGGCATCAGGCTGGGGATGACCGGCCAGCCCCCAGCCGACAGCGCCGGGCCGGATGAACGTGCCACCCTGCGACATGGCGGATCCTGGGGCACCTGGAGTCGTCGGGTTCATAAGGTGTTCCTTCGCCTGTTGCCAGTACTGGCACGGTTGTGTCGGCAGCACCCCGATGCGGGCCAGACGCGGACGCGGGGGTAGTCATTCAATATACGGAAAGTAAACACGTTAAGGCAGTGCGTAATGAAGAATCCTGCCGCAGGCGGCGGCCGCTGGGTGGAAGTTTCACCAGAGCGCCTGGTGTCCTGGATTGTCACGTTCGGGCAACGGCACGGTACCGGGCTGGTCGCTCACGGTGGCGCCGACGGGCTCCTGACGTTCACTGCCGCCGACAGTGCCAGCGCGGAATGCCATCCGCCCTTCCCGGGCGCGCCGCCTTTCCCGGGGGAGGGGGAGGGGGAGGGGGCTGGCGCTCGGCTGGCCGATCCGGAAGCGATGGCGGCGGCGATGGCGGCGTATGCGGCCGCCGACCGGATTGTCGGTGTCCTGCTGGTCCGGCTGGGCGGTTACGCGGTCGGCGTCTTCGCCGGCTCGCCACCGCGGCTGGTCAGCTCGAAGACCGGGAGCAGGCCGGTGCACGGCCGGAGCGCGGCCGGAGGCTGGTCCCAGCACCGGTTTGCCCGGCGCCGGGAAAACCAGGCGGCGACCGCGCTCCGCGCCGCGGCTGACGCCGCGGCCGCGATATTCGGCCCGTACGGCCCGGACGGACTGGACGCCGTGGTGCTCGGCGGGGATAAACGGTCGGCGGCCGGACTCCGCGGCGACGCGCGGCTAGCGCCCTACCTGGACCGCGCCGTGGGCCGCTTCCTCACCGTCCCTGACCCGCGGCTGACCGTGCTCAGGGACACGCCGCGCGAATTCGGCGCGATCCGCATCCGGCTGACCGAGCCAGAACCGGATAGCTCGTCGCGCGCCGACCAAGTAAACTAGCGAACATGCTGCAGTGTTAGTCCGGGGGACGAACCCGCGAACCCCCGGATCCCCCGTGCTTGAGGGGATCCCGTCCCCCCACACCCCTGGCGCAGGAGCAGCTAAATCATGATCGTGGCAAGCGATATCGAACTTCGAGCTGGCGCGCGCCTGCTACTTGAAGGCTCCTCGTTCCAGGTCAGTGCCGGGGACCGGATTGGCCTGGTCGGCCGGAACGGCGCGGGCAAGACCACCTTGGCCAAAGTGCTGGCCGGGCAGGCCGCCCCGGCCGTGGGTTCGGTCAGGCAATCTGGCCCCGTCGGCTATCTGCCCCAGGACCCCCGCACCGGCAACCTGGACATCCTGGCCATCGACAGGGTGCTCTCGGCCCGCGGGCTCGACCAGCTGCGGGCCGGCCTGCGTGCGGCGGAGGCGGGGATGGCCGACCCCGATTCAGCCACCGCGGCCGACGCCATCCGCCGCTACGGCCAGCTCGAAGAGCGGCTCGCCGTGCTCGGCGGGTACGCGGCCGAGTCGCAGGCAGCCTCGATCACCGCCAGCCTGGGGCTGCCCGACCGGGTGCTGCATCAGTCGTTGCATACCCTCTCCGGCGGACAGCGTCGCCGGGTCGAGCTGGCCCGGATCCTGTTCTCCGATTCCGAGACCATGCTGCTTGACGAGCCGACCAACCACCTGGACGCCGACTCGGTGGTCTGGCTCCGCGATCACCTCAAGACATACCGCGGCGGGCTCGTGGTGATCAGCCACGATGTCGCGCTGCTCGCCGACGTGGTGAACAAGGTGTTCTACCTGGACGCGCAGCGGGCCTGCCTGGACATGTACAACCTGGGCTGGCGCGCCTACCTGACCCAGCGCGAGACTGACGAGCGGCGCCGCAGGCGGGAGCGGGTGAACGCGGGCCGGCAGGCGGGGGCGCTGATGGCCCAGGCGGACAAGATGCGGGCTAAGGCGACGAAGGCCAGGGCGGCGCAGGGCATGCAGCGCCGGGCCGAGCGGATGCTGGCGGGGGTCGAGGCGGAGCGGACCGCGGACCGGGTTGCCAGGCTTCGCTTTCCGGTGCCCGCGCCCTGCGGCCGGACACCGCTAACTGCCGTCGGCTTGTCAAAGTCCTATGGGTCGGCCGAGGTGTTTACCGGAGTCGACGTTGCTGTTGACCGGGGAAGCCGGGTCGTGGTGCTCGGGCTAAACGGGGCGGGGAAGACAACGCTGCTCCGCTTGCTGGCTGGCGTGGAAACTCCGGATACAGGAAAAGTCACACCAGGGCATGGCCTCAGCCTCGGATATTACGCCCAAGAGCATGAGACGCTGGAAACTGATCGCTCGGTCCTATCGCACATGCGCTCCGCCGCCCCGAACCTCACCGAATCGGAGCAGCGCAAGGTTCTTGGCTCATTCCTGTTCTCCGGCGATGATGTGGAAAAGCCCGCGGGCGTGCTTTCCGGCGGTGAGAAGACACGGCTGGCCCTCGCTCTTCTCGTTGTATCGGGCGCCAACGTGCTGCTACTCGACGAACCGACGAACAACCTTGATCCGGCCAGCCGGGAAGAAGTTCTTGGTGCGCTGAGAGGGTACCGCGGCGCGATCGTACTTGTGACTCATGATGAAGGGGCGGTGCAAGCGCTTTCGCCCGAGCGCGTTATCGTGCTGCCTGACGGCGTGGAAGATGCGTGGAGCGAGGATTTCGCAGATCTGGTCGCGCTCGCCTAAGACGGCACAAGCCGGCGTTACCCCGGCTAAGGCTACGATTCCGCTATAACCCTATAAAATGTCGTGATCATTTACTGTCATGTGGGTGGCCAATCTTGCGGTCATGCCTGATCATTACGGAGGGGGGATGTGTAACTCACTGATGACTGTAGCTAACGGGAGGTGCAGATGGCAGAGACCCTCAAGAAAGGAACACGTGTGACAGGGGCGGACCGCAGCAAGCTGGCGACGAGCCTTAGCCGGAGATATGACTCCGGCGAGAGCATCCGCTCACTGGCCGCCTCGACGGGACGGTCCTACGGCTTCGTTCACCGGATCCTGACGGAGACAGGGGTGACGTTGCGCGGTCGTGGTGGCGCAACCCGCAGAAGCAAGGCCAAGGCGAACCACTAAAACCACGCCCCAGGTGCCGCCGGCCCGGCGCTTTCCGCCGGGACCCCGCCCGGACAGCCCTGGGAGTTCGCTGCTAGCTGATAACATCCCCGCCCAGTCCGGGAACGAATGACGGCCCCAGGAAGTTTCCCCAGGCATGTACGGGCGGGCGAATATGAGCATGATGCGGTCTTTCCGGCAGGACCCGTCAATTACCCGGCAGAAGCTGAAGCCGGGGACTGTCCGCCGGATCGTCGGCTACGCCAAGCCGTACAAGCTGTACCTCTCGTTTTTCCTGGCCGCGACCATCCTCGATGCGCTGATTACGGTGGTGAACCCTCTTCTGCTGAGGGTGATCATCGACAAGGGCATCCTGGGTCATCGCGAGGCCCTGGTGATCGGCGTCGCCGGTGCCGTCGCGGGGGTGGCCGTGTTCGACGCCCTGCTCGGCTTCATCACCCGCTGGTATTCCGCCCGGATCGGTGAGGGGCTCATCTACGACCTGCGGACCCAGGTATTCAGCCACGTGCAGGAGCAGCCCATCGCGTTTTTCACCCGGGCGCAGACCGGGTCGCTGGTATCACGGCTGAACAGCGACGTGATCGGCGCGCAGCAGGCGATCACCTCGACGATGTCCTCGGTGGTCTCCAACATCTTGACCGTGGGCGCGATCCTGGTCACGATGTTCTACCTGTCTTGGCAGATCAGCCTCGTGGCCCTGGTGCTGATCCCGCTCTTCCTGCTCCCGGCCCGCCGGGTGGGACGGCGGCTGCAGCGGCTTACCCGCGAATCCATGCAGCTAGACGCCGCGATGGGCTCGACCATGACCGAGCGCTTCAACGTGGCGGGCGCGATGCTCGTCAAGCTCTTCGGCCGCCCGCGGCAAGAGTCCGAGGTTTTCGCCGAGCGAGCCGGGCGGGTCCGCGATATCGGCGTCACCCAGGCGATGTACGGCCAGGTGTTCTTCATCTCCCTCACCCTGCTCGCGGCGCTGGCGACCGCGGTGGTCTACGGGATCGGCGGCAGTCTGGTTATCCGCGGTGCCCTGCAAGTCGGCACCCTGGTCGCGCTGGCCCAGTTGCTCGTCAGGGTCTACGGCCCGATCGCCCAGCTGTCCAACGTCCAGATCAGCGTGATGACGGCGCTGGTCAGCTTCGACCGGGTTTTCGAGATCCTCGACCTCAAGCCGCTGATCGCCGAGCGGCCCGGCGCGGTGCTGCTGCCGGCCAGGGTGCCCGCTGTGGCTGGGCTGGAGAGCCTCGCCCTCGCCCCGCAGATCGAGTTCGACGACGTGTCGTTCCGGTATCCCTCGGCGAGCGAGGTATCGCTTGCCTCGCTGGAATCGATCGCCCTGCCCGCGCCGGAACGACAGGACGCCCCCGGGGTGCTGCACCGGGTGAGTTTCCGCGCGCCGGCCGGCCAGCTGACCGCCCTGGTCGGCCCGTCCGGTGCGGGCAAGACCACGATCACCGCGCTCGCCGCGCGGCTGTATGACCCGAACGACGGCAGCGTGCGCATCGGCGGCTACGACGTGAAAGACGTCACCATGGAGTCCCTGCACGACGTGGTCGGCGTGGTCACTCAGGACGCGCACCTGTTCCACGACACGATCCGGGCCAATCTCACCTACGCACGGCCTTCGGCCACCGAGCTCGAGCTCATCGGTGCGTGCGAGGCCGCCCAGATCTGGGACATGATCGCCAGCTTGCCCGACGGCCTGGACACCGTAGTGGGTGACCGCGGCTACCGGCTGTCCGGCGGGGAGAAGCAGCGCGTCGCCATAGCCCGGCTGCTGCTCAAGGCCCCGTCCGTCGTCGTGCTCGATGAGGCGACCGCGCACCTGGACTCTGAGTCCGAGGCCGCCGTGCAGCGTGCGCTGAAAACGGCGCTGACGGGCCGGACCTCGCTGGTGATCGCGCACCGGCTCTCCACGATCAGGGAGGCCGACCAGATCCTGGTCGTCGATGCGGGCCGGATCACCGAGCGCGGCACGCACGAAGAGCTTCTCGCGGCCGGCGGCCTCTACGCCGACCTGTACCACACTCAGTTCGCAGGCCAGGCCGCTTAGCCCGTACCGGCCCAGACGCGGCGAAGCAGAGCCTAGGGGAGGGCGTAGCCGAGACGGCGGAGCTCCTCGCCGCCGATCTTTTCTACCTCCGCGATGTCTTCGGGGCTCAGCGAGCCCTCGTACGCGGGTGAGCGCCGAGAGCGGCCGCGGCCCCGGACGGCGCGGGCCTGGTCGCGGATCTCGGCTGCCTGCACGCTGGTACCGGCGAAGCGGGACAGGTCGGCCAGGGCCTCATCCGGCTTGCCCATCAGGTGCTCGTAGCGGATGGTCTTCAGCTGCCCGGCAGGCCGGCTGTGGTGCAGTTGCGCGGCCAGGCGCACGGACCAGCGCCAGCGCAGCATGCACCGGCCGGCCGGGGACAGCCGGGGCCACAGTTCCCGGTCTTCCTCGGTTTCGACGCCGAAGAAAGGGTTGGGGAACTCGGTGTCCACGTTCACGAAACTCGGCCTGTACCAGGACATCACCACCGGGTCGGCGAGCATGCTGGCCACCACGTCCCGGCCGTCCCTGACGACCTGGACGATCCGCGCGTCGGGGAACGCGTAGGTGAGCGCCTCCGCGCAGTAGATGAGGTCAGGGCTCGCGTCCCCGTAGGTTTCCAGCCCTCTGAGCTCCGCGCACGGCCCGGCGGCACCCTCGGCCAGCCCGGCCGCGGACCGGCATTCACGCGTGCAATCCAGACAGCTGTGGGCGTTGACCTGCCAGCCCTGAGCGAAGGCATCACGGATCACGGTGGCGGCGGCCTGCGTCCTGCCCTGGTACATGGACGGCCTGCGGGCGAAGGCGTATACCACCCGCAATACGCTGGGCTGGCCGATCGTGAGGTGAAAGCCCTTGGATGCCTTCAGGGCCCGGCCGAGCAGGTCCGCTCCTGAGTGCGGCGTGCCGATCACGAAGACCGGCTGGTGCACGCTGCGAGAGTTGACGATGAGAATGTGACGAGCTGAGGGCATAATCGCCTGACCGTCTGGATTGCCGATCGCCTGCCGGTTGCTGGTTCCCGCTTAGCCTGACACGCTCCGGCGCTGGTCCCCAACTACCCCCCGCCGGTGTTCTTCGGCGTGGCCCGCGAGGTTAAGCGCCGTCTGCACCAGCGGCACATGGCTGAAGGCCTGCGGCATATTTCCCACCAGCCGACCATAGCGGGGATCATACTCCTCACTCAGCAAGCCCACGTCGTTACGCAGTGCGAGCAGCCGTTCGAACAGCTCGATCGCCTCGTCATGGCGGCCGCTCAGCTCCAGCGCGTTTGCCAGCCAGAAGCTGCAGGCCAGGAAGGCCCCTTCCGAGCCGGCCAGCCCGTCCACCGCCGACGTGCCGCCGGGCGGCAGCTCGTACCGGCGCAGGAAGCCGTCCTGCACCAGATCCCGCTGCAGTACCTTCATGGTGGAGATGACCCTGGGGTCATCGGCGCCCAGGAAGCCCACGTCGGAGATGAGCAGGACGGAGGCGTCAAGCTCGGTCGCGCCGTAGTACTGGGTGAAGGCACCCCGTTCCGGGTTGTAGCCCTTCTCGCACACCTCGCGCTTGATCGTGTCGCAGGTGTCCCGCCAGCCGGCCGCCAGGTCGTGCTCGCCGAGGTCGTCGGCGTACCTGGCCGCGCGATCGAAGGCGACCCAGGCCATGACCTTGGAGTGCACGAAGTGGCGTCGCGGGCCGCGTACTTCCCACAGGCCCTCGTCGGGCTCGGCCCAGTGCCGTTCGAGGAACCCGAGCAGCGAGCGCTGCAGTGACCAGGTGTGCTCGTCATCGTGCAGTCCTGACCGCCAGCTGAGCTCGAGCGCGTCGATGACCTCGCCGTATACGTCGAGCTGAAGCTGATCGGCCGCTGCGTTACCGATTCGCACCGGCGCCGAACCCTCATACCCGGGAAGCCAGTGCGCCTCCCACTCGGTGAGCCGGCGTTCGCCGGCCACGCCGTACATGATCTGGATGTCTTCCGGGTCCCCGGCGATGGCGCGGCCCAGCCACTGCCGCCAGGCCTTTGCTTCTGCGAGGTACCCGGTGCGCAGGAAGGCTTCCAGGGTGATCGTGGCGTCGCGTAGCCAGCAGAACCGGTAGTCCCAGTTCCGGACGCCGCCGATATCCTCAGGCAGCGAGGCGGTAGCGGCCGCGACGATGCCGCCGGTGGGTGAGTAGGTAAGCGCCTTCAGCGTGATGAGGGACCGGACCACCGCATCGCGGTAGCTGCCCTGGTACGTGCAGTGCGACACCCAGTCATCCCAGAACTGCCTGGTCTTCTCGAGGGCATGAAAGGGATCCAGCGGCGGGGGTGCCCCCTTATGCGAGGGCATATAGGTGAGCACGAAGGGAACCTGGTCGCCCGCGGTGACGCTGAAGGTCGCGGTGTGCGCCATCTCCCGTCCGGTCAGGCTCACCGGCGAATCCAGCCAGATCGCGTCCGGACCCGCGGTCGCCCTGATACCGCTCCTGGTTTTGCGCAGCCAGGGCGTGATGGACCCGTACCCGAGGCGCACCCTTAGCGTGACCTCCATGTCGACAGTCCCGCTCATGCCCTCCACGATGCGAACCAGGACAGGAGCGTCATCATCGTCGCGCGGCGGCATGAAATCGCTCACCCGGACAGCGCCGTCCGGTGTTTCCCACCGGGTTTGCAGGATCAGGGAATCGCCGGCGTATTGCCTGCTCGCCCCGGACGCTCCGGTCGCCCCGGCCGGAGCGATCCGCCACTGGCCGTGGTCCCGGGTGCCGAGCAGGGCCGCGAAGCAGGCCTCGGAGTCGAAGCGCGGCAGGCACAGCCAGTCCACGGAGCCGTCCGTGCAGATCAGCGCGACCGACTGCATGTCGCCGACGATGGCGTAGTCTTCGATCCGGCCGGCCACATTTCCTCCAGGTAGATATCCCTGCCGATACCGTACTAGCCGACGGCTGCCCTTAGGCTGGCATCATGCGTGTACTACCCGGCGTAGTCGGCGACGGGCCTGCGAGCGGAGCCCGTCGCCGGGCCGACGTGGCTATGGCGCTCGCCGCGGTGGCCACGGTCACCGCGCTGGCTGGCTGTTCGCGGTTCGACGCCGCGCTGGGACAGCGGCAGGCCGTCGTCTCGTTCCGCGACGGCACGCCCGTCGCTCAGAAGCTGGTCGTCCGCACCACCTGCGCTAAGGTACCGGCCGTGTCCCCGCAGGCCCTTCCGTCGGACCTTCATTCTCCCTACGCTCTGCAGCAGCTGACCTATCAGATCAACCAAGCAAGCGACGCGGACGTAGCGCAGCTGGAAAAATGCCTGGCTAAGTTCCCCGCGGTGGTGGCGGGGGTTACGCTCCAGGATTCGAGCGACGTAGGCAACTGATTTCGCGGGTAGCAACCCGGTAGCAGCGCGCCACGGCCCCATTCTCTGCACTGCCTGGCTCATGTATAGTTGGCCCGTAATTCCTATAAAAACGATAGTAATTGATCCTTAAGGAAACTAGATGCGACGTGTTACTGCCGCCGCGATGATCGGCGCCGCTGTCCTGCTGGCCGGCTGCTCGTCCTCCGCGTCGTCATCATCATCGTCCGGGGCCACGACGAACTCGACCGTCGGCGCCGGGGGAGGGGCGTCGGTAACGGTTCGCCTCGGCTTCCTCACCAACATCACGCACGCTTCGGCTCTGGTCGGATTGAAGGAAGGCTTTTTCACCAAGGCCCTCGGCTCCGCGGGAACGCTGAAGCCCACCGCCTTCAGCACTGGCACCCAGGAGACCACGGCTCTGCTGGCCGGCCAGCTTGATGCCGCCTATGTCGGACCGAACCCGGCCATCAACGCCTGGCAGAAGTCGAGCGGCAGTGCCATCAAGATCATCTCGGGGGCCGCCACGGGCGGCGCCTCGGTGGTGGTCTCGAAGGGCATCACCTCGGCCGCCCAGCTCAAGGGCAAGACGCTCGCTACGCCGTCGCTGGGTAATACCCAGGACGTAGCCCTGCGCTACTGGCTGAAGCACAATGGCGTGACCACGAGCACGACCGGTGGCGGCGACGCCTTCATCAAGCCGACGACGCCCAACTCGGCCGCGGTGCTCGAGTTCAAGTCCGGGCAGGTGGCGGGCGGCTCTGAGCCCGCGCCCTATGACAGCGAGATGGTTAAGGACGGCGGGACGGTCCTGCTGTCCGAGCCAGGCGTCACCACCATTCTTGTCGTGACGCAGAGCTTCCTGTCCGCGCATCCCGCGGTGGTCGCGGATCTCGTTAAGGCGCAGGTCCAGGCGAACGACTTCATCAAGTCCAGCCCCACGGCCGCGCAGGCCGACGCGAACACGGAGCTGGGCTCCTACACCGGCAAGCCGCTGAAGGCGAGCCTCGTCGCGGCCGCGTTCAAGGAGATCACGTTCACCGATGACCCCGATGCGTCCTCGCTGACGGCCGACGCGTCGCAGGCCACCTCGCTTGGCCTGCTCAAGCCAGTCAACCTGAGCGCGATCTTTGATCTCAGCCTGCTCAACACGGCGCTGGCCGCGGCCGGCGAATCACAGGTCAGCTCTTAAACATAGTGAGGCAGGTGAGTTCCGTGGCGGTAACCGACCGCAAGGCAGCGCCCCCGGTATCGACGTCAGTACGGCTGGCGAACGTGTCCAAGGTATTCGGACGGGGCGACTCGGCCGTACGCGCGCTCGACCAGGTCTCGCTTGACGTCGCGGCGGGAGAATTCACCTGCCTGATCGGCGCATCGGGCTGCGGCAAGTCGACGCTGCTTGCCCTGGTCGCCGGCTTGGAGGAGCCGACGACCGGGGAGGTGTCGACCTCCGGTGGCCGGGTGGCGTTCATGTTCCAGGAGTCCGCCTTGTTCCCCTGGCTCACCGCCGCGGGCAACGTGGAGCTGGCGCTGCGCGCCCGCGGTACCGGTAAGGCCGAGCGGCAGCGCCGGACGGCCGAGCTGCTGGAGACGGTGCACCTGGGCGGGTTCGGCAGCAAGCGGCCGCATGAGCTTTCCGGCGGCATGCGGCAGCGGGTCGCGCTGGCGCGGGCGCTGGCCCAGGACGCCGACGTGCTGCTGATGGATGAGCCGTTCGGCGCCCTGGACGCGATGACCAGGGACATGCTGCACGGCGAGCTCGACCGTATCTGTGCGGCCCGGGAGCTAACTGTCATCTTCGTGACCCATAACGTGCAGGAAGCGGTCCGGCTCGGCGACCGGGTGGTGCTGCTGAGCAGCCGCCCGGGCCGGGTCGTCGACGAGTTCGCCGTACCCATCGAGCGTCCCCGCCGGATCGACTCGGCGCCGGTCGCGGAGCTGGCCACGCAGATCACCGACCGGCTGCGCGAGGAGATGAGCCGCGATGACCGCTGAGAACTCAGGCACACTGCCTGCGTACGAGCAGAAGCTGGCCTGGCTCGAATCCCTCGAGGCGCCCGGGTCAGACCCCGATGGTCAGCGGAGCCGCAAGCTGGCGAAGCGGGTGTGGGCAGCGCTGTGGCCGAAGGTGCTCGCGGTCGTCATCGTGCTGGCGATCTGGCAGCTGATCCACCTCAGCGGCTGGAAGAAAGAGATCTTTCCCGGGCCGGGGGGAACGCTGGCTAACCTAGGGGATCAGCTCAAGACCGGGCAGCTGTGGCACGCGATCAGGACCACGCTGGAGCGCGCGGTCATCGGCTTCGCCCTGGCCGTGCTCATCGGCGCGGTCATCGGCGCCCTGGTGTCCAGGATCCGGCCGCTGCGGGCGGCCTTCGGGTCGCTGATCACCGGCCTGCAGACGATGCCGTCCATCGCCTGGTTCCCGTTCGCGATCATCCTGTTCGGCATCAACACCAACACCATCTTGTTCGTCATCGTCCTCGGCGCCGCGCCGTCGATCGCCAACGGACTGATCGCGGGCGTGGACTACACCCCGCCGCTGCTGCTGAAGGTCGGCGCGACGATGGGACTGCGCGGGCTCTCGCTGTACCGGCACCTGATCCTGCCGGCCTCGCTGCCCTCGGTGGTGGGCGGACTACGCCAGGGCTGGGCGTTCGCCTGGCGCAGCCTGATGGCCGGCGAACTGCTCGTCATCATCGCCAACCAGCCGTCGCTGGGCGTGTTGCTGTCCACCGACCAGGACCAGGCCGACATGCAGAGCGCGACCGCCATCATCATCGTCATCCTGGTCATCGGCATTCTCGTGCATACGCTGTTCAGCATGGCCGATCGTTCCATCCGCCGCCGCTGGGGCCTGACCGGCAACATCTGATCAAGGTGCCCCCCTTGATCGTTGACGGAACATGCGGGCAGGTCATGCGTGGTCGTAGGCGATAGGGGTCCAGATGACGGCCTTGACCCGCTGGCGGAGCCAGTTCGGGAACGGGCGCGGCTGCTTGCCGTCCTTGCGGGCGGACGGGTCAGTCCCAGGCTGTCGCTGGCGAAGAACTCCTTGGTGCCCTGTCCGGACAGGGCCTTGTCCGTGACGACGGCGGTGCCGGGCGCCGGGCGGTTCGCGGGCTGGCGTTCCGGGGCTTGCCGGGTCTGGTCCCGCTCGCTGTGCGGGTTCGGGTTCGGGTTCGGGTTCGCGAGGCTGAACCCGGTGGCGGTCCCGTCGCAGGTGCAGATGATCAGCAGCTTGGCGCCCCAGTACCAGCGCGAATGGCTCGGGCTTTACCCGTAGCCGGCGTGCCCGAACAGGTCGGAGCGTTTCGCGGTGAGGGCGGAGGTGCCGCACGGGACCGGGGTGGCGTCCGTCAGCCGCAGCAGCTCCGCGGTCGCCGGGGTGGCGCCGGCCAGCCAGCGCAAGGCAGGCGAGCTCGGCGTCGGTGACTTCCGGCGGCCTTCCCGGCCCGCGGCGGCCTGGCGCGCGAAACGGGATGTTCCGGTCGTCGGGCCTGCCGCCGGTGCGGGTCAGCGTTCGTTGCCCGCCCTGAGCCAGGCGATGTAGCCGGCGGCTGCGCGGACGGTGTCGTACTCCGGCTCGAACCCGGTGTCCTGGCGGAGCCGGGTGATGTCAAGAGCGGCGCCTGGCCGGCCGGCGCCGGCCGGGAGGTCGAGTGCGGCCTTAGGCACGGCTTCGCGGATGGCTGCGATCACCTCTGCGTTCGTGGTCACCCGCCCGGACGCGATGTTGTAGGTGCGGTGCTGGAGATGCCCGGCGAGCTGGATCAGGGCTATCGCGCGGCCGGTGTCCTTGACGTAGCACAGGTCGAGCCCGTCGCCGAGGTGCGGCGGGATGAGCAGGGCGGACAGGTCCAGGGGCTTGCCGCTGGCTGCCGCGTGGATGAGCGCGGGCGCGGCGAAGAACGGGTCCTCGTGGCCAAGGGGGCCCCAGGTGCCGGAGATCCGGAGGCTGACGATCTCCGTGCCGGTCGCCTCCGCGAGCTGCTCCCCGAGGAGCTCGGCGATCTTCTTCGACCGGGGGATCGGGTGCGGGGCGGTCAGCAGCACCGGCAGGTCCTCCGTCAGCGGGCCGCTATGCGCGATGCCGCCGTAGACCCCGAGCGTGCTGGCGAGGCTGACGCGGCGCACGCCCCATTCCGCGGCGGCACGGGCGAGGTTGAGAAGCCCGTCGAGCAGGCCCTGGGTGGCCTCGATTCCCCCGGCGGTGCCCCGCGGCGCGGGGTAGCCCGCGAGGTGGACGATGCCGGTGATCTCGTGGCGCTCGCCGATCGCCCGCAGCGAGTCCAGGTCGGCGACGTCGGCCTGCTCCGCGACGACGGGCAGGTCCGCGAGATGCGGGGGGACCTGGCCGATGCGGCGCTGCATCACGACGCTCGGCTCGCCGAGGCCGTGCAGCGCGCGGACGGTGTGGGAGCCGATGAACCCGGACCCTCCGGTGACGAGAATCATCGTGTTCCTTTCGTCATCATGACAAATCATCAGCAGTGCTGACGGTCAGTCTACTGGTATTATCGAGGGGTGTCGAGGCCGGGTTCTGAAGCAGCGGGCCGGGTCCGCGCGCGTGACGACGTGCTCGGCTATCTCCTCAAGCACGCGCACCTCGCGTTGGAGCACCGAGCGCAGGCCGCTCTCGCCGACGTGGGGGTGACCGTGCGCGACCTCGGCGTGCTCAGGGTCATCGCAAGCGGGGAGGCGCAATCACAGCAGGAAGCCGCGGCCGTGCTGGGCGTCGACCGCACCTCGATGGTCGCGCTCCTTGACGCGCTCGAGCGCCAGGGGATCGTCGCGCGCAGGCCCTCGGAACAAGACCGGCGACGTAATATCATCGCGCTCACCGACCACGGCTGGGAGGTATACCGGCAGGCAGAGAACCGGTACTCCGAGACCGAGCGGGACTTCACGGCGACGCTGGGCGACGCTGGAGCGGCCGGGCTCAGGCAAGCGCTGCGGACCGTGCTCAGCGAGAACGGCCACGCCTGAGCAGGCGCCCGGACAAGTCTTCATCAAGAAACGGCAGTCACGTACCCCTGCAGCGTGTCGCCGCAGGGCCCTCCCACCAGCCAGGAAATACCGATCAACGATCTAGTAGTACTTTGTTAGGTCGCGGACAGGGCGGCTTCCAGTCCGCCGATGGTGACCGGCTGACGGCAGAGCGGGCAGGTGCCGAGGATGACGGCCAGGACGATCTGCAGTTCGCGCAGGACCTGGT